>NZ_JAILWF010000001.1 GCF_025699065.1 Nitrosarchaeum sp. | reverse complement strand
CAAACCTAATCAAAACAAACCTAATCAAAACAAACCTAATCAAAACAAACCTAATCAAAACAAACCTAATCAAAACAAACCTAATCAAAACAAACCTAATCAAAACAAACCTAATCAAAACAAACCTAATCAAAACAAACCTGTAGTAAATAAAAAATAATTTTATATTTTAGATAAATGAATATGTGCAATTTTCCATGTTGGGTGCTTTATCAACACGAAAGTTGCTCTCCCATCAATTGAAATATGCTCTCCTGTGAATGCTTTGTTATCGACCAACATTCCTTTTTGTTTTAATTCTAATGCAACCACTGCAGTATCTCCAAATACACTAATCTTTGGATTTTTTATTTGATAATCATAATCTGAAATACTTACAAATCTTAATTCTTCTAATTCAATTGTAGTTTGAAAATCTTTTAGATCATACGGTGGTAAGTCACTAAAACTTGAAAATTTAGAATCGTTAAGATGAATATCTCTAAGTGATGTAAAATCTTTTGTCTTTCCTGATTCAAAAAGTGTTTCAATTATTCTAATGATCTCTTCATTTTCAGACAAAATTGTCATTTATGATGTAAGAAATTATCAGTTTAAGTCTTCTGGAGTAACTACGTCTAAAAACACTGGTACTTTTCTGATAATCTTTATTAATTATCTATGCCACAATACTTTTGAATTTCAATGAGCACAAAGACAAGTTACAAGTTGGGTGTTTTATCACTAGTTAATCTAGTGCTGTAAAACGTGCTCAGAATTTTAACACATTAAAATTATGGAGAAAGATTTGATTGAATAAAATGGAAACTATGACAGGCGCCAGAGCATTAATGGTAGCTATGGAAAAAGAAGGGGTCAAAGAAGTATTTGGCTTACCTGGAGGTGCAAATCTTCCAATGTATGATGAATTTGCAAGATGCGATATTAGACATATTTTGGTAAGACACGAGCAATCTGCAGCACATATGGCTGATGGGTTTGGTAGAGTAAGTAGAAAACCAGGAGTGTGTTTTGCTACATCTGGACCTGGTGCTACTAACATTCTAACCGGTATTGCCACTGCCCAAGCTGATTCTTCTCCAATGATTGCAGTTACAGGTCAAGTTCCAGTAGCAATGATTGGAAAAGATGCTTTTCAGGAAAGCGATATCATCGGTATGGCAAACCCTGTTGTAAAATATGCATTTCAACCAAGAACTCCTGGAGATATTCCAGAAATGGTTAGAAAAGGATTTTACATTGCAGAGACGGGCAGACCAGGACCTGTATTAATTGACGTCCCAAAAGATGTCCAACAAAAAGAGGCATCCATGGTTTTTCCTGATGAATTCAAAATTCGTGGTTATCATCCATGGACTGATCCTGATATCATGCATGTTGAAAGAGCAATTGAGATGTTACTTAGTGCAGAAAGACCAATTATTTTAGCTGGTGGTGGTACAATTATTTCATCAGCATTTGCTGAATTACAATCTATTGCTGAATTACTTATGATTCCAGTTGTCACTACATTCAAAGGGAAAGGTGCATTTCCTGAAAATCATCCGTTATCATTAGGTCCAATAGGAATGCATGGTCACGCGGAAGCAAATAAAATGATGACTGAAGCTGATTGTGTTTTAGCTATAGGCACACGATTTTCTGATAGGTCTGTTGGAACATTTGAGGCCTTTGAGAAGAGGCTAAAAATTATTCATATGGATGTGGATCCAGCTGAAATTGGTAAAAATCAAACAACATCCGTTGCAGTGGTAGGTGATGTACGTGCATCACTTAGAATCATGGTTAAAATGCTTATGCAAAAAGCTGTTAAAAGAAATGAAGAAAATACGTGGATTAAACATGTTAAAGAAACAAAAGCATACTGGAAAGAACATTTGAAATTACATCCAGGTGAAATGGGTGCTGCAAAAATATTGAGAAAACTTAGAGAAGTTTTACCACATGATTCAATTGTAACTACTGAAGTAGGTCAACATCAAATGTGGGCATCTTTATTTTACGATGTAATTCAACCTGGTACTTTCTTTAGTTCTACTGGACTTGGAACTATGGGATGGGGATTTCCAGCTGCAATCGGTGCTAAAGTTGCAAGACCTGATGTTCCTGTAGTGGATATTGCAGGAGATGGTAGTTTTAGTATGACAGAAAATTCACTTGCAACTGCAGTGTTAGAAGATATTCCAGTCATTGTATTTTTATTAAATAATTTTACATTAGGAATGGTTGCACAATGGCAAAGAACTTTCTATAATCGAAGAATGATTGGGGTTGATCAAGGAAAATGCCCAGATTATGTTAAACTTGCAGAATCATACGGTGCTCAAGGCATACGTGCACAATCGATGGATGAATTAGATAAGGCAATAAAGACAGCATTGAAAAGTGATGTTGCAACTGTTATTGATATTCCAATTGATCCTGAAGAAGATGTGTTGCCATTTGTAGCTCCAGGAACTTCTCTTGCGGATATGATTCTACCATCTTAGTGATCATCATGTGGGCAATTCTTACTTTATTAGTTGAAAACAAACCTGGAATCTTGTTTAAAGTTACTCATCTTTTCAGATCCAGAAATTTCAATATTGATAGTATTTCCGTAGGTGTCACTGATAATCCTGAATATTCAAGAATGACAATTACTACATATGGTGATGAAAAACAAGTTGAACAAATTGTAAAGCAACTTGATAAAATGATTGATACATTAGAAGTAAGGCACTTAGATGAGCACAAAACAGTATATCGTGAACTAAGTATTTTTAAGATAAAACTTGGTAATGCTAATGATAGTATGGAAGTAAACAAATTAGCAAATGCGTATGGTGGCAAAATTCACGATGTACGAAAAGACTCCATGATGGTAGAGTTGACTGCTACACCTGATCAAATTAGAGCATTTGAAGAATTGGTAAAACCATTTGGAATCATTGATGTTGCCAGAACCGGTGTTGCCGCTTTACAGAGGAGCGGAGCATGAAAATTAGAATTTTTGATACAACATTAAGAGATGGAGAACAAACAATCGGAGTCTCCTTATCGCCAGATCAAAAACTAACAATTGCAAAAAAACTAGATGAATTAGGAGTCGATGCAATTGAGGCAGGATTTCCAGTAATATCTGCAGGTGAATTCAAAGCTGTCAAAATGATTGCTGCTGCCGGATTATCGTGTGAGATTGCTGGATTGACTAGAACCATTAAAAACGATATTGATGCTGCAGTTGATGCAGGATTAAATTACATTCACACCTTCATTGCAACTTCTGATATTCATTTACAATACAAACTCAAAATGACAAGAGAACAAGCACTTGAAAAAGCAATAGACGCAGTAGAGTATGGAAAATCAAGAGGTCTTCAAGTAGAGTTTTCAGCTGAAGATGCTACACGAACAGACCGAGAATTCTTAAAAAAAGTATTTGGTGATGTTGCAAAAGCAGGAGCTGATAGAGTCAACATTCCTGATACCGTTGGATATTCTACCCCTGAATACATGGCAGCATTAACAAAAGATACAGTAGAGGTTACAAAACTTCCGGTAAGCGTTCATTGTCATAATGACTTTGGATTGGCAGTTGCAAATTCATTAGCGGGAATTCATGCTGGAGCTTCTTGTGCACATGTAACAATTAATGGAATTGGAGAAAGAGCAGGAAATGCATCATTAGAAGAATTTTCAATGGCTTTGAAATGTCTTCCATTTGAGAAAAAATATGAGACTAATATCAAATCTGAATTAATCTATGATACATCACGATTCATCTCAAAGACTGTGGGAATTATTGTTCAACCAAACAAAGCAATAGTTGGAACAAACGCATTTGGTCATGAATCCGGTATTCATACACACGGTGTACTAAGCAATCCGCTTACATACGAGCCAATTAGTCCTGAATTAGTTGGAAGAAAGCGATGGCTCCAAGTTGGAAAACATGCTGGAATTCATGGAATGAATGCAATGCTTGCAGAATATGGAGTAAAACCTACAGAAGAACAATCTAAACAAATCTTAGACAAAGTCAAAACATTAGGTGATGCTGGAAAACAAATCACAGATGTTGAATTGTTATCAATTGCAAGTGATGTATTGGGAGAAAAAGAACTCAAACGAATTGTTCAGCTAACTGGATTCTCAGTTTCAACTGGAATTGGAACAATGCCTTATGCATTTGTAAAATTAAACATTGACGGTCAGGATCACATTGGAACTGATTATGGAGTTGGTCCAGTAGATGCTGCATTAAATGCTATTCAAAAAATTACCGGAAAGATTTCTGAAATTAGAATTAAAGATTATGGACTGGCATCAATTTCTGGTGGTTCTAGTGCATTATGTGAGGTTACAGTAAAAGTAGAGGATGCTTTTGGAAACAAAGTCTCAGCAAAATCTGTTGGCGAAGATATTGTAACAACATCTGTTAAGGCAGTGATTGATGCAATTAATAGAATAATGCTCAAAAAAATGCTTCAGGAAAAACAAGTAAGATAATCCTAAAATTGTATTGAGATAATGTTCTATTATGTATAAAATTTCATTAATTACCGGTGATGGGATTGGTCCTGAATTATCTGAATCTGCAGTTTCTGTGATTAATGCCATAAATGACAATCTTGGATTGAAATTAGATGTCACAAAATTATCAGCTGGTGATCAAGCTCTTAAAGAATCAGGTAAAGCATTACCTGATGAAACAGTTGACACTATAAAAAAATCAGATGCATGTTTGAAGGCCCCAGTTGGTGAATCAGCTGCTGATGTCATTGTTGTTTTACGAAGGATGCTTGATTTGTATGCTAACATCAGACCTGCAAAATCTTACCCACACATGCCTGCATTACGAAATGATATTGATATGGTGATTGTTAGAGAAAACACCGAGGATCTTTACACTGGTAAGGAATTTAGCTTGGGGGATTCAGCTGTTGCATTAAGAATAATTTCAGAAAATGCATCTAAGAGAATTGCAAAGTATGCATTTGAAACTGCAAAACAAAGAAATTCTATGAAAAAAGTTACATGTGTTCATAAATCAAATGTCATGCGAATTACTGATGGGTTATTTGCTAGATCATGCACTGAAGTTTCAAAAAACTATCCAGACATTTTATTTGAACAAATGTATGTTGATGCATGTGCAATGAATCTAATTCGTCAACCTGAACAATTTGATGTTATAGTAACTACTAACTTGTTTGGCGATATTTTATCTGATGAATCTTCTCAAGTTGTTGGTGGATTAGGTATGGCACCCGCAGCAAATATTGGCGATAATTTTGCATTATTTGAACCAGTTCATGGAGCAGCATTTGATATTGCTGGAAAGAATATTGCAAATCCCTCATCATTTCTTTTATCTATCAAAATGATGCTTGATTGGCTTGGTACAAAAAATAATGATTCAAAATGTCTTGAAGTTGGACAAAAATTAGAATCTACGATTTTTAATTTAGTAAAAACTGGTGTTAAAACTAAAGATATAGGCGGCACAAAATCTACATCTGAATTTACTCAAGCAATTACTAATATGCTTTAGATATTCTCTCAATGTATTCTTCATGAATTTTTTTCTGAGTTTTTACCATCCACAAAAATGCTTGTTGATTTGTATCCATAAATGATCCTCTTATTTTTAATTAACTTCTCAAATGTGTAAATAATTTGATTATCTTGTTGGCATTTTTAAAAACTTTAAAGATTGATTTATGCCTATTTTGTTAACTTGTTTATCTATTTTCTGAATTGTTACTTCTTTTGTAAACGTACTTTATTTCATAATTAAGTAAATTGCCAATTTTTATAAATTGCTGATTCCAAAATCTAACGATGGTTGTTTGTGTTATTTGTAAAATAAATCAAGGCACTTTAAAAATTACAGATGGGAATCCAAAATACAAGGGAAAACCTATTTGTAAAGAGTGTCATGAGTATAGAAAACTCCTAAAAGAAACCAAATAATTCATTTGGATTCTTTACTTTTATTTTTGTTAGCCCACTCTTCATACATTTTGATTAACTCATCTACATCCTTTCCATCTTCTGAATAAGTGACTATTACACCAAACGTCCCTTTTGTATCGTGCCCTCTTGCAAAATAACCCCAAAAAGAATCTGGTAGTTTTTGAAAGCTATTGGAGTCATGTGAGACTCCTATCAGATTATTTCCTATCACTTCTACTACTTTTTTTGCATCAGTTTGTTCTATCATGTAATTTCTGTTGTTGCTTTATAATAAAAATCTGAATTTATGGACTCAATCTATCTGGATCTCTTGGATACAGTACAACTTCTCTAACATTATCTATGCCAATTAATGTGGTCATTAATCTGTCCAAACCCATTCCCCAACCTGAATGTGGCGGCATTCCCCAATCAAATGTCTGTAGATGATCCGCAAATTGAGCAGGATCAAGACCCTGTTCTTTGAGTCTTGCTTTTAGTACGTCGGTATTATGAAGTCTGGTTCCTCCTGAAGATAACTCTAGATATCCAAATTGAAGATCAAATGAACGTGACAATTTTGGGTCTTCATCCTTTTCTCTAATGTAAAATGGTTTTAGCTTCATTGGCCAATCTGTTAGGAAATAAAATCCTGGATGATTCTTTCCAATTATTCTTAGATGTGAATCAAGCAAGTCATCCCCAAACTCTACTTTTTCACCTGCTTTTTTTAATTCCTCGATAACTTGAGTGTATGTTATTCTTTCAAAAGGTGATTTTGGAATTTCAATTATATGTCTAATTTCTTCTTGTTCTTTTTTACATTTCTCGGAAGTTATTTTGTAAACTTCCATTACTAGTGATTCTAAAATATCCATTACATCATTGTAATCCATAAATGCAGCTTCAATATCTACACTTGTAAATTCACTAAGATGACGACCTGTATGTGAATTTTCAGCTCTATAGAAATTTGAAATCTCATACACTCTTTCTAACCCTATTGTCATTTGTTCTTTGTATAGCTGTGGACTTTGTGCAAGGTATGCTGTCTTACCGAAATAATCTAATGAGAATAAATTTGCACCTCCTTCACTTGCACTGCCAATTATTTTTGGAGTTGTGATCTCGATAAATTTTTTTTCTGATAAAGTTTTACGTAATGTTTCTAAAACAAAATGTCGTAATTTGAAAATTGATGCAGTTTTCTGATTTCTCATATCTAATGCACGATGATTCAATCTTGTATCGATGTTGCTTTCTAGTCTTCCAATTGGATCAACTGGAAGCGGATGAACTGCTTTTGCTAAAATTTCTATCTCTTCTGCTTTTATTTCAAAAGCAAAATCTCTTGCCTTTGTTTCTTGTACTATTCCTTTTACACTAATTACACTTTGACGGTTTATTTCTCCTAGATTGTCATTTAATTCACCTTTTACTATGATTTGAGAAATTCCAGAAACATCTCTTAGTGTGATAAATGTCATTTTTCCTAATTTTCGGAGATCCTCCACCCATCCCCCAAGCACCACCTCTTTTCCAATGAGTGTGGTATCTAATTCTGTAATGTCATGAGTTTTAACAAATCCCACTATTTTCACCGTCTTTTTTCTTCAAATTCTATCTCAATGTCAAGGTTTCGGGCATTTTTGACAATTTGAATTATCTTATTTGTATCGATTGGAAATCTTGGAGTCCATTTTCCAGATACAACTGCCTTTGTCTTTTGGATTCCACCAGGCGCCCAAACTGAATTAATTGACAAAATTTTTGTTGGAAAAAATAAATCTTCTATGAATTTTTTATCATCTTCATCAGCTTCTACAAGCCATATTTTTCCTTTGAATTGATCTTGAAGTAATCTATAGAGTACACGGCTTTGTCGAATCACCATAATATCGTTTTTGGCTAGTGCCAGTACATAATTTCCATTGAATTCTTTACATGAATAAAGTGAAAATTTATCGATAGTTGGATTTGATTTTGCCAACTTTGCAAGAATAATTGATGCATCTGCATCTGCCTTTGTAATTATTCCTGCTTCTACATTGTTTTCGCATTTTGGGCAAAGCACCGCATTTTTTGCATCAAAATTACATATTGGTAGTTTCATTTGAATCGATTTTTTTCTTTCTGTAAAGTTGTTTATATCCCTTAGTGAATCCAATTACTGATCTTTGAATTATTCATATATTCATAAGCAAATTTGGTTAATTGATCGCCTTAGTAAAAAATCCCTCTAACATTGTTTTTATCTAAATTCAAATGTGATGTCTTTTGTTATGTTGTATGAATTCATCTGACGTTTTTAGAAAACGAAATCTTACCCACATTAATTTTGATTATGAAGTTCTAATTGGAAGAAATATGTCTGATTCAATTATGTGTGGTGTTGATCTTCAAAATAGAGATATCCATAATGCTGACTTGAGTAGCAGTGATTTAAGCGAGGCTAATCTCCATAATGCAATTTTGTTTTATGTCAAACTACGCGGTGCTACCATGAGAGGCACAAATCTTTCCAATGCAAAACTCTGGGATGCTGAACTATATGGTGCAGATCTTCAAGATGCTGACCTTAGAGGGGCTGACTTGTTTTATACTGACTTGAGAAGTGCTAATTTAACCAATGCAAATCTTAGTGGAGTGAATCTGAGACATACTAATTTTGATGGTGCAATTCTTACTAACGCTGATTTTACAGGTACAAATTATGATTCTCATACATTAGATACCTTAATTGGTGATGTTAAAACATCCTTGCAAAAATATGGTAAATTATGGTGATATTTTTTTATGGCTAAATTTTAATTGTTTAGTGCAAGACAAAAATTCTAGTTTGATTTTACTAAATATGTGGTATTAATCGTCAATGGGCTTTCAGCTCGATATAATACATCAAAGGGTCCGGTATATGCAGTAGATGACGTCGATTTTAATTTAAGCGACGGAGAATCTATAGGTATTGCAGGTGAAAGTGCCTGTGGAAAAAGCACATTGGGTCTTTCTATTGTTAGGATGCTTTTGGGAGGTAAAGCAAATGGCAAAATAATTTTAGATGATACTTCGATATTGGATATATCTGAATCTGACTTTATTAGAAAATTCAGATGGAAAAAAATTTCAATGATATTTCAAGGAGCTATGAATTCTCTTGATCCTGTGTTTACCATTCGTGAACAATTTGTTGAAGTTCTAAACCAACATAATTTTACAGAAAACTTTGATGATGTAATTCTAAACACACTGCATTCTGTCAGTTTGGATGATATTGTTTTAAAAAAATATCCTCATGAGCTAAGCGGAGGAATGAAACAAAGAGTGATAATTGCTATGGCATTATTGCTTGAACCCAAATTTGTAATTGCTGATGAACCTACAACTGCACTTGATGTATTAATTCAGGCTCAAATTATTAACCTCTTGAAAAAACTCAAAAAAGACGGAATGTCAATTATGTTAATCACACATGATTTGGCAGTTTTATCTGAAATTGCTGATAAAATTGGAATTATGTATGGTGGACAAATGGTAGAGTTCGGTTCATCTTATGAAATTTACAAAAATCCAAAGCATCCTTATACTCAGGGACTACTGGAATCCATTCCAACATTAAAAGGAAATATTCCTAAATACATCAAAGGTAATCCTCCTAGTCTTATGGAACCTGCAACTCAATGTAGATTTATTGAGAGGTGTCCACTTGCAATAGATAAATGTAAAATGGTTCCACCTAAATTTAAAACAGACACTGGCTATGTTCGCTGTTGGTTATACGATACGTCGTAATTTCTTATTTTAGATATTCCGTTTCAATTTTTTTTAGATAAACGTCTTGAATTTTTAGTATTTCTCTTTCTGCTGTGTTTTTGCAAATAGTTTTTGCATAATTTATTAAATCATGTTGTAATCCTTTTCCCTCAAAATCTTCAATTCTCTGAATTATATCTTGTTGAAACTTCATAACCTCTCTCATATTTGCACTTAACTCCTCAATTTTCATTTTTTGATAATCTTTAGAACCTGAATTTCTTATGTTTATTTTATTTATTACTTCTTTAATTTCATCAACTTCTTCCATGAATTTCTTAAAATAAATATTCTAAAAAAGTTAATGGTCGTATTCTAAAATCTATTTTTTGTAAATTGCGATCTATACCTTTGCATGTTTTTTTACAATTGGCAAACATGAATCAATTATTCGTAGCATTTCTGAACGTATTACTTTTTTATCAATTGATATCCATACTCTAACTTTTTTAATCGCAAATGATATTGTCTGAACTTTTTTTCTTTCCTCCCATACAAATTCCACTTCTCCAAGATTTTTATCAAAGAATTCTTCCAAGTCTGTTTTTATTGCAATGTGTGAAAACTGATACTGGGTATTTTTTGCATCTAAAAGTGGGATCAACTCGGGTCTTCTTTTGTATGCCAAAAGCTCTCCTCCCTTTCCAACTATGCCTACAAATCTAATAAACGGACTAATTCCTGATATTTCATCACAGATTTTTACATACTCTTTTTTTATCATCTGTTTTGTTGTAAAAAGATGATATTTTAATGATTGTGGTGTATTTTGAAAAATAATTATCAGTTCGCTTTTAATAAATAAAGCCTGTCTGATGATTGTTTTGTGGATTTTTCAGCAATTTTTCCATTTGCTCCTGAAATTGGGTATCTTGGCTTAGTATTGGTTAATTTTTTTGGTTCTTTAATTCCATTTATTCCTCTACCTGGATTTATTTTTCTTGCTTCAATGTCTGTAGGTGATCAATTTGATCTTCATGTGTTGGCAATTCTTTCTGCACTAGCTGCAACTGCTGCAAAACAAATTATCTTCTATGTAAGTTATCAAGGGCGCCGTATTATTAGTGAAAAAACTAGAAAGAGAATGCGACCATTTGAAAGATTAGTAAAACGATATGGTGCAGGAGCTGCGTTTTTTGCAGCGGCAACTCCTATACCTGATGACTTGATTTATGTTCCATTGGGACTTGCAAAATATAATCCCAAACGATTTTTCATAGCCACACTTGCTGGTAAACTAGTTCTTAGCTATTCTATTGTCTTTATTTCTCATCATCTTGGAATGTCATTAGTACAACCATATCTTGAAGATATTACTGATGTAACTACTGTATATCTTGGAATCATTGTATTTGGAATTATGATGACTGTTGTTGTTGTTTTACTTTTGAGATTAAACTGGGAAAAAATTTTGGGTCGATTTGTACCTTGGACATTAGATGAAAACAATGAAAAATAAATTCATTGTGTTATCGTTTTAAAATTCCATAATCTGTCGGTAGCGTTTTTAATTCCAATTCTTGGGCTGGAAATGATTTTACCTGATATTTTTATTCCCTCCGTGATGAATAATTCTGAGTTTGTTGTTAGATCTAATCCGTAATGCTTTTTTGTAATTCCTAGTGCCTGAGTTAATTTTGCAGGTCCATCTGTTAATCTCTTTGAATCTTTCATGCCTCTATTTTTTTCCATAATCTCTATTCCTTTTTCAGGAGTGATTGCTCTAATCAAGACAGCTCCTGCCTCAAATTTTGAATTTCTTGCAACGATATTAAAACAATAATGCATTCCATATGTAAAATAGACATACGCTTTTCCTACCTCTCCAAACATCACTTTGTTTCTTTCAGTAATATTTCTAAATGCATGACTTGCTGGGTCGTCTTTATGTCTATATGCTTCAGTTTCTATTATTATTCCTGAAATTTCTTTTCTACCTATCTTCCGAACTATTTTTTTTCCTAGTAACTTTTTTGCAACTGTAACAGTGTCTTTTGTATAAAATGTTCTAGGTAGTATAGTCAATGTCTATTGAAATTTGTTTGTTGTTTTTTAACTCTCTGATTAAATCAAATAATTTTATGATGTCTTCTTTTAATACTGTGATTAATTCTTGATTGTAAATTGTTGCAGCCGGATGTAGTGTTAGAAAATAAAACTGTTTGTCTTTTTTTACAATTTTTCCTCTATATTTTCTAATTTCAGAACCTCCTAAAATAGAGTTAAATGCAGTATTTCCTAAAATACAAATTATTTTTGGTTTTATTATTGCAATTTCTTTTTGAAGATAATTATCACATGCATCTCTTTCAGAAATAGAAGGAACTCTGTTTTTTGGTGGTCTGCATTTCACAATGTTTGTGATGTAAATCGATTCTCTGGATATTCCAGCATTTTCTAATGCATTGTTGAGTCTTTGACCAGCTATTCCTACAAATGGCTCTCCCTTTTGGTCTTCATTTTTTCCAGGTGCCTCTCCTACAAAAATTACATCTGCTTTGAAATTTCCTTTCCCTGGTACTGAGTTTGTTCTTGTTGTGGAAAGGTTACATTTAGTGCATGTTTTAACATTTTGTCTTATTGCTTCTAATTCTTCATTCATGTTATTATCTAACATAATGTTGATTGTAAGTTATTCTTATTGGTTGTATGTTCTATCTGTTTGGTCTTTGATTTTTACAATCCATCTGAAAAAATATTCGATATGAGTTCTTTAATGTAAGAATTTATTCGATATTGAATTGATAAAATTAATCTTATGTTTTGAATTAATGATTTGATATGGCAGGCATGGTAAAGTAATACTCGTCTTCAAAATTGTAATCAGTGCGTCCTTTTTTACGTAGAAATTCAAAATATATAGCACAATTTTCATAAAATTCACCATTTTTTTCATCTGTGTGATTATCTTGATTCATTATTTTTCATTCTAAAAAATCCATTTTTTAGGGAGAGTGAGTGATTTTAGTTAAGAAAGTTTGTTTTCTTTAACTAATATCAATTGGGGACTTTGTTGGTTGTGAATTTTTCGGTAGAGTTATTGTAAATTCTGCACCTTGATTTGGAACACTTTTCACAGAAATTGTTCCGTCATGACTTTCGACTATTCCTTTACATATTGCTAATCCTAAACCGCTACCTCCTTTTTCTCTTGTTAATGTTGCATCCACCTGATAAAATTTCTTAAACAAGTCTTGCTGTTTTTCTAATGGTATTCCAATCCCGTTGTCTTTTATACTAATTTGAATATTCTGTGGTAGATTTTTCATTGAAATTTCAATTTTTCCAACTTCTGGTTGTATTACGTTTAAGCTATTTTTGATTAAATTAGTAAGGACTTGTTTTATTCTAACTGGGTCATAATCCATTTGGACATCTTGCAAGTCTATGATTTTTGTTATTTTCTTTTTTTCTAAATCTGGCTCAAAATCTGCTAGCGCTTCAACGATAGTATTTTTAATATTATGTGTTTCTTTTTTCATTCTAAGTTGACCTAATTCTAATTTTTGAGCATCAAGTAAATCTGATATAATTGATAGTAATGTCTCTGAACTTGTTTTTATGATGCTGATTCTTTCTTTTTGTTTGTCTGTTAATTTTCCTAAATGCTCACTTAGTAAAATATCTGCATATCCTTGAATAGGTACTAGTGGTGTTTTTAATTCATGAGTAATCATTGCTAAAAATTCATCTTTTGCAATATCTGTTCTCTTAGTTTGTTCATCTTTTTCTTTAATCGTGTTTGACATCACGTTAAATGTGTCTACTAAGGTTCCAACTTCATCTGTTTTATTGTATTCTATTTTTTCTCCATACGTGCCTTCTTTTATTTCTGAAAGTGCATTTGTAATTAATCCTAAAGGTAATAATGATTGACGAATGATAAATAACACCAAAAAGAATACTCCTATATCAATTAACAATAATGCTTGAATGATGATTTGTCCTTCTTGACTATTTTTTACAATTTCGGCATTCCACGACAATAAGATATCATCTATACTTGAAAACAAAATTGATTTTTGTTGAATCATTTCATTTTTTGCCAAATTAAAATCTGGAGATAAAAGAGCTCTTTCTTCAAGAATAATTATTCTTGCTTGTAATGCTTCCCACAAAGGATCAATTTTTCGTAATTCATTTGAATTCTCCCTAGGAATTGGAATTAACTCTTCATTTATTTTTCCTACACTTTCAACATCTAATTCTTCTGTTGGTATTCCTAGCAGTTTTCTTAGTTCTATTTCAAATGCTATTCTCTCATTTTTCAATTTTTGCTGTACGTCTTCCTCTTCTCCAATTGAAATTAACAGTGTTAGCTGTCCTATCTCTATTGCAGATTTTTCTAATTCTTTAGCAATTTCTTTGTGTCTATTATAATCTCTATCTAGATTTGATAATTCATCTGATACTGTTTTTGTTGATAATACAAGTTCACCATTTTTTTGTAGAACATAATTCATGGCATTTGTTGCTTCTCGATCAAAAACCGATGTTTTTTCTACTTTTATTACTTTTTCTCTATATAATTCCCAAGATGTCTTCATTTTATTATATTCTTCAGTTAACTCGGTTGGAATTTTTTGCAGTTGTTGTCCATTAACACTACCACCGTTTTCTAATTTCAATAGAAATTCATCTATGTCTTTTATTACACTATTTAGATTCTCTTTATCATTGATGTCTCCATTTGCTACAGATATTGCTAAAGATGAAATATGCTCTGCATCTACTTTCAGATCCCCTGTTTTGATAATTGAATTTGAGAGCGAATTGTCTATTTGTTGTGATTCATAAAGCAATAATAAATTAATTATTGCTGCAACAATTAATACTAGAACCAAAACATATGTCTTATTGATTATCTTCACAATGTCTAACTCTTAACATAGAGTATAAAAATAATGAGCATGGTTTCTTTATTTGTACCAATATGTCTGATGAATTTCTTAAGGTTGCTACTGCTGAAATAAACGATGAAATTTTTGCAATTTCTAATATCTTAAGTGCTTGTCATACTCCTTTAGATGTATCTGCTAATGCCTCAAAAATTCAAAAATCAACTCACAAAATCAAAGGATTGGCTCCGATGATGGGAAAAGAGGAATTAGGTGCTCTATCATCAATGCTTGATTTTATGTTAAAAAAGATAACGGATGAGACAATAACTGATGAAATATTTGAATCTCTTATCATTTCAGTTGATGCTATGAAGAAATCTATGACTCAATCCGATATTAATTTGAATGAAATAAAACAAAAGATTTCACAAATATCTTCTACTTTTATTTGATCAACCTTTTTAATTACCTGTCAGTTTAAGATGATTTAATGGGAAACATCATGATTGCCGATGATTCTGATGCAATTAGACTTGTCTTAAAAGATATTTTGTCTATAGGTGAACATAATATCGTATGTGAAGCAAAAGATGGTGCAGAAAGTGTAGATTTTTTTTTCAAATTTAATCCTGATTTATTACTTTTAGATTTAGCAATGCCTAAAAAAGATGGATTTACTGTTGTTAAAGAAATACTCTCAAAAGATCCAAAAGCCAAGATTATCTTGGTTACTGCAAGTGATGATCAGAAAGTTATTCAACAATGTTTGGATTTTGGTGCCTCTTCTTATATTTCAAAACCATTTAATTTTAACAACATATTGAAAGTTGTTTCCGATGTTTTGGCAAAGTAATTTAGGATCTAACTTTAATTAAAATTGGTAGAAGATTTGTCAAAGATTGTTGTAGATACTAGTATCATAATTAATGGACAACTAATCATATTGATTGAATCCGGAAAAATTAAAAATTCTGAAATCATTATACCTCAAGCCGTTTTTGATGAATTACAATCACAAGCATCTCAGAAAAAAGAGCAGGGTTTTTTTGGTTTGGAAGCAATAAAAAAACTTAAAGAAATATCAGGTAATTTTGAGTTGGTCATATCACTTTCAGGCTCACACCCAACTTCTGAGGATATTCGTATGGCTGGTTCTGGTAGAATTGATGCAATAATCAAAGATGTTGCAAAACAAAATCAAGCAATTCTGTATACTTCTGATAATGTTCAACACTTGGTGGCACAGGCCGAGGGATTGGAATCTGTGTTTGTAAAACCAATTCCTAAAAATATTGCTTTGGAATTTTTAAAATTTTTTGACTCTGAAACAATGAGTGTACACTTGAAAGAGAATATGCCCCCAATGGCAAAAAAAGGAAAACCTGGGTCATTTGTTTTGACAAAACTAAACGATGAAATTTTAACCCGTGAATACCTACAACTAATTACATCTCAAATTTTAGAGACTACTACTTCTGATTCTAGTACTATTGAAATCTCAAAAACTGGTGCATATGTAATTCAATACAATGATTATAGAATTGCAATTACTAAACCTCCGTTTTCTGAAGCCTTTGAAATTACAATCGTTCATCCTATTGTGAAATTGACTTTGGATGATTATGCTATCTCTGAAGAATTAATGAAGCGATTCTCTGATAGGGCCGAAGGTATTATCATTTCTGGTCCTCCAGGTTCTGGAAAAAGTACTCTTGCATCTGGCCTTGCTAATTTTTATCACAATACTGGAAAGATTGTAAAAACATTTGAATCTCCACGTGATTTGCAAGTGGATCCGGGAATTACTCAATACACAAAGCTTGATGGTAGTTTTGATAACTCCGCTGATATTTTATTATTGGTTCGTCCTGATTACACAATCTTTGATGAGGTAAGACGAAGAGAAGACTTTCGAACGTTTGCTGATTTACGACTTACTGGTGTTGGCATGGTCGGTGTTGTACATGCAAACTCTCCTTTGGATGCAATACAACGTTTTATAGGAAAAATCGAGTTAGGAATAATTCCAAATGTTATTGATACTGTAGTTTTTGTCAAATATGGCACAATAGGGAAAATATATGATTTGGAGCTTGTGGTTAAGGTTCCAACTGGAATGACCGAATCTGATTTGGCAAGACCAGTAATTGAGATTAGAAATTTTGCAGATCATGTGCTTGAGCATGAAATTTACACATTTGGTGAAGAGAATGTCATAGTTCCAGTATCAAAAAAAGTACAAAAAGTAGGTATTGAAAAACTTGCAGAAGACAAAATACGTGAGCTCTTTAGGAAATATGATCCTAGAGTAGAAGTTGAAATATTATCTGATAATCGAGCCAAAATCTTAGTAGATAAACAATCAATGGCATCAATTATTGGAAAAGGCGGTTCTAACATTAGTGAAATTGAAAAAGTGCTAAAAATACACATTGATGTAGTTGAAAAGACTAATTCTAATCGTCATGAATCTACAAATTCATCTAATGAAATATCTTTTCATTTTTCAGAATCCAAAAGTGGTTTAGTTTTAACTGTTGGCAGAGAATATTCTTCGATGCATGCTGATATCTATGTTCATGACAACTATGTAACTTCAGTTAGAATTGGGAAAAAAGGTGAGATTACAATTCCAAAACGTTCTGAAGCATCGCGAACTTTAATGAAACTAGCATCGTCTCAAAACGATATTCAAATATTTCTTAAAGATTAAAGAAACAATAGATTGACATATTTTATGGATTCTTAAAACTTTCAATAATTTTTGGATTTGCTTTTAAAAATGTGATAAATTTTCGTAATTGTTTGATTGTTTTTGGATTCAGGTGATGTTCAATTCCTTCAGTATCTTTGTTGGCAGTCTCATGATTTACTCCCAAAATCTCAAAAAACTCTAGCAAAATTCCATGGTTTTGTCTTATCTCGATTGCTATCTGAGTACCCTTACTTGTTAGATTAATCCCGTGGTACTTTTCATATTCTAACAACTTGTTTTCTTCTAATCTTTGTAGCATCTTTGTAACACTTGGTGCACTCACATTCATGTATCGTGAAATGTCTAATGTGGTTGCATATCCTTTTAGCTCTACAAGCTCAGAGATTACCTCCAAATAATCCTCCATTCTAGTACTATAGCTTGCTTTTTCTGACTGATGAGCCGCTTTAATAGAGTCTAACCTCTTGGAGTTTTTATCCTTCAATGTATCTTAGTAATTAAACTAAGCCTAGTATAATTGAGTGTCTCTTAGGCTTGTTATCCTTTATTGACACACAGGTGATTGATATTGATCATTGAATCTTATCTGATTTTTTCTAAATAGAAATCATGGTTGACCACTTAAAGGCACGCCTAGATAAAATACGTAAATTTTCTGACTCGGCCAAGAGAAGAGCATCATTATACATGGATATGACAAAGTTTGATGATAAATCGACTGCCCGTTCTTTGGGATGTGTTCAACGAGCATCTGCTCCAGGTAAAAAACTTCAAAAAATTGGATTTATTATATTTTGGATACCTGAACCCACTGGTATTAGTAATGCAATTGCTGCTCCTATGATTCTGACTGGTAGGTATCTTGACAAAAAATACAATGGTGCTACAATTCATGATATTGGTCATGAGACAAAACGTACTATTTCAACAATAAGTGATTTCAAAAGTAACGTGATGAAGTAATTTTTCTGTATTGTAAAATGATTTAAAATTTATTCCCCAAAAAATTCGCCCCATTGACGACCAAGTTTTTCAATTATTCTAAATGCTAATCTATCAATGTTGACATTTGGTTCTGCTACTATCATTATTACTTTTTCAAAGATTGGAAAACTCATTATCACAACATGCTTTCTGCGAGATGCTGAATATTTTACATATCCTAATTCTACATCAAATTTTTTTCTTTTTACTACTCTTCCTGCTAACTCTTTACAAACTTCATTGTGTTGTTCTTCAGTTAATCTTGGATCCACATCTGCCTTATACCCTCCAGCAAGTATCTTTCCAAATTCATCTAAAAGTGCGGCAAATCTTACTTCGCTATCTTGTAGAATCTCTTGACATCTTTTCTCATATTCTTCTACATTAATCTCTGGCATGCTCTATTTTATTGATAATTGGTCTCTATTTTTACTATGGCAAATGTTTTGATTTTTGAAATCAAGGCTAAATACAACTAGACTGAAATTGTCTTGATGAGTCTAACTTTAGCTCAGAAAAAAATTGCCATTGGCTCATTTCTTGGTTGGTCTTTAGATGGATATGATATAGTTTTGATGTTACTTGTTATTCCTTCCATTAGTCAGCTATTTTTTCCATCTGCGGATCCTGTGTTTAGTATACTTGCAACATTTGCATCATATACTGTTACATTGATTATGAGACCTTTAGGATCTGTGATTTTTGGGATCTATGGTGATAAGTTTGGACGAAAAAAAGCTATGATAATTACAATAATGGGATTTTCTATTGCAACTTTTGTAGTTGGGTTGTTGCCAACATATCTAATGGTAGGAGTGATGGCACCAATTCTTCTGATACTGGTACGTCTAATTCAAGGAATATTTGCTGGAGGTGAGTGGGGCAGTGGTGCTGTACTAACAATTGAAAGTATGCCAAAACAAAAGCGAGGTGTCATATCTGGATTTTTGCAAAGTGGATTCTCTTTTGGTTTTTTATTGGCTGCAATATCTTTTCAAATAATTACTATTTTATTTCCAGGGCAGTTGTTTGAGGAGATTGGATGGAGGATACTCTTTTTTACAGGAATAATTCCTGGATTTGTTGCACTTTTTGTGCGATTAAGTATGGACGAATCTCCGTTATGGATTAAAAAGAACAAAGAATCTGGTCTTGTTAAAACTCCATTGAAGAGTATTGTTTTTGGAAAAATTCACAGAAAGGAATTTTTGCTTTGTGCTGCAATAATGACTGGGCTTGTTTACATGTATCATGGTTCAATTAGTATTCTGCCTACCTATTTGGGAGAGTTTGGCGATTTTCAAAAAGAACAGATTGCACTAATTATGATTTATGCCACTGCATCCTCTTGGGGTGGGATGATCCTAACTGGTTGGCTATCCCAAAAAATTGGTAGAAAAAAATCAATGCTTATTTTTGTATCTGCATCAATTCTCGTTTCAATTCCACTTGCAAGTGCAATATTGAATAATTTGTATGGGTTGATATTGTATGTTATAGTTTATGCTGTTGTTATATCTACTGCATCCGGTCCAATACCTGCATATTTTTCAGAAAGATTTCCTACTCAAATACGAAACAGTGCAGCTGGTTTTTCATATAATGCCGGATTGATCTTTGGTTCATGGTCTCCATTGATTGCATTATACTTTATGTCAAGTGTTTCAAAAGAACTTGTTCCAGTTGCTCTGGGAATTAATATTATGATTGGTTCGATAATTTTGATAATTCCCACATTGCTTAGTAGAGAAACTAAAGATATTGAACTCTAAATATTTCTAAAACTGTTTGTTTTATTGAACACACATTTTGTTAAGTAAAAATTTTTCAATAAACTTTAATGAAATTAATTGGAAAAACAAAATTGTCTCATGGGATATTAATGCATTATTCTACAAATAATGGAAATGTGGAATCGCACTTTTATCCTGATGAGTAATTTTTAGTAATGTCTTTTTTTGTATGCTATATTACTTGAAATCAAAATTATTACAAAACCTACAATTCCTATTAAAATAGAACTAACAAGTATTCCAAATGCTAGAAAAAATAGCATTCTTCCAACCTTTTTTGGGTTTTTTATTAAAAATGTAATTATGATTGCAATGAAACTCAATATGCTAGAGATTATCCCAAGAGATATGAACGCAGATGCAAGTCCTGACAACTCTATTCCCGTTTCATAGTTGATTGCCTCAAGTAATGGCTCCATTCTTGCAACGATAAATAATACTGGAATCATTGCCATTAATCCTCCAATTATGGCAAGACTTTGATACGAATTTGGTCTTGATATAATTTTTAATGGATTGTATCTTTTTACAATCTTCTTTACGTCATAATTTTGAAATGTTCTTTCTTGTCTAGTTCCACATAGGGTGCAAAATTTTGCATCTTCAGCAATACTGGTACTGCAATTACGACAATTGATTAATTTTGGTGATTTAATTTCTTCTATTTGATGATCTTTAATGTATGTCTCTGCTAGATTTTTAACATATTTTTCATCACTTGTGTAAAGTGGTTTATTTTCTAATATCATTCTTTTCACGTGCTCTAATCTTGATAAATCGCCTACCTGTAAATTTAATAAAATGTCTATTGTATCTAAAAATGATTCTGTAATATTTATCACAACCTTGGGTTTTTCTGTAATTCTAATCAATATTAAAAAATTTCTTAGCTTTGTTGATTAACTAGTATAATTTGGAAGCTGACTAATGCGGATCAACCTTTGCGTAGCCATGCAAGTAAGCAAAGACCAGCAAACTGATGCCAAGCATTTGACCTTAGGATACTGCGTCAGCTTTCCACATCTATTACGCATTTATTGAATAAAAACCATCTGTGTTAATTTGGATGTTATTTTAAAAAAGATTCTAGTCTTTGTATGCTAGGACGAAAACATACAAACTGTGACCTGAATCTCATTACTCATTACGTGAATCTGACATTTAAGATTCTCTGTATTTCTTTTGTATTGCCACTGGTTAAAGAGTAGAAAAGGCGTAACCCTCAATTACAGAACATAGAGAGATTTCCTCTCGTGGTCAGTTCGTTAAACGACTGATTGCCTTTTTTTGTTCTGCAGGGTCACGCAGTTTATTCAGCCGAAAGTGATTTCGACATCATACATTATAAGAATTTTTAATATTTAAGGTTTAAATTGGAAATTTCTAAAATGATCTATTATTTATTGTAATTTTTTATTGTTATTTTTTTAAAACATGTAATTTTTAATATGGTATAAATTCATTTACATTCATTAAGTTTAATTAATATTATTCAAATGAATTTAATGATTTTTAGTAGAATCTCTTTAATATCATTTAGTTGTATAATGTATGGCGAGGAACTGTCGTAATTAATGACAGTAAAGGAATAAACGAAAAAGGGTGGAAGCACTCAAAATTCGTTTTAGTATTCCAATTCCTCGTTAGTGTTTTTTGAAATATTTAATTTGAATAGCTAATTTAGAAAATTAATGAATGACGACATTGGTCAATGTCCCAAATGTTTTGGAATGATATTTCTTGAACAAGGCGAATCCGTATCTTGGTATTGTCCAACATGTAATCTGAAATATAAAACTGAATAAAGTTATTTAGTATAATTTTATTTTGTAATTTCTATCAATCGAAATGAACATACACTAGTAAATTTGAGCATATTGTGAAATGATATCTTTTGAACATCGAGTTTTAAGTGAATACAAACTAAAAACTTCAAAAATTGACACATTATCAAATTCAATTATATCTCATCGAGATCCTCATGGTCAAGAAGCAAAAGAAGCATCTGATTTTCTTGATGTTTTGATTAATGAAACTGATAGTTTCTATGATAAACACAGTGATATTTTATCAAATAATGGAAAAAGACCTCATCCTAGATCTCATCTTTTAGAATCCAAACAATGGAATGAAAATATTGAAAAATTTTATGAAAAAAATCCTTACAGAAGACGTAAAAACTAGTTTTTCATTATACCCAATCACTTTAATCTAAGATCTCTCTAATTTTATTTCTATGATCTATCGTTGTCTTATTTGTAATGTGATTGTGAATTCTCCTAATAAGTTAGAGACACATCTGCAAATTGAACACAAATGGGGAACAAAGAGAGATCCTAGAGTTTGATACTTTGTCATAAACTATCCATAATCTATTTTCTTGATTCGAACGTTACTCCCTTTGGTTTCGAGATAATGTCCTATAAAATTAGTCATCTGCTCTCCAATTTTAAACCCTAAAGCCCCTTTCATCATGCCTGATTTTTCAATTTTTTCTGCCATTTTTTCACTAATTTGAATATTGAAAAATGTCCATCCAAACTTCTCAAATGGAACATCAATTGTATATCCGTTAGTTTCATCGCATTCTTTTTCCAAGTCATCCAATGCTTGTTTAACAAGAATGATCTCTTTTTGATATCTTCTTGTACTAAGTTGAAATAATGGATTCATGGTGATTCTAAGTACTTTAGTTGTATATTGTTTGGGGGTCTCGGCTGTGTTTTCTATCGCACAAACATTATCTTAAGTTTGTATAATACTATGTATGATCATTGAATTTCATAATTTTAGGAATTATTCTTATGATTCTACTTGGAGTTTTGGCAGTTTTTTTATATTATGAATCTGCTCAAAACACCGAAAAAGTCAAAGTACAAATTCCAATATCTGAGGTAACTGAGATTATTTCCGAAAAATTGCAAATAGATTCTAAAACAATTACGCCTCCATCCGTTGAATCATCTACTTCGAAATGTATTGGTAATTCTGATTGTTTTTCAGGTAAAATAACAAAAATTACTGATGGTGATACCATCAAGGTTGATGAAAGATCTGTAAGATTTGCATTGGTCAGTGCTCCTGAGATAAATACTTTGGAAGGTAAGGTTGCAAAAGATTTTGTTGCCAATATATGCCCTGTTGGTTCTTCTGTTTTAGTTGATGAAGATGATGGACAACCCGAAGGCAGTTATGGTAGAATGCTTGCAGTAGTATATTGCAACGATGTTAATATTAATGAGAAAATTTTAGAATCAGGCAATGCAAAAATATCCACTTTGTTTTGTTCTGAAAGTGAGTTCTCAGATGAACCTTGGGCAAAAAAATTTGGATGTACTGACTAATCTCTGATTATTGCTCTGTATGTTAAAATAGTAATTTGAGAAATATTGTTATGAAAATAACTGAAATCAATATTGATGATAGTCAGACTGGATATTACTGGCTGCAAATTTTTGTAAAGAATCAAAAAGATGCGTTTTCATTAAGAAAACAAATCTTTGAAGATCAAGAAATCAAAGAAAGAGTTCAAAAGGCAATAAAAGACAATCAAAACCTAGTGGCAAATTCATCAATTCCTATGGAGATAATAATACACAATATTGTCATAGAGAAACTTCAATCAATTCTTGATGGGCCTTGAAATTTGATTATGCTTCAAATTAATCTGGACCGTCATATCCTGTACTTTGTTTACAACTAGGACAAATTTTCTGGTTTTGCCATAATTCTTTTCCACAATTCCTACAAGAATGAGGCTTCATGAATTAACAACACAAAGATTAGATTTAACATTTTTAGACTCTCAATTATAGGTCTATTGGTGCCACTGTTTTAATATGCATTTAATGTATTGTTATGTATGGTACTTATTTGGATTGGAATTGCAGTTGGAATAATTTTAGTGGTGGCTTTGATCATCAAAACTTCAAAAATCAACCCCAAAGTAGTATTGGGTGTTTCCTTGCGTTGTAAACAATGCGGTAGTGAAACAAAAGGACTAAAATGTGTAAAGTGTGATAAAAAATTCAAGTCGTTTGGCGTTTAAATTCGGTTATTTACTCTAACTATTTTAAAAGGAAACTCACACTAATTTTATGGCAACTAGAACTCAGACTCTGATCCCAGTGACAATAGCTGCAGTGATAATTGGGGTTGTTGGATTGATGTCTATTCCAAGTGACAGTAAACTAGAATCTGTACAATTTCCAAGAGGTACAATCAAAATAGATGACATTGCATTGCAAGTCCAAGTTGCAGATACTGAACCGCGACGAGTAAGGGGATTAATGTTCCAAGATCAGCTCCCATATGATCAAGGAATGATCTTTGTATTTGATGAGGTTGGCGTTTATTCTCTTTGGATGTTAAACATGCAATTCTCACTTGATATGATTTGGTTTGATCAAAACGGAAACATTATTCATATTGAAAAAAATGTTCCCCCATGTAAAACTGCTCTTGAGACGATGACCTGTCAAAGTTTTGCCCCTGATGGCAAAGCCCTGTATATATTAGAGGTCACTTCTGGTTTTGTAGATAAATTTAACATTACTAAAGATTCCAAGTTAAGTATTATTTCAATTTAGAATTGCAAAACCTTATTTTATTAATGAAAAATTAAACGATAAAATGAAAAATACCGTTCTACTACCAATTGTTGTCGGCATTGGAATCATCCTTGTTTTTCTGGGTATTACTTCTAGTCAACTAACTGTTGAACCAATCTTACGTGAGCCTACGGTGTATCAAAAACTGAATTTCTCTTATGTGGATTCTAATTCTATTTTAAAATCATCACTTGCATCAGATGGAATTTTGATGTCCAGTCCATTAACATTCACAGGTAGTTCTATTGCCAAATATTGTACTTTTTATCAGGATGAAATAAAACAAAATTCAATCAATTACTGTACCTCGACTGAGCTTAAAGATCATGAGGGTAACTTTCTTGGAAACATTCACATGGTTGGAACTTTAGATTATCCTGATGCTGTACTTGGTGTAATCCAAACAGACCCATATCTTTCTAATCTTGATTCACTAAAGACAACTTATCAAATTATGATCAATTCTCTTGTGTGTGATTGTTGGCAAGATAAAAAACCTGGAAATTTTGAATCTATATCTCAATGGATTGATGCTGCAAAATCTCATCACTTGGAGGCAAAGCGAACTACTAGTTCCTCTGAGATAAGTGGATTGGCAGATAAACAACTCTTCTTAGAAATTACTACAAATTCTGATGGATATCTTTGGAAGCTTATCATATCAAACTAAATTTAAGTAATGTTTACAATTTGCATGGTTGAATATCTTGATTGATCAATTATGGTTCATTCCATTAGGATTTGTGGCTGGAATCCTTGGTTCGATGATAGGTCTTGGCGGTGGAATAATTGTAGTTCCTGTGTTGACTTTTTTTGGGTTTCCTCCCACTTTAGCTGCAAGCAATAGTTTGTTTGCGGCATTTAGTAATGCCGTAGCTTCTACATTTTCATATTCTAGACAAAAGCGAATTGAATATTCTCTTGGATTAAAGCTAGGACTTCTGTGTATTCCTGGTACAATACTTGGTGCTTATATTTCAAGTGATGTAACTCCTTCGATCTTTAAGGTTCTATTCGGATTAGTGTTAGTATCCTCTGCTGTCTATATATTTTTGAGAAAAAAGATAGAGACTAGAGAAAAGACTCTAACAAAACAAATGATCGTATTTGCAATAGGTGCAAGTTTTTTTGCAGGGATAATATCGTCCTTTTTTGGAATCGGTGGAGGTATCATCTTTGTTCCATTAATGGTAGTTGGAATGGGAATGACTATGAAAAAAGCAGCTCCTACATCACAATTTATTTTGCTTTTTGCATCTCTATCTGGAGTTATTGTTCACAGTATTTTGGGTCACCCTGACTTTATACACGCAGGATTATTGGCTGCCGGCGCATTTGCTGGTGGATTAGTCGGTGCAAGACTTTCATTAGATATCAAAGAAAGATATTTGCAAATTCTAGTTTCATCAATTATTATTTTGGCTGCGATCAAATTATTTTTTGATTCTGCGTCTGAAAATTTATTTTTGTTTGTTAAATTATTGTATATTTGATCAAAACATGTTCTGTGTGTGCAGCAGACTTTTACTCGGGATATTATTTTAAAAATTTCTTTAAAATCTATATTATTTTTATTTTTAACGTGAATTTAATACATTTTTTACATTTTCATAAAAATATGTTGTAAGAGTTTACTAAAAAGTGTCTTTTTTTAACTAATGTTTATTATTACTGTGTTTTGTATTTGCCATTTCATTGAGTCAGGGACATCTCGCGGTGTTAGCTGGAAGCCAAAAAGCTCACATAAACTAGTTAACGCATTTCATTTGCCTCCATTTTTGAGGGGGCATCAAAATTTTTAAAAAATTTATTTCATGAAGTTGGCTTCTTTATGTCCTTCGCATTCTTGGAGGAGTTCTCCGTAATCATTGACTGTGCAATTGCAATCTAAAGTCATGCTGTATATTTTTAATATTTACTTTAAACCATTACTATGCAATTGTATGATGTTGTTATTTGATACAATGGTGTTTAATCCTCTATGGTGTTCTACCTCTAGTTGATACTTGTATGGAATTCCATAAAATATCAAACAAATTTTAAGATTGATAATTTTAGGTTTATTTTTCTTTAATCTATAATTATATCAAATGAGAGAAGATTTTGCTGAATATACTAAGTGTAATGTATGTGATACTTCATTACTGACGTGCCTTTGTAATTGCCCTAAATGTGGAAAAAGAGAAGACTGTACGTGTGAGTTAAAACCAATTAGATATCATGATCTAGGTTATTGATTTTTTTATTCTATACCAGTTTTTCCTTGAAAGTACAACTATCTCTCCGTCTTGTTTTGTTCCTTCATAGTTAATTGCAATCTTTCCAAATTCATCATCGATGTCTTCTTTTGCAGATATTGTAAATTTTATCTTCAATACATCGTCAGTATATAGCGGTTTTAGAAATCTGCTACTTCTATTCTCCCATTCAGAATCCCCATCCGTTCCAACAAAAACTATGTGGTTGCCATAAATTTGACTCAGCCTAGTAAACTCTCCTTCCATTCTAGATAAAATTGCTCTTCCAGAAACAATTTTCTGTTTTGCATTTTGCATGTCTTCTAAAAATGCATTTTTCACCCTTGAGAATTTGAAATATTCTGTCAATTCTTTTTCGGAAATACTACACGTGGAAAAAAACTCATCTCCAACTTTAAGTTCAGAAAATTTTTTCATTCTAATCTTGATTCATCAACACAAAATGTGACTTCCGATGAATCAAGCGCACTATCAGTTACTAGGAAATTCAACGCTTGAACTATTTTCTCATTTTTTGGTTCTATTCCTGTTACAGAACCTGGGAAAATAGTAAATAATCTAATTTTTGAATTTAGAACATCACTAAGTTCTTGATTTACTGTAGTAGTAAATGGTCTTAGGGCCCCACGAAATACCTCTACTTGTGCTCTTTGCATTCCTGTAACTTTTGGACCAACAGGCAAATCTGGACCAATTATCATCAGTGCACCTTTTGCATCTTTGAATAGTCTTGGGTCATTGCCTCCTCCTGGAACAAATTGTTCTAGTGCACCTTGTCCTACTATTGCAGGCGTGGTGATGAATTTTTCAACTAGTTCTTCCCATTTTGCTCTTGATAGTTCGACTAATTTTGAAATGTTTGGTAGTTTACCTGTGATATGTATAACCGCTAAAATACTTCCAAGATTAGTATTTGCAGTGTTTAGCCATTTTTTAACTTCATCTGGA
Organism: Nitrosarchaeum sp.; assembly: GCF_025699065.1. Classification (NCBI taxonomy): domain Archaea; kingdom Thermoproteati; phylum Nitrososphaerota; class Nitrososphaeria; order Nitrosopumilales; family Nitrosopumilaceae; genus Nitrosarchaeum; species Nitrosarchaeum sp. The sequence goes on along the minus strand of NZ_JAILWF010000001.1, from coordinate 333,161 downwards.
TTCTTGATATTTACTATGTGTGAATGAAACTTTGAGCTGATGTATTCTTGTAATTCTTTGGGAGTTGATTCAGAGATAAAACATGCAACTTTGCCACCATTTTTTATAACGTGTTGAGCAAGATACTCTACTCTTTGTGCGTCTGATTTTTCAGTTGCATCAACTGTAAAAACAACTGATCTTCCTGTAAAGTCAGGTTGGTGAACTCCTGGTGTTGTTGTACCAATGAATGGTTTTACTGGATAAAATACTCTATCCCCCGGAATTACTTTGCCGTTTAATATTTTTGCAATATTGTCATCACACAGATTCAAAACTGATTCAGCAACTTGAACTTGTGATAAGAATTGCTGGTCTGCAATCATATGTGATGTATTTTTTTGAACTTTTTCAGCTATCGTTTGAATTTTGTTTAATAGGTTTGTAATTGTAACAGTTAATTTTGAAACATCTTTGTTCATCTCTTTTGCTAATTTTTGTGCAGCTTTTGTAATTCCTTCTTTTACCACATTTTCATCTTCTCCTAGTAATGGGAATAGTTCTTTATTTGTTGCATCAACTTGAACAGGTGTCAAGTCTTCAAATCCAGTGACACGTAAAAATTCCGCTGCTGCTTTTGGATATACTGTCTTGTATATTCTATCTGAGTGAACTGGACCTGGATTTGTTCCAATAGATATGATTTTTTTATCAGTTAATTCCCAAGACATAGCCTCAACTAACCTGTTCTTTGCACCTTGTGCTGCAGTGTACGGACTTCTAAATCTGTATGGTCTTTGTTCGTGTGGTCTTTCTTCAGTGAAAAATGTAGATATTGTTACAATCTTGCCATTTTCTTTCATTACTTTGAGAGCTTGTACTGAACCCCAAAATGTACCTGTCAAATGAATCTCTACAGCACTTTTGAATTCATCCAGTGATGCATGAGAAAAACATGTTACCGGGCCTGAAACACCCGCATTATTAATTACATAATCTACTGTAACATTTTCTTTTTTTAATGTATCAAACATTTCATTCATTCCAGATTCATCGCTTACATCCACTCCTGAGAAAATTCTTACTGATGCTCCGCTGTTTACTTTGGAAATAATTTCTTTAAGCATAATTGATGTTTCTTCTAAGGGTTCTTTTCGTCTGCCCAAAATTATCACACTGGCACCATTTTCAATAAATTTTTTAGCAATGGCTTGACCTATTCCTGTTCCACTGCCAGTTACTAGTGCAACTTTGCCTTGAAATTTCAGCATAGATATACTTACGAAACTTTTGTATTATTTAATTCGATTGATCTCTTAGAATAATTTCTTGATATCTTTATTTGTGGGTATGGTTTTTTGTATTTTATGCATGATTCTGAGTCAGATACATTTGTTTTAAAATCCTGGCCTGAGAAATTCTCTGATATGTTAAAGGCGATCGGAGTAGATTCTAAATCTAAAGAGATTGGAAGTGATGATGTTGAAAAAGGCGAGTATTATAGTAGATATTTTTCTCAAACACCTAGAATGGTATCAAACAAGGGTTGCCTTGATGTTGCTAATTCTAATATTGATGTAATTCAAATTATTCAAAAGGGATAGCGATGCAAGATACAAATCCAATGCCATGGGGCGCACTAGATAGATATCAGGCACACTTTATTGTTAGAAAGGAATCCGGACAAAATGATCAAGATTATGTTACTAAAACTAAACTAATCACAAAGGGGCATTTTTCATCAAAGACTATTCTTAAAGTAGAATGGAATGGTAGTGGCAGTCTTGCAAGAAGACTAAATGAAGATGCCGAGCTTAATGAGATGATTGCAAAACAATCAATTGATGATGCAACAATATTTGTCGAACCAACTGACGGTGCTATTCGAATTCGACCTAAATGGAAAAATCATCTTTCATTTGGAATTACAAAAGAGCTTTTTGAGATTTATGATAGAATAGCTGGACACATAAAAAAACTCTAAGCCTTCCACCAATCAAGAGCTAGAAAATCTACTTTATCTTTTCCTCTTGGAATTGCCAAAATGAATTGCTTTCTTACTGTAGTTGCTAATCTTCCTGCTAAAACAATTCCTGTGGATGTGATTGGGTCACTTCTATTGTATACTTGAATTAAAAACGGTGCATGATCAATACCTGGACCTTTCTCATAAACTGCAAAATCACATCCAAACTTTATTCCTGGATTAATTACATATCCTTTATCGCGAAAGTTTTTGTATACTAGATATTTTTTGTCAAAATCATGATACTCCTTTTTACACATCTCTATCATGTAATCTATTGTGATCTTTTGATTTGATTTGTAAATTGTAATTTTTTTATTTTCTAGTAGGTAAAGCCCTTCAATTAGGTCTAAAATTAATGGAACGTTAATCTCTTCCGGTTTTGGTTTTGATATCCCAATCGGTTTGCCATAATATCCATGACTAAATAATTTACGAGAATCTTCAATGTTCCATACAATTATTCTATTTTCGACAAGCTCTGTTTTCATTTAGTTTTTTTAATTTACTTGCGTATATGAATTCTCTATTTTACGCATGTATGTTGTAATGGTTTTTTTTAAAATTGGGTAATTTATCATTTGTTTTGTGAATCAAGATAAAAATTAAGTAAAAAGTTAGGTGTGGTGAATGTGTTATAGACTCAATGCTAATAATATGAAAGAATCAGAGACACGCTGACATTTGTCTGACATTTCTTCAATTCCTTCAATTACATCTTTTATCAGCAATAGCTCTTTGGTGTTAGTAACTTCTGATAAAAGCTTGATTGTAGCATGTCTATATTTGATGTCTATCTCACGTTCTATTTTTTGTGTTTCTTGTGCAAGTTCAATGGCATTAGCAGTATTGGTATTTAGACTACGTATGATTTCATTTAGTTTGTAAACCTCGTCTACAACCAGCTCAATCAACTTTGTAATATCTTCGTCTAACTTTGCGCTCTTTAATGTAGTAATCTTGATGTTTGAAAGTTTGAATGCAATTCCAGTAATGTAACCTGCAATCTCATCCATTGTATATGCTGTGTTTAGGAGATTTTCTCTATTCATGATTAAACCACCAACGTCAGCAACTTCTCTAGTTATTTTTCTTCTAAGATTTTCTACTTCTTCTTCGATAGTTGATATCTGCTCCAATGAATTTTTAATACCTGTTTTGTCTTTTTTCATCATCAAATCTGGTAGTGTTGCAAGTTCTCTGGCAGCATTTAAGATTCGGTTGATTTCGTCTTGTAAAACTGCTATAGCCTTTCTTTTTGCTTGAACTTCAAGCTCTCCGCTATACATTTCTGAATTCCAAAATATCGTGAGGTAATTTAAATCCTCTATGATTTTTTGGAATTATTGAGCACAAATCACATCAAATTTTTATCATGAGCTACTTTTTTCTGTCCTTTGAATAAGGTCAATACCTCTTCATTAGTCGATGCGTCCTCGGCATCTTTCTCTAATCTTATTTTTCCAGTAAATTTTGGAAATCTTAACGCCAATCCTGTATCTTTTCTGATCTCATTTCTTGCTGCTTTGTGGATTGGACTTAAAGTAATTTCTGATGCTACGACTTCAATTACTAATTCTGGCTCAAACCAAACATCAGCTTCCATATCACTATCTATTCTTGGATTTTTCTTTATTGTTACTTTATTTGATAATATTTGATAGAGCTGATCCAAGTCTTCATCTGTGAATCCTGTCCCCACTTTGCATATGCTTGTAAAAACATCCGTATCATAATCATATGAAGCTAAAAGTAACGTCCCATACTTTCCTGTTCTTCTACCTTTTCCAAAAAATGCTCCTATTACTACTAGATCAAGACTATCTCCGAGCTCATTTCTGTATTCTCTTTTTAGTTTTAACCAGTAACTACCTCTGGACCCAGCTTGGTATGGTTTATCTAACATCTTTAACATCACTCCTTCACATCCTGCGTTGATACTGTTTTCCAAAAATTCTTCTATGTCTTCTTGACTTTTTACCGTACTCATTGGTATGTGTTTTGCATAATCGTCTTCTTTTACAATTTTTTCTAACAGATTTCGTCTTTCTTTGTATGATAATCCAAGACAACTTTTTCCATCGTAATACAATACATCAAAAAAGTTTACAGTAATTGGATACTGTGATACTGCTTTTTCTACTTGATATTTTCTTCTTCTATGCATCAGTTCTTGGAACGGTAAAAATTCTCCAGTGTTTTCATTTATTGCTACTGCTTCTGCCTCTAAAATTACTTTTTGTGCTTGAATTGTTTTAGGAATTTTTTCTACAATGTCTGGATAATAACTCGTGATATTTTCTAAACTTCTTGAAAATAATATCACTTTCTCTCCTTCAATGTGTAACTGAACTCTTTCTCCATCAAGCTTGTATTCTACTGCAAAAATATTGCCTAGTTTTTCAATTGCCTCTTCTTCACTTTTCACTCTATCTGCAAGCATTGGTCGTATAGGATTAAACAAATTGATTTCAAATTCTTCTATGCCTTCGAGTCCTTTACTTGCAATTGTTTCTGCAACTTTACCCAAATCACTTGATACATTGTATGCATGCTCCAATGCTTTTCTGTTTTCTTTATTTCCTGTAAATGCAATTGCAAGAGCATCCATTACTGTGTTTTCTGCTACGCCTAGTCTTAATGTTCCAAGTAAAATCTTTAAGATGAATTTGGCTTCATTTGGATTTGCATCGTTTAGCAACCCTGAGATGTATTTCATTTTCCTATCTTGAGTCTTTGAACCTTCTAACTTTGCAATTGTAAACAAGTTCTCATAAACTCGCTCAACTGTAATGTCTTGCATCATGAATGTTGTCTGTTCTTTTTGTTCCAAAATTTTAGATGCAGCATGTCCTAAATCTCCACTCTTTCTATATTCTTCCTCTATTTTTTTCTCGGCACTATCAGAGCCTGCCGATTTTGCAATTGCTCTTATTGCTAATCTTTCTGCTACCCCCAATTCAACTCCTTCAAAATCTGGTCTGAGTTTTCCTTGTAAAAGATAAACGATTTTTGAAATTACGTTTTGTGGCGTTTTTTCAAATAACTCTACTAGATGTTGAGTCAGTTCTAGTCTTTTTGTAGTTGACTCCATTTTACTAAATGCATCAGCTAGAATGGCAAACTCCACTCTAGTTTTATTACATCATCCTGAATAAAAGTCTGAATCTTGTATGGTTTTTAGATATATCTGAAAATAGTTGGTTTGTCTGTTTTTGAAAGCTTTGATACCATTGCAAAATTGTATAACGGGTATTCTTTTTTGTACTGTTTCATAAAACTCCATGCTACATCATGCGTTTTGAATTCTGTACGAATATCTTGTATCTTGCTTATCTGCCCATACACGTCAAACACCACTATTGAATAGTTTTTTGGACGATTATGTGGTCTTGCTTTTAAAAACCATGTAAGTGCAAACAAAAAGACAGTTGCTAAAATTATTGTCTCTCCGGCATATTTGAAAAATGTCATAAATGTTGCAGGTATAGTTTGTCCAAATAATACTGCCATAAAGTTTGAAAATGAGATAACTGCAATTGCCGTGAAAATATATGTCTTCCAATCAAACACTTTCAAGATTTGCATGGGTGATTTTGATACGCTCTGATTTGTATTAACCCTTTCTGATTATTTAATCTGGGTCTTCGTAATTTTCTTTCTTTTCGGACTTTGATATTGTGTCATCAATTGGAACCATCTTGGTTTCTAGTATATCCATTCTTGCTCTATATCCTTCGGCATATTCTAATTCTGATGGAACAAGTGTTGCTGGATGAATGAATCCTTGACTTCTCATTGCAAGTGCTTTTTTTGTTGCGATCTCTCTGACATAATCCCAATCAGGAGTTGAAAATCCATCAAATGGGCCCGTAAACTTTCCATCATGCATGCTAAAGACTAGTGCCTCTACAATTGGAATGCAAAAATTGATCGATGCTGCAGAATTTAGTTTTACTGGCATCAATGGCATGTTGTGACTTCCTCTTGTATTGCCTGCAACATAATGTGGATTGTTAAATACACTTCCTACTTCTTCAGTCGCTGGAAAATTCTTTTGTGTTCTAATCAGTAATATTGGATCATCTTTTCCTACATAAGTTCCTGCAATGTTGTGTAGTCTGTCAGTTGATGCTGCAAGTATCGGTTCTCCTTGCTTTGTAGTTACTGTTGAAACAACATATCTTCCTGGATACATCAACGCTGCTTCGATAGTTGGTTTGTCTTCCCACAAAGATAATTTTGCAATCTTACCTTCTTCAACATCCATTACATTAATTATCACTCCACTTGCAAGTGACTTGTTTACGATCAAACCTGTGTTACTTAAACTATCTACAAACATTCTGTAAATTGGATAATTAAATGCGCCTGGTTCTGTTTTATCTGCAGCAAAAACTGTAAATGCTTCATTTGGTCTTTCTTCAAATTCCATTTCTGCAACACCTGGACCCATTCCTTTTACATTTCCTGAAAATGAATCCTTTAGAAGATCTTGTCCTGCTCCGTAAAGTCCTTCTTGCTTTGCAACTTGAGTACCTGCCATAAATGCATCCCATGCAAGTTTGTGAATTTTATCATTATCAATTCCATGTTTATGTGACATGACAATGTGGACATCGTCTCCACAATATCCAATATAGTGGTCAATTAGTAAATCTCCAGAATTTTTGACAGTTTTTCTAACTGCTTCTATTAGTGCATCACTTGGTCTAGTATGTCCGCCGATTCCTCCTACATCAGCTTTGATAACTGAAACTGTAATTTTCATAACTTCTCTGTTTTTCCCTTTGATTTATGTGTAATTTTTTATTTTTTTTTGATCTGAAAAATCTAGAAAAATTTCTATATTTTTTTCAAAAATTCATAACAGTAATAAATCCCCTCCAACACGGATGTCATATGGCAGTTAAACCACACTTGAACCTGATTGTTACAGGTCATATTGATAATGGAAAATCAACAACTATGGGTCATTTCTTAATGGATCTCGGTGTTGTAGATGATAGAACTATTGCAGCACACGCAGCCGAATCCGAGAAGACCGGAAAAGGTGATACTTTCAAGTACGCTTGGGTTATGGATAATATTAAAGATGAAAGAGAAAGAGGAATTACAATTGATCTTGCTTTCCAAAAATTTGAGACACCAAAATACTTCTTTACATTAATTGATGCACCTGGTCACAGGGACTTTATCAAAAACATGATTACTGGTGCTTCTGAAGCAGATGCTGCTATTCTAGTACTTTCTGCAAAAGAAGGTGAAACTGATACTGCAATTGCTGCAGGCGGTCAAGCAAGAGAACATGCATTTTTGCTTAAAACACTAGGTGTGGGCCAAATCATTGTTGCAATTAACAAAATGGATGCAGTCGAATACAAAGAGGTAGCATACAAAGCAGCAAAAGAAAAAGGCGAAAAACTAGTCAGATCTGTCGGTTATAAATTAGAAAATGTACCATTCATTCCAGTTTCTGGATGGAAGGGCGATAACTTGGTTAAAAAATCTGAAAACATGCCATGGTATACTGGAAAGACACTCATTCAAGCATTTGATGACTTTACAGTAGCTGAAAAACCAATTGGTAAACCACTACGTGTTCCAATTCAAGACGTCTACACAATTACTGGTGTAGGTACTGTACCTGTAGGTAGAGTTGAAACTGGTATCATGAAAGCAGGACAAAAAATTATTGTAATGCCTTCTGGTGCACTTGGTGAAATCAAATCAATTGAAACTCACCATACTGAAATGCCAACTGCAGAAGCAGGTGACAACATTGGATTCAACCTCAGAGGTATTGAAAAGAAAGATATCAAAAGAGGGGATGTACTTGGAACTCCTGATGCACCACCAAAGGTTGCAAAAGAATTCAAAGCACAAATTATTGTTATTCATCACCCAACTGCAATTGCACCTGGTTACACTCCAGTAATGCACTGTCACACTTCACAAGTAGCAGCAACTGTAACTGAATTCTTACAAAGAATTAATCCAGCTACAGGAGCAGTTGAAGAAGAAAATCCAAAGTTCCTTAAAGTTGGTGATGCAGCAATTGTAAAAATTAGACCTGTAAGACCAACTTGCATAGAAACTTTCCAAGAATTTCCTGAAATGGGTAGATTTGCACTACGAGACATGGGTGCAACTATTGCAGCAGGAATTGTTAAGGAAATTACTGAAGAGTACAAACCATAGGTTGAGTTGCTATGACTCAAACTGCTCGTGTCAAATTAACAAGCATAAGTCTTCCTAAACTTGATGGTGTTTGTAATGAGATCATGGGTATTGGTAAAAAGACCGGTGTTAAAGTTAAAGGTCCAACTCCGCTTCCTGTTAAAAAATTACATGTTGCAACAAGAAAATCCCCATGTGGCAGCGGAACTGAGACATATGAAAAATGGGAGATGAAAATGCATCGAAGAATAATTAACATTAATGCCGATGATAAAGCAATACGACAATTAATGAGACTGAAAATCCCTGATGATGTTTACATTGAATTATCTCTGACTTAATCTGGTATCCTTAAATTATAGAAATTTTGATGATAAATATGGCCGAAGAAAATTTTGAAACAGTTGAAGAAACTCCTATTGAAACATTTGATGTAATCTATTCATGTCTACGATGTGGAACTAACGTCTCAAATACAGAGCTATCTAGATTACCTGAAATAAAATGCATTTGTGGATTTAGAGTATTTACTAAGGTAAGACCGCCTGTAGTAAAAACAGTAAAGGCAATTTAATTATCTGTCTTTTTTGTAACTATGTTCTCTTTGTAAATGAGTTCTCATATCTTCCATATTTGAAAAATATTTTTTACATTCTTTACAATCGTATTGTAGATCTTTTCCATGTACAATCTGCTTATGATTCATCAATTCTTCTTGATGAGAAAATTTTCTATTACAAATATCGCATGCAAATTTCTTAAAAAACCCCATTTTATCCCAGTTCTGCTTTTTTATCGTCCCAACATTTTCTACAAAGTTGACCTTCAATCTTCCATTTACTTTTTGGATTATGTCTGATAAACCCCATAGTTGTCCCACATATTGCACAAAATTTCTTTTTTATATCAAATGATTTTTCTTTATTGTCAAAACATTCTTTGCACAACAATCCTTCCATATCCCACTGCCATCTTGGTTCCCATAACTCTGAGATTATCTTTGTAGTTCCGCACAAAACACATGCTTGTCTGACTTTTCCTTCATAGAATTCCTTTGATTTCTCAAAATGACAGTCTCCGCAAAGTCTTCCTTTGATGTTCCATTCTCTTTTTGGTTTATGTTTGTGTGTAAGCTCCTTATTGCAAATACTACAATATGTTGGCTTTCTACTTAGTAATCCCACACCACATGTTATAATTGAAATAATTTAAGTTAATACAGAATTCATCTGTCTAATTAAAGCCTAAAACCATGTCATTTTGGATTAAATAAAAACAAAAAATGACGAAAATAATTAACTGCTTAAGATCTTTTCAAGAGCTTGACTTGTATTTAGCATACCGTTTCTCTTGGCAAATTCTTCGATCATTTTGTATTGTTTTGCTGTAAAACAAACTGGCATTGAACGTTTTTCCATGACTGATTTGTATTTTATTATTTAATATCTTTTGCGTTAGGAAAGTATTAGATGGTGAATAATTGAATCATTTTATTGATAAAGAAAACCCAGATTTTGGTAATTGGTCATAATGATAATGGCTGTACTCCCGCACATGAAAAAATTGCATATGAAATTGGGTGTGAAGTAGCAAAATCTAATTGTGTTTTAATGACTGGTGGATTGGGCGGTGTGATGAAAGCAGCAGCTAAGGGTTCTCATGACTCCAATGGTCTAACTGTTGGAATAATTCCTCAAGATGATCCGTCCTATGCAAATGAATTTTGTGACATTGTGATTCCAAGTGGTATGGGGCTTACAAGAGATTTTCTAACTGCGTTATCTGCTGATGGAATAATAATAGTCGGTGGAGGCTCTGGAACATTATCTGAGATTTGCGCCGCATATATGCACAAAAAACCTATGGTTGCAATCAGAAATACAGGTGGGGCTGCAGATAAATTCATTGACGGATATGTTGATCATAGAAAAAACGTCAAAATTATTGGTGTTGACACTGCAAAAGATGCTGTAAAGAAAGTTCTTGAATTATTGCATAGCAATTAGCAACGGATCTGGCTCGTAAAATTTACCGTGTTTTGTTGCTAACTGTTTTAATTCATTTACAATGTTTTTAATTCCTATTTCTTTTGCTGTCTCAAAGAGTGGTTTTTTTAATCCTAATCCAAGAAATGCAGCTTTTTCAATTTCTTCAATATCACTTGCTTTGTTAGAAACAAGCCAAGCTGCATTGTTTAAAATATTTGCAACAAGTTGAATTGGATTGCATTTTTGTGCCATCTCTTCAGATAATGCAACACGTTCATATTTATCGTCCGAGTATTTGTAAAATCCTTCCCCTGATTTTTGACCAAGTTTTTTTGCATCAAACATTTTTTCAATTGTCGGATGTGGTAAAATCACTTTTTTATCTCTAAGATACATCTCTGTAGTTGCCTTGTGTATTACATCCATTCCAGTAAAGTCAGCTAGCTCAAAAATCCCCATTGGAAAACCAAGCTTAAATTTTACCGCCGAATCAATTTCAGTCATTGTTGCTCCGGTTCTGTCCATCATGTAACATGCTTCATGAACCATTGGAATGAATAATCTATTGATAATAAAACCTGGAACATCTCGTCTGCAAATTACCGATTCTTTTTTTACAGATTTTACATATTCTAAAGTTAAATCAACTATGTCATGTGATGTTTTTTCACCTGGAATCACTTCTACTAATTTCATTAATTGAGGTGGATTAAAAAAATGAATTCCGATGAATTTGTCTGGACGCGATGTCGTGTTTGCGATTTCTGTAATTGGTAAAGTGCTTGTATTTGATGCAAATATTACATCTTTGTCTGCAACTGAATCTAGTTCTGCATAGACTTTTTTCTTTAAATCCATAATTTCTGGAACTACCTCGATAACTAATTGTGCATTTTTTACAGCATCTGCAAGATTTACAACCGGTGTTATTCTTGAATAAATAGCATCTGCCTCTTGTTGTGTTATTTTTCCTTTAGTTGCTAATTTGTCTAAACTCCATTTGATCTTCTCCATTGCTTTATCTAAAAATCCCTGTTCGATATCTCTTAGAACTACGTTGTATCCTGCAGTAGCTGAAACTTGTGCAATACCATGACCCATAATTCCAGAACCTAATACTGTGATGTTTTTGAGATTCATCAGACTTTTTTAAAATCAATTATCCTTTATAATGTATTACTCTGGATTTCTACCGAATCATTCAATTAAAAAATAAGAAAAAACTACTGTACGTTTACAGCTTTTTTCTTTGGTGTGGGTGTTGGTTTACTTTTTGGCAATACTATGTCTAACACTCCATCTGTTAGTTTTGTTTTTACTTTGTTTGGAACTATCTTCTCCGAGAGAGGAATTGTTTGATAGTATGACATGCTGTGTCTTTCTTTTCTTAGATAGTTCTTTTTCTTTTCTTCTTCTTCTTTATGTTCTCCGGTAACCTCAATTGAGTTTTCAGTTACATTGAGCTTTATCTCATTTTTTTGAATTCCAGGAGTGTCCATTTTTACTCTGAATTGATTTCCTTCATCAATGATATCGCAAGAGGTATGGTTCATTTTTGGCATGGATATTGAGGGGAATGACAAAAACGCTTTTTCCATTTCCTGTCTTAGGTTATCAATTGACTTGTTAATGTCAAACCAATTTGATGTTAGAGTTGTTCTGGAACTTGTTTTGGCAGGTTTTTTTGATTTCGCCATGGTTGTATTTTGTATGCCTAATTTAACAAATTATTGCAAATTTTCAAGTTTGATAATGACTTTGATCTTTTTTAATTTACTCTTAATGCATATACGTCACATGGATCTATGTCTTATGATTGTCAATTTATTTTCCGAAAAATCTCGTGTCAAAATTTTTTACAAATACGGCTGGTTCATATGATAAAATTGTTAGATATGCAACATTTGGTAAAGATCTACTCTGGAAAAGACATATTCTTAATAAAATTCATGGGAACTCTATCTTAGATTTGGCATGTGGTACTGGAATATTGACTAGAATGATAGCACAAAAATTTCAAGATGCCACTATAGTAGGGGTTGACATTACTCCTAGTTATCTTGATGTTGCAAAATCCAATTCTAAATCATTTAAAAATATTCTATTTCTTCATCAAGATGCAGAAGTCCTCAAAATTGAACAAAAATTTGATTCAATTGTGTCGTCTTACATTCCAAAATATTGTGATGCACAAACATTAATCAAAAAATGCATTTTACACTTAAATCCAAACGGAGTAATAATCTTACATGATTTCACATATCCTAAAAATATTTTCATTCGTTATTTATGGAATAGTTATTTTGTTTTATTACATTTTATTGGATATTTCATCCCAACTTGGCATGATGCATTTGTTGAACTTCCAAAACTAATTCGTTCAAGTAATTGGCTTGGCGATTATGTTTCTGTTATGAAAAAGTATGGTTTAGATGTAGATATTGAATACATGACGCTCAATTCATGTGCAGTGATAATAGGACAAAAATTAAACTCGTAAAATAAAAAACAAAATAGTTCCTGATAACACAACTAATGTGATGATTTTTAAAACATTTTCTTTATTTTTGATTTTACTAATTTCAATTTCATCTTTTTTGAGTTCTTTGTATTTTCTAGATGTTGTTATTAGAACATAAGTTACCCCTGCAGAAATACAGCTTAAAATTATTGTCTCAATTGAAATTGAGTTTGATTGTATTGCAGACCCTGCAAACACTGGTAAAATTCCCCAAGATATTATGGTTGATATATTGTTGTGAAATTTTCCACCAAAAAGTTCTAGATTATATGCAAACAGAAAAAATCCTTCAATTATTCCTATGGGGAATAATAATGGGGAATCCAAAAATGCATAATATAGTCCAATAGTAAATACAATTACAAGTGATGATATTGCAATTGATGTTATTTTTCTTTTTGGTAGTGGCCCCCAAGGTTTAGTTTTTCCACATACCGCATCAAGAAAGTGAGCTGCTACCCCCACTGCAAGAAAATAGATTATCCCTATTGAAACTATTCTGTCAAGAGTAAAATCAGTTACAAGTGACCCCCATAATGCAAAACATGTAACAATGGCAGTATAAGGTAAAAACAACATTCCAATTCCAATTCTAAAGTTTTTTGGACCAATCTTTGGAACAAACCATTCTGAGGTTCTGTCTTGTTGCATGTATCTTGATATTCTTTGTTGTTTATATGATGACTTGTAATCAGACTTGTTTTATACTAAAAATTATATTTCTAAATTATGAAGAAATATAAAAAATACATTACAAAGGGAATTAATGAACCATTATCAAAAATTCCGTTCCATCAAAAAACATCTATTAAACGTATTTCTATGTTGAGTCAAAAAATTATCCCTGAATCCAAAATTCATACTGCAGTTCATTTTGTTAATGTATCTGATAAAAAAATATCAAAATACAGTTGTTTGCATAAGCATGATGTGGATGAAGTAAATTTGATCCTTTCACATGATGATAAACTAGTTTATGAAATTCAATTAGATGATGAAATCTATAAGGTTAGCTCCCCTACAACAATCTTTATCCCAAAAGGCGTGAATCATAGGGCTGATGCTATCTCTGGAAAAGGAATTTTCGTTTGTTTGATATTATCTAACAAATACAAAACATCATAAATTTCAAATTTCTATCATTTGAAATTATGTTTTAAATTCAAAATAAAGGCATGCCACAAACACGACACTATTGACAAATATCTTTTTGATTTAATAATTTTGAAAATGCAACAAATACAATATGTTGAAAATAGCCACTCCGAGGCTACAGAAAATCTGGTTGAAAGTCTCCCAGTAAAAGAGGAAGAAAAACTTCACTTGAATATTGTTTCAAGACAAAATATTTGTGCTCTTGACATGATGGGATTATCTTGGATTTTTGAGGATGATTACTCTTGATTCAAAAAATATTATTTTGTATCTCTAGTACTATGAGAAAAAATGGTCATATGAATTTTAATTCTGATATACTTGAGCAATTCAAATGACTTTAATTTTTGATGATATCAAATTGAGACCACTTAAATATTATCATAACTTAAAAATATCATGTTTGTAAAAAAATTTAATTTATTTTTAATATTTTTATTATTTTCTGTTTCAATGCTTATGATGGTGCCTAGTTTGCAAGATTCATTTGCAGATATTCTTTCTTTAAAAAAACAGATCAATCTGGGTATCTCTTCTGATGATCTAACATGTGACAGTGGAATGTTCAAAGTAATTCGTGAACGAACAAATTCTATTGCATGTGTAAAAACTGATAATGTTTTAAAGCTTGTATCAAAAGGCTGGGCAAAACCAGTTGATGAAACACTTTTGAACGCTCAATCTTCTCAAGACGACTTTGTTTTGGGAACGATAAATAAATTGTATGTAGAACCAATAAAGACTCAATTTGGAAAGGTATCTCCAAAATATGCTGTATCTGGGTATGATGTTGCATTTGAAATATGTTCGTCGTCTCAAAAGATCTACGTTCCTGATATTTTGATAAAATCTGATAGTGAGACACAACGCTATGAGATACCCGAAACAGTTGAGCCAAATACCTGCATTATCAGTGCTACTTTTATCAAAGCAACTGATCCAAATACTATAAAAATTACTTTACTAAACCAGGGCGATATTTCAAAGACCCTGTCTGATTTAGAAGCAAAGGTATTATCTTTGCAACAAGAACTTGATACTGCAAGAAAATTATTAGGTACCAAATCGGCTCCAGATGTTACTCAAACTGCAAAGATAACTGAACTTAGAAAGCAACTAAATGAAACCAAAGAAGATCTTTACAGGTTGTACTTTGCTGTATATGCAGTACCCCAAGAAAAATATGATGTTCAAAAATTATCCTTTACTGGTACTCCGATTGAAGACCAATCCGCAACTTTAGTAATGGCAAAAAAAGCACTTACTGGTGAGAATACATATGATGCGGTCTTTGAAGCATGTGCAGGTAAAACAACAGTAAAACTTCCTGTTATTTCAGTAACTTCTGATATGGAAACCATCAATGTCAAATTAGGTGATAAAATCGCTCCAAATACATGTCAGATGTCTTCTGTAAAGATATTGTCTGGAAATCTAACATCAATCAAGGCAGCTCCTGCTGGAAATGCAGAATCTAATTCTAAAATCACTGATATAGAAAATCAATTAACTAAACTTCAAAACGATATTGTAAGTGAAAGAAATATGTTGCGCTCTATTACTCATGACCCAAATAAACCATCAAATTATAATGAGCAGATAGAAATGCATACTGCCAATATTATTGATTTACGAGGTCAGATTGGAGCCTTGAAAGCACAATTAAATGAAATATTGTATAAAACATATGGATAGAAAATAATTAAATTTTTTCTATTTGTCATTTAACTACATTGTAGATTTGTTTCTCACTTAACATTGATAATATCTTCCTTAGTGTTATTGATTGGTTCATACTATTAAATTCAGGTTATGTGTAATGTTTATTATTGGATAAAAAAATTGCCCGAGTTTTGCATTCATTGGAAAAAAGATCAAAATATGAAGAAAAAAACTATAAAAAAATTTCACATGATCAAAGAATACTCGCAATTACTAAAGATACTGGAATTTTTTATAACATTCTTCTTAAAACCCACAAACCAAAAAAAATACTTGAAATAGGTACTTCTTTTGGTTACTCTACTTTGTGGTTTGCTAATGCAATCATTGGAAAAAACTCAAAAATAATTACTATAGAGCAAAATCCATACAAAATAAACATTGCACAAAAAAACTTTCGTAAAGCAGGTGTATCTAAAATGATTGAAATCAAAGAGGGTACAGCTAAAAACGTTTTATTAGAATTGAAAAAATCTGTAAAATCTAATTCTAAAAATTATTTTGATTTTGTATTTATTGATGCCGATAAAGAACTGTATTCAATTTATTTTGATATCTGCTTATCAATGTTAAAAAAAGATGGTATAATTGCTGCAGACAACATACTTTATCCAATACGATTTAAAAAATATATAAAAAAATATCTTAACCACATTCATGGAATTCCCTCTATTGAATCTATTACCGTTCCAATTGGAAATGGACAAGAAATATCTTTTAAGACAAAATAGCAAAAATTAATCCAATTTATGAAATATCTCAAATAGGTTTATGCCTATATTTTTTTAAAACTAAACCTCTAATACTTAGAAAGAAATAGTATCTTTGTTG
This sequence comes from Nitrosarchaeum sp., assembly GCF_025699065.1. NCBI lineage: Archaea > Thermoproteati > Nitrososphaerota > Nitrososphaeria > Nitrosopumilales > Nitrosopumilaceae > Nitrosarchaeum > Nitrosarchaeum sp. The sequence continues at coordinate 316,759 of NZ_JAILWF010000001.1, read as the reverse complement.
AATTACGAAAATTTTTGCTCAGAAATTTTAGATTCAAATCCGAAAATTAGATTTGCAACTGTTTATGACCAATGGGCTGTTCGTGTTGGTGGCGGTTTACGTAAGGGTTTGACAAGTATTCTTTCTGAACACAAAGAAAATGAATTGGTTACCTTGGCTATTTTAGACTGGCAATCAAGAAAGGAAGTGTCAAAATGGCTTGGTAAAACAAAATACACGTTGGCTGAATATGATGAGGTTAAACGTTTTTCGCTTTATTTGGGTGATGATCATTTACTTTTAGTAAGTGCAGAAAAAGAAGTGGATACTGATAAAGTAGTAGACACAATTATCAAACTTTACTACAAAAATCTAAACTAAAATTTAATTATTCATTTTATAATGTTTCAAACTCACTGTTGCCAAAAAATTTTTAATGATAACTGTTTTCTAAAGTTAAAATTATAAAAAGACCGTATCGTTTTTAATGTATTTCAAATATTGAATAATTATGGGTCTATTCAAACGAAATAAAGACAATGGAAATGAAACCAAATGCAATGTATGTGGTTTAGAGTTACATGATCCAGAACGACTAAAGAGACACACAAAAAAGGCACATGGTAATATTCCTGAAAAGAAGCTTGATCCAAATTCTGGCGCAGGCGGTACTTGGTAGTTGGAATTTACATATAGCCAAAAAATGGGTTTTATTTTTGGTGGAGCCTTTGTTGTTGCCGCTTTAGTTTTATCTACAATTGTTTTTCCATTTTGGAATTTAATACGAGAAGACGTTTTTGAAGAAGTAATTATTTTGAATAATGACCAAGGTACGTGTTATGTTGAAACAAAAGATATGATTCCTAAAAAAATTCAAAAATGTGAATTACAGGCAGGAGATAAAACAACGATAAAGTTTGGAAGAGGACTCGCTTGGGCTACTATTGTTCAACCATAGAAGTTAATATTTTGTTTATTTGTTAATAGGATATGGATTGTATATTTTGTAAAATAATTTCTAGAGTAATTCCTGCAAAAATTATTCAAGAGACTAGTCATTCTATTGCATTTTTGGACGCTTTTCCACTTGCAAAAGGACATACTTTGATAATCCCAAAAAATCATCACATGAAAATCCAAGACATGAGTCATGAGGAAAATTCTGATTTATTTTCACTTGTACACAAAGTGCTCTCAAAAGTTGATAAATTAACTGGTTCAACACTTGTAGCAGTTCATAATGGTAAAGATGCCGGACAAGAGATTCCGCATGTTCATGTGCATCTAGTTCCTCGTACTCACGGTGATTCTGCAGGACCAATTCATTGTATGTTTAAAACTGTAAAATTTTCTGATTATGAAATTGAAGAAATTTATGATAAATTAAAATAATTCTAATAAGGAAATAATCTTTCTTTTGTATCTACATTTTCTACAATTATTGCTTTAGTTGGACATGTTTCTGCCGCATTCATTATTTTATTAATTCCTGCACCTTTTGGATTAATAACTGACGATTTTGGATTTGATCTTGAATTTCTATTAATTGAAAACACATCAGGAGCAATCATTTCGCAACTACAACATCCTATGCACAAACTTTTATCAACATTCACAAAGAGATTTGGTTGTTTTTCAGGCTCTTTAGCTTTTTCATACTCTCCTTGTTTTCCATCTGAGCGTACACGTGCATTGTATTCTTCCCAGAATTTTTTTTCATACTCTCTCCAAAAAGTGGGATCTCCTTCTTCAAACTCCCTAGTGTATCTACTCCAGTCTTCCTCTGGTATTTTTCCACCCGGCGGTGCTCCCCATTGCGATTTTCTTTCAAAATTAGTTTTGTTATTTGAATCTGTGAATTTTTCTTTAGAATTATTGTTATCTTCTGTAGTGTTTTTCTTCAAATAATTATATGCCTCTGTAATTTTTTTAAATTCAATTCCTTCTTTTTCGCTAATATTTTTGTCTGGATGATATTCTAGAGCTAATTTTCTATATGCTAATTTCACGTCCTCCATTGATGAATCTGATTTTATATTTAGTGTTCTGAGGGCTTGAAATCTATTCAATAATTCTAAGGATATCTTTTATCTTAAAAACAATTTCATACGATTTATCGTTTTTATGTTTATTCTAAGACGGTTTCATCTTCTGGTTTCCATGCTGGTTCTACTATGCATAAAAATCGTAGATTTACGGTTCCTGTATTTTCTATGTATTGCTTTGATGATGGCGGTACATAAACAGAATCATCTTTTTTTACTTGATGTCTTTCATCATCGATCATCAGTGTAGCTTCTCCTTCTAAAATAAAGTAAATTTCTGAGGATTTTATCTTGTGTAAGATGGTTTTTTTCCCAGGTTCTAATGTGAAATGAGCTAAGCTATACCCAATACCATTTAGTGTATTGTGTGGATGAAAGTATTGTTTTATCTTTGATCCTTCACTGCCTGGAATTTCTTCAATTTCAGAACTTTTTCTAACTGACATTTTGGATGTTCATATTTTTTTTGTGACTTTTGTCTTAAAGTCTGATTCATACCATGCCGTTTTATACTCTGAATTTTTAGCTGGTAGGATATTGATTGCAATGTGCGAAAACATCTTTTTACTAGTTGCTCCATGCGTGTGAAGTGTATTTGATGGAATGTATACAACATCGCCTTCATTGAGGCTAATTTTTTCAATCTTTTTGATTTTAAATTCTGTTTTCTTTGTCCCGTATTTTCTAAACATCTCAAGGCTGCCTGCTCCTTTGGTAACTATTAGTATTTGATTTCCATTATGAGAGTGAATCTTTGTTTTTGCTCCATTTTCAAAATAGACATGGTAGATATCTTGTTCTTTAGATTTGATTTTTGAAGAAATATCTTTCATGTGAACTTTATTTGTAAACCAATTTGGATTGATTTTTCTTTTATCTCCTTTAGAGTTTATGTTTGATTTTTTCATATTATATTCTCGATAAAATTTTCTTTTTCTTTTCTTGAAATTCTTTTTCTGTTAATACTCCTGCTTTTCGTAGTTCTCCTAATTTTTCTAATGTTGCTAACTCTTCATTGGTTTTAATCGTGGCCTGTTTAACTGCAGCAATGCTTTCATTAATTTTTTTAATTCCTTTTGTTGTGATTTCTGCTTTTTCTTTAATTGCTCTATTTCTGAGTTCATTACTTGTCTTTTTTGCTTGATTTGCAGCCATTCCTCCAAATTCTACGGCGTCATCTAAAGCCTCATCGGCTCTCTTGATTCCTTCATCTATTGCTCTGTCAGCTTTTTTTAGAAATCTTTCAATGCGTCCCACTTTCTTTTCTGTGACCATACAATGTATGGTCTTTTCAAATGTAATATATTTTTCCTAAGCGTTGAATTTTACAATTGATTTAATAGCGACAACGCTCTAAATTTTATGGAATTTTGACTGAAAACAAATATGATATTAAAACAATAGTTCTAAAAAAAATTATTGATGAAAAAGAAGCATCAGTAATAATTGAAGATAAAAAAACTTCACTATTTAAAAAATTGTTAAAAAAACCTAGCCCAGAAGAAGTTCATGTTCAGTCTCTTACTCTTTGTTACGAAAGCATATTGAAAATTTCTGGGAGATATGTTGCTGATTATTTTAGAAAGTCAACTCATATTATTTCTGTGGATTCTAATGTCAAGGAAGTTGTTCTTGGAGGTGGTATTTTTCCAATTGAATCAAAATCTACTCTTAGAAAGGCATTTGTTGGAAATCGTGGAAAAAACAAGATTGAACTTCCATTGGAAGAACATGTGTTTATCGAAGAAGAAGGTGAAGTTACTTTTGATCATCATGGTAGAGAGATAAAATTTCAATTTACGATTAATTCTAAAACTGTCGAGAATTATCCTCAGCAAATATTGAAATCTAATTCTTCTACTACTAAAAAACCCGAAATAACATATGATGTTGCTGTTGAACAACTAAAAATCATTCTAAAAAAACCATTAGAGCAAGATATACGTAATCTAAATGATAAATTTACTCTAAATACTATCTCAGAAATTTACATTCCGATATTTGAAGCTCGGTTAGTAGGTCCAAACAAAAAAATTGAAATATTTCGAATCGACGCGGTTAGAAACAAAATTTTGTAAATAATTTTTTTATAATTTCACAAGTGCTCTAAACTTGTCATTTGTGTGCAATTGGGTAAATGCTTTTTCTTCTTTAGCCCATGCCCTAATTGTTTTGGGGTTTTTTGAGATTGCTTGTTTTAGCAATTCTAATGATTCCGGAAACATTCCTAGAGATGCCTTGCTTCTTGATTTTGCATATATAATATTTACATTATCTTTGTGCTTTGATAGGATTTGATCAAATATCTCAATTGCTTTCACATGTTTTCCTATTTCTGCTAATTCTATTCCTTTATGAAACAATGCATCCATATGAGTTGGGTTTTTTCTGTATACGTTTTCAAAACAATTCAAGGCTTCCTCATGCCTCTTTAATTTACCCAAAATGATTCCTTTGTAAAACTGGGCATTTGGTTTACTTGGTGATACTTGTATTGCCTTTTCAAAACAATTCAAGGCTTCCTCATGTTCTTGTAATTTGTCAAGCAAAACTCCTTTGTTAAAATATGATGGCCCGTATTTTGGGTCTACTTCAATTGCTTTATCATAACACTCTGATGCTCCTTGTATATTTCCTAATTCGGCCATTGCTATTCCTTTATTGTTAATTGCTGCTGCATCTTTGGGGTTAATTTCTAATAGTAAATCAAAGCAAGTTACTGCATCGCTGTATTTTTTGATTTGATTTAATGCAAGTCCTTTATTGTATAATGCAGATATATTTTTTGGATCTTGTTTTAATATTTTAGTAAATATTTGAATTGCTCCTTTTGGCTGATTTTTTTCAAGTAAAGACATCGCATTGTACATCATGTCTTCAGTATCTTCTTTTGAACCAAACAAGCCCATGATTAATTATGAGATATCGTAGTAATGAAAGTTTAGATTGCTTTTTTATTCCTGAAAGTTCTCAGTTGCATTGATCATTTTCTTTATATCTTCTTTGGTGTGTGCATTGGATATGGCACCAAGTTTTCCTGGTAAAAAGAATATTCCGTCATGAGCAATCATTTTAAAGTGATATTTGTTTAGTAATGTTGTATTGCACTTTGCAGCATGAGACGAATTGATGACCTCTGTAACTCCATCTTTTACAAAATGAGTCATAAATAACGACCCTTTACCTGTAACAATTACCTTTCCGTCAAATACCTTCGTTAGTTCTTTTCTTACCATATCTCCTAACAAATTTATTTTTGAATAAATTGTTTTTCCAGATTTTAGTTCTGTTAATGTGGCAAATCCAGAAGTCATTGACATTGGGTTTGCAGAAAATGTTCCTCCTCCAATATAGCTTCGTTCTGTTTTTTTCTTCCCCTTTGTGTTAGAGTGTTCCATTATCTCTTTTTTACCACACATAACTCCAATTGGCATTCCACCACCTACAATTTTTCCTAATGTTACAATATCCGGATCAAGATTCATTGTAGGATACAAACATCCAAATCTAAATCTGAATCCTGTAACGATCTCATCTAAAATAAATAACGAATTATTCTTTTTACAAAACTCTTGTACTCCTTTAAGATAATCTGCATTTGCTGGAATGCATCCTCCGCCTCCTAATACTGGTTCTATGATTACCCCTGCCAAATCATTTGAAACTTTTTTTAAAATTTCAAGTGATTTTTCTAAATTATTAAATGGTATTGATACTATTTTTTCTTCGTTTACTACACCGGTACTTTCTGATTCTGTAAATGGCCAATTCACACTTTTTAGTAAATCAGATGTATATCCATGCCACCCCCCATCTATTTTTACAATGATCTTTTTTCCAGTTACAGAGCGCGCTAGTCTTACTGCATACATTGTAGCTTCAGTACCAGATGTGACGTAACGAATTTTTTCAGCTACTGGAACTGCTTTTGAAATTAACTCTGATAACTTGACGGTTTGCTCATTTACAGTGCCATACATCCAACTTTTTTCAATCTGTTTTTTCACTGCATCTTTTACAGGTTTTGGTCCATGGCCTAAAATCAAACTCCAGTGACCCATCCAATAATCTGTATACTTGTTATTATCAACATCCTCTAGATTTTTTCCAGCCGATGACTTTACAACAAATGGATATGGTTCAAAAAATCTAATATTGTGACTTACTCCATTTACATGAAATTTTAAAGACTTGTCAAAGAGTTTTGATGATCCTTTTGTTTTTTTCTTGTATTCTGAAATGTAATCTGTCAAAAGTTAATCTTTGATGCCATTTCATCAATTTTAACTATCAATATTTGTACTAAATTAACCGTTTTTTGTGAATGTTTTGTCCTTGAGAGGGATATGAAATTTAATTTATTATCCTTTTTACAAAAATAAACTGAGATCAGAAATTATTTTAGGCATGGTTTATATGGATTTGTAATTCTTCTGTTTCTGCATACGTAAAGCAATAGGCGGCGCTTGTGATGAAAGCATGGTATTATACCATTTTGTGATTCATGGGCCTCCATTTACGCATACAAAATGAGGATCTGATCAACTGATCAAATCTGAAATGTGAAGATTATGTGCATCCGTCAATTCCAATTATAGTACAATGTGTACTTCAATAATCAAGTAAAAGAAAGAATCCGGTTGATCCTGCCGGACCTGACTGCTATCGGATTGATACTAAGCCATGCGAGTCATTGTAGCAATACAAGGCAGACGGCTCAGTAACGCGTAGTCAATCTACCCTATGGACGGGAATAACCTCGGGAAACTGAGAATAATGCCCGACAGAACATTATACCTGGAACGGTTTATGTTTCAAATGATTTATCGCCGTAGGATGGGACTGCGGCCTATCAGTTTGTTGGTGAGGTAATGGCCCACCAAGACTATTACAGGTACGGGCTCTGAGAGGAGTAGCCCGGAGATGGGTACTGAGACACGGACCCAGGCCCTATGGGGCGCAGCAGGCGAGAAAACTTTGCAATGTGCGAAAGCACGACAAGGTTAATCCGAGTGGTTTCTGCTAAAGAAACCTTTTGCTAGTCCTAGAAACACTAGTGAATAAGGGGTGGGCAAGTTCTGGTGTCAGCCGCCGCGGTAAAACCAGCACCTCAAGTGGTCAGGATGATTATTGGGCCTAAAGCATCCGTAGCTCGTTTTGTAAGTTTTCGGTTAAATCCATACGCTTAACGTATGGGCTGCCGGGAATACTGCATAACTAGGAAGTGGGAGAGGTAGACGGTACTCGGTAGGAAGGGGTAAAATCCTTTGATCTATTGATGACCACCTGTGGCGAAGGCGGTCTACCAGAACACGTTCGACGGTGAGGGATGAAAGCTGGGGGAGCAAACCGGATTAGATACCCGGGTAGTCCCAGCTGTAAACTATGCAAACTCAGTGATGCATTGGCTTGTGGCCAATGCAGTGCTGCAGGGAAGCCGTTAAGTTTGCCGCCTGGGAAGTACGTACGCAAGTATGAAACTTAAAGGAATTGGCGGGGGAGCACCACAAGGGGTGAAGCCTGCGGTTCAATTGGAGTCAACGCCAGAAATCTTACCCGGAGAGACAGCAGAATGAAGGTCAAGCTGAAGACTTTACCAGACAAGCTGAGAGGTGGTGCATGGCCGTCGCCAGCTCGTGCCGTGAGATGTCCTGTTAAGTCAGGTAACGAGCGAGATCCCTGCCTCTAGTTGCCACCATTACTCTCAGGAGTAGTGGGGCGAATTAGCGGGACCGCCGCAGTTAATGCGGAGGAAGGAAGGGGCCACGGCAGGTCAGTATGCCCCGAAACTCTGGGGCCACACGCGGGCTGCAATGGTAGTGACAATTGGTTCCGAATCCGAAAGGAGGAGGTAATCCCTAAACGCTACCACAGTTATGACTGAGGGCTGCAACTCGCCCTCACGAATATGGAATCCCTAGTAACTGCGTGTCATTATCGCGCGGTGAATACGTCCCTGCTCCTTGCACACACCGCCCGTCGTTTCATTGAAGTTTGCTTTTAGCGAGGTGACGTCTGATTGGCGTTATCGAACTTGAGGTAAGTGACAAGGGAAAAGTCGTAACAAGGTGACCGTAGGGGAACCTGCGGTCGGATCACCTCCTTAGACAAGTGAATGTGCCGGGTGCACATAATCTTCGCAAAATCATCGATGCAATGCATCACGAAAGTGATGTATGAAGGATGTAGCAGGTTCCTCTTACCGGAGGACTTGCAATGATCGTCGTGCATAGTCGTGTAATATGTGGCTGAATTTGCCGGTGTAAAGACGCCAATAGGTGGATTGCTAGGCTTGAGGAGAGAAGAAGGACGTGGCAAGCTGCGATAAGCTCGGGGTAGGCGCACGCATCCTATGATCCCGAGATGTCCGAATGAGAATCTTACACATAGTGTATTCCGTTACAATGGTGATGGAAGTCGAACCGTGGGAATTGAAGCATCTTAGTACCACGAGGAAAAGAAATCAATTGAGATTTCCCAAGTAGAGGCGATCGAAAAGGAAAGAGCCCAAACTGAATCCTTCGGGAGATGTGGTGTTTTGGTATGATAATATGGAATCCTGGAACACAGCTGAAATGATCTGAAAAGTTCTGGCACAGAGGGTGATACCCCCTTAAGCGAAATGGAAAAGGTCCTATTCATACCCGAGTAATTGTCCTTGGTAGTGGGCAATGAATATGGGTGAAAGTAGCATCCGAGGCTAAATATCTCTCAAGACCGATAGTGTACTAGTACCGTGAGGGAAAGCTGAAAAGTACCCCGGAAGGGGGATGAAAAGTGCATGAAACCTATTGGTTACAGACGTGCGTGGCATGAAAGGTGATTTTTTCATACTGGAGGTTCTAGCAATAGAGCTGAAGGTTTGATGTTTTAATCATCAGTGTCACGCGTTCCGTCTCGAATCACGGGCCAGGGAGCTAACTGTCATGGCAAGCTTAAACCTTCAATGGTGTAGGCGAAGGGAAACCGAGTTCTCGCAACTTCGCAAGAAGTGAGGAGAAGCGTGTGAAAGTGCGTTGAGTCATGGCAGCTAGGCTAGAAGCCAGACGATCTATTCCTGAGCTAGACGAAGGCGGGCGAAAGCCCGCTGGAGGTCTTAAGACGTTCTGACGTGCAAATCGTTGTTGTGACTTGGGAATAGGGGTCAAAAACCAATCTAGTCTGGCGCTCGCTAGTTCCAACCGAAGCGTCTCGCAGGGCGTGCTTTGTGGAGATAGTGTTTCCGGTAGAGCACTGATAGGGGGGCGCGGGGAAGAAATTCCTCACCCTCCATTCAAACTCCGAACGGATACACATCGTAGAAGCAAGGACACGGGTTCGTGTGGCGTAAGGCTCACGACCGAAAGGGGTTTAACCCAAACTGAAGTTAAGGTCCCTAAATTTTTGCTAAGTGTCAAGCCAAAGAGCGTGTTCCCGCCAAGACAGCAGGGAGGTATGCTCAGAAGCAGCAATCCTTTAAAAAGTGTGTAACAACTTACCTGCCGAGGGGGGATGCCTCAAAAATGTACGGGGCTAAAGCAAAATACCGATACTTTAGATAATTATCAGTAGATGATTCATGGTAGGTTGGCGTAGTGATTGGGTCGAAGCAGGGCGGTGACGTCCTGTGGACCGATTTCTATTGCAGATCCTGGTGGCAGTAACAGCATAGTATAGTGAGAATCTATACCACCGCAAGCGCAAGGGTTTCCAGGCAATGCGTTATCAGCCTGGAGGTAGTCGATCCTAAGGTTTACCTCAACAGAGTAAATCGAATGGGAAACTGGTTAATATTCCAGTACCTTGCACAGAGCGTTTGAGCTATAAGGTTAGCTTTCGGATAGGGGTTGTACAACTATCGTTGTATCTAACTGTTCTAGGAATAGGGAGTGTCGTAATGACGAGAACTGTTCCGAGGCAGGAGTGGCTTCGCGTTAGCGGAGTTTTCTTGATTCCAAGAGACCATGAAAGACCATGTAGTTAGCAATGTGCAAGCTCGTACCGAGAACCGACACAGGTGCGCTAGCTTAGAAAGCTAAGGTGCTACGAGTATACCGTATGGCGAGGGAATTCGGCAAATTAGTCCTGTAGCTTAGGTATAAGGGATGCCTGCAATCTTCATGAGGAATGGGGATCGCAGGTTACAATGACAAGGGGGTTCCGACTGTTTAATAAAAACACAGGCGACTGCTAGTCCGAAAGGATTTGTATAGTCGCTGAATCCTGGCCGGTGCCGGTACCTAAAACTTGGGTTCAACCGAGCTAAGGGCCGGTTAACGCCGGGAGTAACTCTGACTCTCTTAAGGTAGCCAAATGCCTTGTCGGGTAAGTTCCGACGCGCATGAATGGAACAACGAGAGCCCCACTGTCCCCGCCTACAACTCGGTGAAGCCACATAAGGAGGACGAACAGTCCTTCATCTTCCATCGGGGAGAGAAGACCCCGTGGAGTTTTACTGCAGCTTGTGCTTGTGGTATAGTAAAAATTGCACAGGGTATCTGGGAGCCATGCTTAACATTCTCCGGGATGTTGAGAAGCAACGATGTAACACCAGACTCTTTTTGCAGTACCACTTATCCAGAGAAGACTGGAGACACGTGCAGGTGGGCAGTTCGGCTGGGGCGGCACCCCTTTGAAAAGATATCAAAGGGGCCCAAAGTTTAGTTCAAACGGGGCAGAAATCCGTTGAAGAGGGCAAAGCCAAAAACTAGACTGAATGGATTTCCAAACGCACGGAATTCATAGACGAAAGTCTGGCTTAGCGATCCTTCGTGTGCCCACTATTGGGGCCCGGAGGTGACAGAAAAATTACCCCAGGGATAACAGGCTCGTCGCGGGCGAGAGCTCCTATCGACCCCGCGGTTTGGTACCTCGATGTCGGCTTTTCCTATCCTGGTCCTGCAGCAGGGGCCAAGGGTGTGGCTGCTCGCCAATTAAAAGGGAACATGAGCTGGGTTTAGACCGTCGTGAGACAGGTCGGTCTCTGCCTGATGGAAGCGTGGATGTCTGAGGGGAAGTTACTCCGAGTACGAGAGGAACAGAGTAGCGTGGCCACTGGTTTACCGGTTGTCTGATAAGGCAGGCCGGGCAGCTAAGCCATTTGGGCTAAGTGCTGAAAGCATCTAAGCACGAATCCCATCCCGAGACAAGACATCCTTTCGTAAGATGAAGGTCGGCAGCAGAAGACTGCGTTGATAGGAAGGTGGTGTAGATCACAAGCTTCGGCGAGTGGTGAGCCAGCCTTTACTAACAGACCAACACATCGGTTCAGCCACTTACATAGAGACTATGCACGATGAATTCATTTTAGAATTCACAAAAATAATACACGACATGTACGATGATTTTATTTTAAATCACTCTAGCAAATGCTATGCAGTTTGATTTTTTATATTTCCTTAGCGAATGCTTTACACGATTTTAAGAAAGTAATCTAAAAGTATTAGATTCATAATTATCATAAATCTTAAATTATACTCTCATTACGTACCTTTGTGAATAATTCTTTTACTTTGTTTGTGTTATTATCGGTACTTATTACTGGAATTATGGTTTTTCCTTCTTCATTTGCAGATGATCATGTAAATGGAACTGCAAATAATGGTACTTCTACTAACTCTACATCTACAGAAGAAAATGTTGTTGTAGATGATGAGATGGAATTTGAAATGACCGGTGATGAAGAAATGACAGACGATGAAGAACTTTTGGATAATGAGCAAGTCATGGAAGATGAAGAAGAAACAATGGAAGATGTAGTTCCATCTATTCTTTCACCATTAAAACAAATCAAAGAAGGTATTGCACCCGAAAACATAGTCTGCAAAGAAGGTTTAGAACTTATTTTCAAAATTAGTGGACAGCCGGCATGCATTCAAGCAACAAGTGTTGAAAAATTGATTGCTTGGGGTTGGGCCCAATAATCATTTAATCTATTGATTTCGTTATAATTACACTTGTTAATGTGTCCATATTTTTGAATTTTGATGGTGTTTTATTCTTCAAATTCTATGTCTTTTTCTAATTCTTTAGGAAGCCCAACCCACCATTTTAGATTCTCAGACATTCAAAATACACAGATCTAAAGTTGGTAATAGATCTAATGGTTAATTCTAGAAAACAATTGTATAATAAAAAATGACTAAATTCCATCTTTTTTGTATTTGATATTTACATCATCATTTTTTTCATTATTTTTTATTTTTATTACTATTGTATCGCCAATTTTATTGAAGATTCTTTGACGTTTTTCATTTGTAAATATTAATCCTAAAACCACATCTATTGGAATGAGAAACGTTTTTCCAAAACTACTGATTACAACACTTTTCAAATCTGCTTGCTTTCCATACAAATTTGTTACTTTAACATTTAAGATCTTTTTTCCAATTGATTGTCCCGTTTTATATTCTAAAATTGTCCAATATGCAAAAAATATTATGCTAGTCTGAACATATTGTGTTGTTTCTGCCCACATCCATTTCTCATTTATTTCAAAATCAATTTTTCCAAACAATGTAAACATGATGAGTGTAGAAATCATAGTAATTATCAAAAAATCAATTAACCATGCAAAAAACCTATCACTCCACTTTGCAATCATAATTTCTGAAATATTTCCTGAATTTGATTTACTCATTTACTAACTATCTTATCCAAATTAATAAAAGATGACCCTCTCGATCTACTTGTAATTATCTTGATTAGTGCATTAGAGATTAATAGTCACTAATTTCAACTATATGTGAAAATCTTTTTGAACGTGATTAATCCTGTTGATATGTTTTTTTGGACAATTCGAAAAAATGAAAAAGATGTCATTAATCTTTACAATTCACTTTCACCGATAATGCAGCTAGCAACTGGAGGTTCTATGTTGAATTTTGGTTATTGGGAAGAAAATACAATCGAACCAATCGCTGCTCAAGAAAACCTCTGTTCTTACTTTGGTAGTATGGCTGAATTAGAAAATGCCAAAACTGTAGTTGATGTTGGAAGTGGCCTTTCTGCCCCTGCAATTTTTTGGAGAAAAAATTATGGCTATCTCAAACTATTTTGTGTAAATATCAACTATAAGCAATTGCATTTTTCTGGTCCTCAGAAAAACATTGAATTCATTAACTCTACTTCTACTAAATTGCCTTTTTCTAATGCTTCCGTAGATCGTGTATTGGCATTAGAATCATCACAACATTTCAAACCTTTAAAAGATTTTATTTCTGAATCAAAACGGGTTTTAAAATCTGAAGGAGTATTTACTTTGGCATTACCTGTAACTTTACAGCATACATCCATGTTCAAATTAGGGATCTTGAAATTTACCTGGTCATCAGAACATTATAGATTAGATCATGTCAAAAAACTTGTGAAATTAGGAGGTTTTAAAATTCATGATGAACAATTAATTGGAAATCAAGTATATACTCCATTGGCAAATTATTACATTGAAAATCGTAAAAAATTGAAAAAATCCATATTGCAAAAATATCCAAATTATGTTGAAAAAATACTTTACAAGTCAATTTTAAAAATGAAAAAGGCATCTGATCAAAAAATTATCGATTATGTTGTTTTAAAATGCAAGTTTTAAACTAGTTTGCAATGTAATTGGCTAGGTTTTTATTTTTGATATCTCCACAATGTATATTGTCCGTTTCAAATAATGCTGCCCTTCAACTATACAATGAAAAATGTTTGCAGATTCAAAAGGAACCAGAAATCAGATTTGCTGGAATTGTTGATAAAGATGGCAAACTAATAGCAGGTGGATTTAAAGAAGGACTTGTTCCATATGAGGACGACGAAACTAGACTTCATTCATTTTTTGAGTTTGTATCTAAAGCATCAATTAGGAAAGACTATGATGATAGCTTAGGACCAATTAATTATATTGCTGCAAGACGAGATAAAGCGGTTTTAGTAAGTTTTCCATTTCCTATCACTCAAGTTCTTCTTTTGATTTCTGCAGAACCTTCTGCCAATATTGAAAATTTGGCTAAAAAGGTTGTTGAAATTTTTACTAATGTTAGCTAAAGCTTTCTTTTAATTCTAATTGTTAATCACATGGTTTTAATTTGATAAAATTATAATTAAAATATGAAAGCTACATTTGGTGCTGGATGTTTTTGGCATGTTGAAGACTTGCTCCGAAAAACTAAAGGTGTCAAGTCAACACAAGTAGGTTATATTGGAGGCAAATTACCAAACCCTACTTATGAAGAGGTATGTACCGATAGAACTGGACATGCTGAAGCAGTTCAAGTGGAATATGATCCAAATGAAATCACTTATGATGAACTACTAAAAGTTTTTTGGAGTAATCATGATCCGACAACACTTAATCGACAAGGACCTGATATTGGACATCAATATCGTTCTGCAATATTTTTTCATAATGAAGAACAAGCACAAATTGCACAAAAATCAAAAAAAGAACTTGAAAAATCAGGAAAATTTCATAAACCTATTGTAACTGAAATTGTTCCAGCTCCAGAATTTTATAAAGCTGAAGACTATCATCAAAAATATTTTCAAAAGCACGGTTTATCCTAAACTTATTTCACAATAAGTACTGGAATTTTTGATGTATGGATGACATAGTTTGAAACACTTCCTAAGAATAATTCTTTTACTGCACTTCTTCCTCTGGATCCCATTACGACTAGACTGAAATTTTCTTTTTTATCATGCGCCAATTTTATGAGATTGTATCCTATGTTTCCTGTCATCATTTTTTCTTTAAAATCTACATTATTTTGTAATGCTATTTTTTTAGCATTATCTAGAATTTTTTTTGCCTCGTTTTTCCACTCCTTACTAACTGTGGGTGTTGTTCGAAACTCAGAACGTGATTGAACATTCATTGAATATGCTCCTATAATTGTAGCCTCAAACTGTTTTGCTATGGATATTGCCATTTCAAGTGCTCGTATAGAATTTTTTGAACCGTCTAATGGAACAAGAATTTTCTTGATTTTTTCATCTATCATAGTATGTTTTCTACTTGGATCTTAAAAAACCTAATCTATGTTTTCTGAGGTGATAATTTAGTAAAATACCAAAAACAATTGATCGTTAATAGTAACTAAACTTATCTAGCTAAATAATTGAAGCTAAAACCATGAAAGAAAATTTCATACAGGTTGATGGTAACAAAATTAGGTATCTAGAATCTGGAGATTCTAAACATGTTTTGGTATTGATCCATGGATTAGGTGCGTCAGCTGAACGATGGAATAAAGTAATTCCAATTTTTGCAAAACAATATCGTGTGATTGTTCCTGATCTGATCGGCTATGGTTATAGTGATAAACCTGTTGCAGATTATACCCCTGATTTTTTTTCCTCTTTTCTTGAAAAATTTTTTATCGCTTTGAAAATTACACGTCCAATTATAATTGGCTCTTCATTAGGTGGCCAAATTGCAGCTAATTATGCATCTATACATCCAAATGAAGTTGAAAAATTAATTCTTGTATCTCCTGCTGGTTCAATGAAACAATCTACCCCCGCATTAGATGCTTACATAATGGCCGCATTATACCCAAACGATGAAAGTGCAAAAAATGTATTTGAGTTAATGGAATCATCTGGTCATGAAGCCGACACCCAAATTATTCAAGGTTTTATTGAAAGAATGAAACTACCAAATGCAAAACTAGCTTTCATGTCTACTGTTTTAGGATTGAAAAATTCTGAAGTTATAACCACTAAATTAAATTCCATTTCATGTCCTACTCTTATTATCTGGGGGTCAAAAGATCCAGTGATCCCGATTCAATATGCTGATAATTTTCTCTCAAATATCAAAGATTGTAGGTTTTTTAGAATGGATAACTGCGGCCATACTCCATATGTTCAAGATCCTGAAACTTTTTCCTCATCTGTTCTGGAGTTTCTTTCTTAGATTAGTTTATATACCTTCTAGTTCCAATATTTACCAATGAGTGGTAATTATAACCAATTCAATCCTTCTGAAATGTTCAAAGATTGGATTCAAAAAAATGGTCGTGCACAAGCTGAATTTATGAAGCATTTTGGCATGTTGATGACAAATCAAAATACACAAACATTCAATCCTTTAGAAACTCTTAGAGAAGTTTCTGATAATACGAGACAAGTTCAATCTGATATGATGAAAAATATGTCCTCTATGCAAAACAAAAGTATGGAGACTATGTTTCAAATCGGTCAAATGCTTCCATCTTTTATGAATTGGGGAGCATACAAAACAACTGTAAGTAGTAATGGAAGAATTTCAATTCCAGAGGCAGAACGTAATGCACTTGGATTAGGTGAGGGCGACTTGGTACAAGTCATAGTCCTTCCAATAGCCAAAAAATCAAAAAATAAGGAGGTGAAACAATGAGTAAAAACGAACAAACACCAGGATCTAAAGATATATTTTCTGTATATCAGGAAAACATAGACAAAATATTTACCGGTATTAGACAATCAGTACCACAGTATCATCAATCAATTACAAATGTTCAGCAAGAATATTTACAAGCATATGAAAATGTTGTTGATTCTACAATCACATTACAAAAAGAGTATGCAAAGAAATTTGGTGTTGCAACAAACATTCCACAAGCAACACTAAAAGTAATGAATGATACTGCTGAAGAAATTGTTAAAGTAGCATCAATACACAATCAGATAACACTAGCAACAATTGATTCAACCCAACAAAACATCAAAACATTCAACGATAATGCAAAATCCTTTGCTGACTTGAATAGAAACATTCTTCAATCCTGGATATCTGCATTCACCACAAAGAACAACTAGTGGTAAATTTTATTTTTTTATTTTTTATTTTATGATCTTTCAGCAAGCCAATTTCCTAGCTCTGGTAATACCTTATTTTGAGATAATGAACTAGCAATCATTCCTACATGCCCAGTTGGGTATATTTTCAATGTTTTATCCTCACTTCCTACCGCATAATGGAGTGGCATACTACACTCAGGTGATACTAGGTGATCCCCTACTGCAACTTGTGTAAATATTGGCATGTTTATCTTCTTCAAATCTATGTGACTTCCACCAACAAACATCTTGTTTTGAATTAGTAGATTATCTTGATAAATATCCTTAATCCATTGTCTGAAAAGAGCACCTGGAATAGGCGGTGTGTCCCCAAGCCATTTTTCTACTCTTAGAAAATTATCAACAAATTTTTTATTCTCTATATTTTTGAAAAAATTGACATATTTTTCAATTCCCTGTTCAAACGGTTTTAGAACGGAAAAACAGTAATACATGAATTCAGGAGGCATATTTCCTATAGTTTCTACCATTTTGTCTACGTCCATATGCTTTGCAAGATTACTAATTACTGTGGTATCTCTCCATCCATCAATGACTGGTGCTGTCGCGATATAGTTTTTCACACTTTCTGGATGTAATGCTGTATATGCAGTTGCAATTGTAGCTCCTGTACAATATCCCTGTAGGGATATTTTTTCTACTGATGATTCGTCTTTGATTAACTCTACACTACTATCTAAATATCCATTAACATAATCATCAAAATCCAAATATTTGTCCATACTAGTTGGAGATCCCCAATCTAGCATATACACATCAAATCCCTGCATTAGCAAATTTCTAACCCAGCTTTTTTCTGGTTGTATATCTAAAATATGATATCTGTTAATTAACGCATATGAAATTAGTAACGGTGTTTTATGTTGTTTATCTGTTAGTGGTTTGTAATGTAATAGTCTTGTTTTATCAATTTCTTGAACTACATCATGAGGTGTAATTTCTAGACTGATTTCATCAGGAGCTGAAACTAACTTGGGTGCATCTATAACATGCTTACTAAATTTTATCATCTCTTCGATGATTTTAGGATCAAATTTTGACTCACTTTTCATTTTTTGTTATCTCCACGTTACTTGGTTTTTTCTTTTTTAATTCAATCTCTAGCTTTGTAACTCTTTTTTTCAGCGCATGTATTTCTTTGTATACCTCATCAATCTCCTCTTTGCTTGGAAGATTTGCAGCCTGTAATATCACATTTGAAATGTTGTGCCAATTTTTTGTCAGTTCAAGCTCTTTTGAAACTAATTTTCCATAATTTACTCCAAATTTTTCAGAATCAAATAATTCTGTAAAATCATTATCAAAAATATCTATCCATATTCTTTTAAATGATTCAATTTGCTCAATGTCATGTGGTACATCCGGAGCTTTTAGATTTACTTTCTTTTGTGCCTCATTCCATGTTTCTGCTAATTGCTTATAGTATTCTGTGACATATTTGTTAAATTCCATCAAGTTTTCATTAATCTGTATTAGCTCAGTTGATATTTTCTTTGAATTTGAAGCAAAAGCTCTCATTGGACCTAATGAAGTCAAGGCTTGAGGCTTACTGGACATTAAATGAAGAATATCTGTCCAGAATAAGGATAGGTGTTTATAATAATCTGTAACGTCTTTTTGAGATTCTGATTCCACGGATTATTATTGTGATAGCTCTCAATAAATAGATCGCTTGTTTAATTAGACAAGTGGCTAGTGTTGAAGAACTAGAACAAACATGTCAAAAAATTATTCAATTGGACCCCCTTCTTAGGTCTGCTAGAATAATCAATAGTCGAGGTCATCTTGTTACAGGGGGAATGAAAAAGGGAATGCACTCATTAGAATCTCAAAAACAAGATGAAATGATGTTCATGGAACTTGCACTTAGAGTTCGCATGAGGCATGAGTTTGATAAAGAATTTGGTGAAGTTCATTTTTCAATGTCTTATCGAGATAAGGTAATTGTGATGAGTTTTCCATTAGCAAACGATGATGTTTTGTTAGTATCTTCTGAAAAGGAAGCAAATTTCAGTAAATACGCATTTAATATCCTTGAGATTATTGAGCCTCTAAAAAAACCGGTAATGGGTACTTTTTAAATCATTTTATCATAACAACTTAATCTAGGTACAAGCACCAAACATACATGAATACTCTTTCACAAAATGTTACTTGGACTGATATTGAGCGATTGACAGAATTGCTTTCTAAAAAAATTTTAGAATCTTCACATTTTTTTTCAAGTATTTCTACAGTTAGTCGTGGTGGTTTAATTCCTGCAAGGTTATTAGCTGATCACTTGGGAATTGATACAATACTTGTGGATAAAAATAAAATTTCTTCGGACTCTCTTTTTGTTGATGATATTTACGATTCTGGAAAAACATTTAAGAAAATAATTCAAAAAGTAACCAATCCTTCTGATTTTGTATATGCTACTTTATTTGCTAGAACCGGCAAAAAATATCCTAAACAATTAGTATATGCTCAAAAAACAAAAGGGACTGAATACATTGTGTTTCCTTGGGATGCACTTGAATATGAAAGATTCAAAAATCATGCATTATAGTTTTTGAAATTCGGAAAATATTTTGGAATTGTTTGGGGTTAACCCATACATAGTGGAATCTTTCCTTCATGTCTATCTTGATAATCTTTGATTAAATCTTCTGAAACTTGTTCATAAGAACTAGTTTGCATGTATCTTACTCTGGTGGCTTTTGACATGCATGGCTCTTTTTCTTTTTCCTGTATACTTTTTTTAATATTTTCAGCACCTCCAATGAATAAAATTTTCATTGATGCATGCATCATATACACTCCTGCTGATTGAGGTATTTTTGAAATTGTATCTTCATTAAAGTCAAGCCAATCTGACCATGTATTTTCACTGTTCAGCATATTTTCCACTAGTTTTGAAGCATTTTTCTTAAACCTGCGCATCTATTTCTGATTGTTACTTCAGTAACTCCTGATGCAATTGAAATATCTTTTTGAGATTTTACCTCCCCTGTGCTAATACATGCTAAATACAGTGCAGCAGCAGCTATTCCCATTGGGTCTTTTCCCGCCACCATGCCTATTTTTTTTGCTTGTTCTAAAATTTCTACTGCTTTTCGTTTACTTTTTTCACTTAATTCTGCAATACTTGCAATTCTTGATACTCCTTTAACTGGATCAACCACTGGCATTTTTAGCTCCAATTCTCTAAAAATTAACCTATAGCATCTTGCAACATCCTTTCTTCTAATGTTGATGCCATTTGCAACGTCGTCTAATGTTCTAGGGGTCTCTGTATTTCTACATGCTGCATAAAGACAAGCTGCAACTAATCCTTGAATTGAACGGCCTCTTACCAATTTTTTTTCCATGGCCTTTCGGTAAATGTATGCAGCTTTTTCAACTACTGCGTCAGTTAATGCAAGTTTGTCTTTTAATTTTCCCATCTCATTTAATGCCTGTCTTAGATTTCTATCTGCAGAAGAATGAGCTTGTGATCTACTGTCCCAAGTTCGTAATCTTTCGATTGAACTTTTCATCGATGATGTTAAAGGTTTTCCGGTAGAATCTTTGTTTGCAGCTCCGATAACTGTTGATAATCCCATGTCATGCATTGTCAATGATGTTCCAGCTCCGGTTCTAGCTCTATTTGTGTCGTCATTTGTAAATGAACGCCACTCTGCACCAGTATCTGAAATTTTATCCGTAACTACAAAACCACATCTGCCACAAAATAATTCTCCCGTGGTTTCATCAGTAACCATTTTTCTATCTCCACACGAAGGACATTTAGGCCCAGACACCGTTGTACTCTTAAGCATAATAATTACAATATCTCATTTACCTTATTATCGTTTTACATTGCTTCAACAGGTTAATTGTATGTAGGCTAAGCTAATTCTTATTCTAATTCTATGAAACTAGAATAAATAAAATGTAATATTTTAACAATGTTTGCATAATAAATTTTGAAAACTATTTTTAATATATTTGAATTTTGATCGAATATTCTGATTTTGTTAAATGTTTTAGTATTTTGTTTTTGTTCTACCTTTTATTTATTTTATTAAATGATGTGATTGATAACTATCTCAATCTGATAATCTAATTCAAAATTTTATTTATTTGAGGCTACAAATGAGTTTAGATCTAATTATTTACTTGTAACATAAGTGGTATACAATATCACTGAAATAATAACTGAAGATCCAATTATAATTAATAATTCTTTTTTTGAAAAAATACTTGCTCTAAAACTCACAAATTTTCTGTGTAAATTATCAACTTAAGGATTTAGAAACATTTAGCTTTAATTCTAAAATCATCCTAATAGACAATATGCATAATTTGGTTTTAATGATGGATACATGATATTGTTTGGATCAGAAACATGTGTCAATCCTATCGAATGACCCAACTCATGTGTCATAATAGTTTCAACTGTTTTAACATCATACAGTTGAAATCTTCCATCACAATTATAATCGCCTAATGTTACTTCTACAACTCCTTTTCCTAGATGTGCATGGCCTAATACTCCTTCTCCAATATTGCGTACTACCCATGTAACCCAAACATTTGCTTCATGTTTCTGAGTAGTAATTTCAAAAATTATTTTAACTTTATTTCCTTCAGAACTTAATTCCTGTTTTTCCCAAAATCCGAAAGAATTTTTTAATGTACTTACATGATTTAATGGTAATCCTGATGGTTGTTCATTAATGAAGACTTTGTAATTTACAATATATGTTCCGTCGACTATCTCATATGTTGGATCTGGAAAATTACTGGCAGCGGTCTTTGCTTCTTCTTCAAAATTCCATTTTGTATAATCTCTGAGGAATTTTTTTATTACATCTCCGCTTGGATTTGGATATTCAATGTATCTTTTTTCATCTGAAATATTTTTTGAAATATTACGAATATATTTTTCAAACAAACTATATTTGTATTCTTTATCTTTTTGAATTTCTTCTTGTGATTTTTTAATGTCTACAACTAAGATGCCTTTTTCTATCATGTATTGAATTCCTGAAACAAAATCATGATCATTTATTATATTTTGAGCCCACCATGAAGCGTTGTTTCTTATCCAGTCTGGTATTTTATTCTCTGTTACTGATTTTGTTTCAATGATTGGAATTTGTATTATTTTGTTTTCAATCATAAATAATAATGCTGATGTGAATTCTGAATCTTCAATTTGCTTTTCTGACCACCATTTTGCAATTAATTTGACCCATTCTGGAATTTGAACTGTTCCTTCTTTTCGAAGATCCATAGGCTTTTCTGTTGGTATGTATGGGTATTTTGCAATTACCTGGTCTGTGAATTCTTTATAATTATTAATTACAATGCTGTCCGGTTTTTCATTTAATGCTTTTTTAAAATAATATTTTGATTCTTGATATTCCCCTAAATTTCCAAAACCAACACCCATGCCAATGAGTGAAGTTACATCATTTGGTTTTTCCTGAAGAATCTTGAAGAATTCTTTAAGTGATCTGTCATGATATCCTGAATTGCTTAGTGCAATGGCCTTCATCTTCATTGTGGATATGTTATTTGGAATCTCTTCTAAAATTTCATCATAAATTACAATTGCTTGGTTATATTCTCCTTTTGAAAAGTGTTCATTAGCTTGTTTGAACATTGATTGTGCATCAAATGTAGTTTGAGCAAATGATGGAACTGAAAAACTGATAAATAATAACATTCCACATAGTATGCGTATTGACAATGTCTCTGATGTACTTTGGTTATAATTTATTTCTATTTTGAGATGATTTGTATTTTGATATATTTTTGTCATTTTTGCTACACATTTTATTTATTTTCAGTAAATCTTTAATCTTCTAACAATTACAAAATCTTAGATTGAGTAAATTAGGCACAGGTGAAATTATTTATGAACTACGTAAGAAAATTCAAGATATTCAATCAGAATTAGATAAACTCGGAGGGCCAATACCTGATATGCCTGAACTAATTACATCTACTAATCTTTTACGCTCAAATGAGTATTTTTCAAAAGTTACTAAAAAACAGTTAGAATTACTGTCTGCATACAGTCAATATTCTAAAGCATTAGAGGACCTGGTTGACACTATTTTTGATATTCAAAATGATCTAAAAAATCTACTTAAAGAACAGTCAAAGTTAATCCATGACCAGAAACCTAATGTTTCAAAAAACAAGAAAAAAACTATACATAAAAAAATCATTAAAAAATAATTTAGTGTCTTATTTTATAATATGAATTATATCTCCTGATGTGATTCTTTTATTTTTTTTATTAGATGATATGACTAATGCTCCATCATTATCTATTTTGAGTGCTTTGCCTTTGATTTTCTCATCTTCTGTAATTAGCTCTATATTTTGACCTATGGTAGATGATTTCTTTGTCCAATCTCTAATTATTTTTTTAACATCTCCTTTGTTTAATTGATTAAAAATTTCTTCTAATTCTAATAAAAACGATTGAACCAGTAAAACTGGTTTTATTGTATTGTTGTATTCACTTAATGATGCAACTCCGTAAAAATTCGGAGTATCTTTTAGTATTTTTTCAATTTGTTTAACTTCAACATTATAATTTATTCCTACTCCAAGAATCATATTTTCAATTTTGTTTGATTCTATAGATGCATCAACTAACATTCCTGCAACTTTTTTACCATTAATTGTAATGTCGTTTGGCCATTTTAATTCAGATTTTATGTTTAATGTTTTCTCAATTGCGTTTGATAATGCAAGTGCTGATGCTATTGGAAATAATGTGATTAACGACATGTCGAATTTTGGATGCAGAATTATGGAAAGCCATATTCCTCCTTTAGGCGAAATCCACTTTCTTCCTATCCTTCCCTTTCCATTAGTTTGTTTCTCTGCAATGATCATTGTACCATGAATTGCTTCTGATGCTATTTTCATTGCATGGTTTTGGGTTGAATCAACCGAATCAAAATAATACATATGTTTTCCAAACGTTTTGGTCTTTAATCCTGATGTTATCTCCCATGGAAGTAATTTATCAGTACTTGATTCTAATCTATATCCTAGTTTTTGTTTTGACTCGATTTTATATCCCAACGCTCTGATTTTTTTAATATGTTTCCAAACAGCAACTCTACTTATTCGTAATACGTCACTCAAATCTTGCCCTGAAAGATATTCTGTATTGTGAGATTTTAGAAATGATAATACTTTGACTACTCCTTGATTATCATACGAACTATATGTCATTTGATTTTATTTTTTGTTTGTGGTATAAAACATCAACTTAGAATCCGACATCAAAGTCAAATCCGCCACCATCTGAATCCATTCCTCCATCTGATGCAGCTTCTCCGCCCATGTCATTTGGAATGCTTTCTGCTGGTACGTAATCTGTCATCATCATACCCATCATACTAAACATCATTGAAAACATCATAATGTCCATTATTCCAAAAAACATCATAGTAGGAAGAAATGATTTGTTATCGTCCATGTATTGCTTTAGTTTTTCTTTATCCCCGCTTTTATACAATAAAGACATTTGATTCCATTTATCTTGTAATTCGTGAATTCTTTCTTCTAGTTCTTTTGTTCCTTTATCTGTAATTTTAAGCTCAATTTTTTTTCCAAATAATCCTTTTTTTTCTTCTACCTGTATCAATTCTCTTTTTTCTAATTTCTCAAGAATTTCGTTTAATTCCTCACCGTCAATCTGAGCGGCTTTCTGTATTTTGTCGAATTTTTTTATTCCTCTTGCAATTGCTCCTAATACCACTACATCTTTTGGCTCTTCTGGCATAGATTCCATGTCGTTTAATTTTCTCAGTTGTTAAAATACCATGCTATTTCCTTTAAAAATTATATCCTACACTGCTTTACTTTTTTCATGGAGTGTGATTCTTACACCGATGATGAAATAAGAGATATTCTTTCATTGAAGCGTGTTGCAGTAATTGGTATATCTAAAAATGAACATAAGGCTGCACATTATGTTCCAAAATATCTGTCTGAAAATGGATTTAATATAATTCCAATAAACCCTACGGCTGATGAGATTTTAGGTAAAAAATGTTTTAGTACAATTTCTGAAGTTGTTGATGATGTTGATATCATTGATGTGTTTAGACCATCTGATCAAGTACTTCCAGTAGTCAAAGAAGCTATAAAGAAAAAACCTAAGGTGATTTGGCTTCAAGAAGGAATTCATAATGTTGAAGCAGAAAAATTGGCTAGAGATAATGGCATAAAAATTGTATTTAATAGGTGTATGTTAGCAGAACATCAGAGATTGTCTTAATTATGACTTTTGATACTTTTTACAATGAATTACATGAATTAATAAATAAACATGAAAAAAATAACACTCCGTTAAAAGTACAAAAAGATCTAGATGTGAATATTGTAAAAATTTTTGGTGAAAATATTACAGCCTTGGCACGTGCAAAAAATGGGTTACTCGATGTAACAGAACTTGCATATGCAACCGCAGAGCATCATCCTTATTGGAATCTACTTTACAACTGTTCAGAAATAACAAATATTGTTTTAGAAAAATGGAACAGTGAATTATCCAAAAAAGATACTAGTGACATCGAATGGTCAATAAAGGAATTAAAACAATCCCTAGAAAAGATAACCAAAAAAATCAATGATATCTAGGCAGAGATAAATATTCTTAGATTGCAAATAAACCATGCCAATTAAACTTGGACTAATAGGTAAAACAAACACTGGCAAAACAACTTTTTACAATGCTGCCACTTTGTCGTCTGAAGAAATATCGTCTTATCCATTTACAACAAAAAAACCTGTTTCTGGTGTTGCACATGCAATTACTTTATGTGTTCATCCAGAGTTTAAAATACAAGATAATCCAAATAATTCAAAATGTGTTGAAGGATGGAGATACATCCCAGTCGAATTAATTGATTTGCCTGGTCTTATCAAAGATGCATGGAAAGGAAAAGGATTAGGGAATCAATTTCTTTCAATTGCCGCTCAATCAGATGCATTACTTCATGTTGTTGATGCATCTGGCGGTATAGACTCATCTGGAAAAATCACAGAAGTTGGTAGTGGTGATCCGATATCTGATTTTGCAGATATCGAAGAGGAATTAATTTTATGGTATCATAAAATTTTAGAAGGAAATCGAGATAAAGTATCAAAGTCAATTCGAACAGGTTCAAGTATTGTAGATGCAATCACTGATCTTTATCGTGGAATTGGTGTTAATCCTATTCATGTAAAAGATTCATTATTGACACTTGGATTGAGTGATAAGGAATTTGATAATTTTGATATGGTTGATACAAAAAAACTTGCGTCATATATTAGAAAAATTTCAAAACCTACACTCATTGTTGCAAATAAAATTGATGTGGAAGGTGCAGACAAAAATTTTGCTAGATTGCGAGAACGATTCAATGATTCTATTGTAATTCCTGTTAGCGGAGATAGTGAATTTAGTTTAAGAAGAGCTGAACAAAAGGGATTGATCAAATATTCTCCCGGTTCTGAACAATTTGAAATAATAAAATCAGAAGATCTTAATGAAAAACAGGTAAATGCTTTGGATTTTATTAAAAAAGGGATAATGGGTGAGTATATGCGAACTGGCGTTCAATTTGCAATTAATGTTGCCGTATTCAAACTACTGAAGATGAATTCTATTTATCCCGTGGCTGATGAGAAACTTTTAGCTGATAAAAAAGGGCGTGTTTTACCTGACTTGATATTGCTCAAGGCTGGTGCAACAATTGCTGATCTAGCAAAAGAAATTCACACAGATCTGACAAAAGGACTCCTATATGGAAAAGACTTGAGATACAACTTACGACTGCCTGTGGACTATCAACTCCGAGATAGGGATGTGGTCTCTTTGGTTAGTGCATCAAAAAAATGATTGATTAAATTTTAACTATTTTTGATATTGATCTATTATGTTGTTTTTATCATCAGCATAATTGCAACAAGTTTCACAAAGCCATTTTGTTTTATTTTCCACTTTATCCCATTGTGGTAATCTTCGATTATTACATTTTTCACAAAATAATGACATAGTTCACTGTACTTCTTCCTCTATTTGTACCGAGTTAATTCACTCTTTTTTAATGGTCTTTATGGTTTTGGTTGCTCTTCTTTTTTTAATCAAACTGAACATAATCATTCCTACATTTACGATTGAAATTATTTCGATTAAATCAACTCCATATAGTAACCAATCAATTAATGGATGAACTCTTGAAACATATCCTGCTTCTAACATCAAATCTGCATTCCAAATCATATGTGGAATTTGAATAAACTGTATTATTGCAATTATGATTACACTACCTAAAATTTTATTTTCATACCAATTCCAAAATTTAGTCCATGCATTCATAATTTAGTTTATTTTTATTAATTATTAAACAATGTTAAAATTAGACGGGACTAATTAGACTAGACTAATTTTTACTAGATATGTGTTTTCTGCAGATAAATTATGTTTCTGCAGTGATCTTTTCTTTTCTAATCCAAATTGTTTTTCCTTTATGATCAATTAATTCGATATTCATTTCATTGAGTTTATCTCTAATATTATCTGCTTCTTGAAATTTTTTTTCTTTTCTTAATTGTTCTCTTGATGTGATCATATTGTCAATTTCTTTTTTTTCGTCTGGTGTAATTTTTGGAATTACAAGTCCTAAAATATCAAGCATTCTTTCAAATTCCTGGATGATTCTTTTTGCATCTGATGAATTCAATTTTTCTTCTGCGGCCATATGGTTTACCTCTTTCACAAGTTTAAAAAACGCTGAAAGAGCAAGATGTGTATTGATGTCCGACTCTAGGGAATTATCAAACTCTTTACCTATGTTATTAATTAATAATTTAATTTCACCTGAATCTGATGAATTACTTGCGTGAATTAATTCATAATAGCAAGATTCTACTTGGCGCCATTTTATCAGGTTCTCTTTTAATAATTCCTCAGAATAGTCTATTGGTTTTGAATAATGTCCTGACAAGCAAAATAATCTAATTATGTTAGACCCCCAATTATCTAATACATGTTTTATTGATTTTATGTTGCCAAGTGATTTTGACATTTTTTCTCCGTTAATAGTGACCATTCCTACATGCATCCAAATTTTTGCAAATTGTTTTGTCGTGTATGATTCTGATTGTGCAATTTCATTTTCATGATGTGGAAATATCAGATCTCTTCCGCCTCCATGTATGTCAAAATTTTCTCCGAGATACTTTATGCTCATTGCAGAACATTCAATGTGCCACCCCGGTCTACCTTTTCCCCATGGACTATCCCAAAGTGGATTTTCATCAGAAAATTTCCATAAAGCAAAATCTAGAGGGTCTTTTTTTGCCTCGTCAATTTCTATTCTTGCCCCTGATTGCAATTCATCTATTTTCTTTTTTGATAGTTTTCCATATTCTGGAAACTTTGAAACTGAAAAATAAACCCCGTTTTTTGATACATATGCTATATTTTTTTCAATTAATTTCCTTATGAAATTCTTAATGTCTTCTATATGTTCAGTTGCTTTAGGGTAATTTGTTGCACGTTTTACATTCAATCCATCAAAATCGTTAAAGTATCTTTGAATGTATCTTGAACTAATTTGTTCTACAGTTGTGTTTTCTGTTTTAGCCCGATTAATTATTTTATCATCAACATCGGTAAAATTTTGGATAAATTCTACTTCTATTTTTTTACTTTCCAAATATTTTCTTAATACATCAAAAACAATTATTGTTCTGGCATGTCCTATATGAGATTCATCATAAACTGTGACTCCGCACAAGTAAATTCTTATTTTTTTTGAAACTTCTAGTGTTTGCTCTGAATTACTAAGTGTATCTTGTAGCTTCATTATTTTTCCTCAGATAGTTTTTGTGCAGTTTCTCTTTTGTGAGCACTGTTAATGTACATCTGATGTACTTTTTCAACCGTTTGTTTATCTATTTCTAATATATCACTAGTTTTATCAATTGATAGTTTTTTATCTATGATGCAATAAAGTATAGAATCTATCTCTTCATATGATGCTCCTAATTCTTTTTCAGCTTCATGTTCTTTCCATAGATGAGGGCTACTCTTTTTTTCAATAATGTTTTGAGGAACTCCTAAAAATTTTGCAATTTCTCTGACTTGTAATTTGTATAATGAAATTATTGGTACTAAATCTGATGCTCCATCCCCATATTTTGTAAAATATCCAATTAGATATTCACTCTTATCACTTGATCCTAACACGAGATATTTTTTTGCATTTGCATAATAATACAAAATATTGGTTCTTATTCTAGCTCTTAGATTTCCTTTAGCCCAATTATTTGGTTCTACATAATGCATGTATTCGTTAACAATTGGTTTGATGTCGATTAATTTGTATTCTAATCCTGTTAATGTAATCATCTTCATTGCGTCTTCTGTTTCTACACTTGGTGTAATCTGTGTATCTGGCATTATTACTGCAAGTGTTTTTTCTTTTAGTTTTCTTTTGCAAATGTAAGCTAAAACCGCCGAATCTACACCTCCGCTTAATCCTAAAATTAATCCGTTTACTTGTTTTTTTTCTATTTGCTCTATTAAGAAATTTTCAATAGACTCTGTAATTGCAGCATAATTTTGATTCTTAATTTCATTTATGATGTCTTGATTCAATAATTAATTTACATAATATGTGAGAATAAAAATTGTACCAAATATTCAAACACATTTGAACTACTTTTACACTTGTTTTGAATGAATACCTACTTTAATTATGAATAATTTGTTTTTTGGAAATTTGTTAATTTATTATTTTTATAACTATTTTTTTTCTAAAACTTCAAAAGTAGTTGATGCTAATTCTGACCCTTCGTAGTATAACGATACTTGATGAACACCTACTTGTGATTCTCCATTAACTTGAATTATCATATAGATTTCTCCATCTTTTGTTGCATATGTGTTTAATTCTTCTATCACTCCATCTGGATGAGTAAGTATTATGCCTACTTCAAGTCCTCGTGTGTAATTATCCACATATCCGTACAAAGCAATTTGCTCAGAATTGTATCTTGATCTAGGTTGTTCAATTTGTTCAGTATCTGCCATAATAAACGAGAAAGTTTCTAATTCTTCAGCAAATGTAAATTGTGTAATGCTAATAGATATAATTCCTAATAGAACTGGAAGAATTATTTTACTATTCATGCAATGATTTCATTCTGATTACATAAAAGGTAAATGCAAATATTCCATATTTGGAATTTTCTCCTTTTTGTATTTACAAAAAATTACAAAATTAACGACTAAAATTGTATTGTATTTTTTTAATTTTACAAAATTTTTTAATAATGATTTTAGTTACACATCAACGTAAATTCCATCATTTCTGGCTTCCACATGATATGTTGCTAATTTCACATCTTTGAGATAGTCTTTCAATTCTCCTGTTTTGATGTTATAATGCCAAAAATGCAATGGACATTCTACTATGTCTCCATCTAATTTACCTGGTGCAATAGATCCGTCTTGATGAACACAAAGATCATCAATAGCATGATATCCATCTTGATTGAAAATTGCAATTTGTTTTCCATCAATTTTAAAGGCTTTTCCTTTGCCAATAGCTATGTCTCCTTTTTCTGCAATCTTTTTCCAAGTCATACTGTTAATTCGATAATTTGTCATTTATTTATATTCGCATGATAGAATTTTATACTCTTTTTTAACGTCAAAATACATGAGCAAGGTAAAATCTAGTGCAAAATTGATTCAAGATGGTAAACTGTCCTATGAATGGGCTAGATCTCATATGCAAATTCTTGATAACACAATAAATCGATTTAAAAAATCTCAACCACTCAAAGGTGTTACTTTAGGATTTTGTTTACATATTACAAAAGAGACATCTGTACTTTTAATGGGTGCAAAGGAACTTGGCGCAACTGTTGCATGCTGCGGTGGAAATCCACTTACCACCCAAGATGACATTGCAGCATTTTTGGCATCAAAAGGAATCCATGTTTATGCATGGCATGGTCAATCTGTAAAAGAATATGATTGGTGTATTGATCAAGTCTTGAATCACAAGCCAACTATCTTAACTGATGATGGTGCTGATATGAATGTCAAGGCACATTTTGATAATAGATATAAGAATATGAAAATTCTTGGTGCAACTGAAGAGACTACTGCTGGTGTTACTAGAATAAGAGCAGTTGAAAACCAAGGAAAACTCCGATATCCAGTAATTTTAGTAAATGAAGCATACACAAAACATATGTTTGATAATCGTTATGGAACAGGACAAAGTACAATCGATGGCTATCTACGCGCAATGAATCTTTTGATGGCCTCTAAGCGAGTTGTAGTTGTTGGTTATGGTTGGGTAGGACGTGGTGTTGCATCTAGATGTCAAGGAATGGGTTCTAAAGTAATTGTAACTGAAATTGATCCTATCAAAGCATTAGAAGCTCATATGGATGGTTTTGAAGTAATGCAAATGGCACAAGCCTGTAAAGTTGGTGACATATTTATCACGTGTACTGGAATGACAAGTGTAATTAGAAAAGAACACATCATAAAAATGAAAAATGGTGCAATCATGGGTAACGTTGGACATTTTGATGTTGAAATCGATAGTAAATTTTTGCTAAAAGAATCGAAATCAGTAAAACGAGTAAGAGCAAATCTTGATGAATGTACTCTCAAAAATGGTAAACATGTTTATTTAATTGGTGAAGGGCGCCTAGCAAATCTTGTAGCTGCGGAAGGGCATCCTCCAGAAGTAATGGCTCAATCATTCTCTAATCAAATTCTATCCGTCTTGTATATTCTCAAGAATCATGCAAAGATTGGTAACAAAATTATTAATGTTCCAGAAGAGATTGATAAACAAGTTGCAGTTGATGCACTAAAAGCCATGGATGTAAAAATCGATAAACTTACTCCACAACAAGTCAAATATGCTAATAGCTGGTAAAACTTCTTAACCTCAATTAGGTTCCAAATATCATTAATGAAAAACAAAGCAATCATTACTAGTGCATTACCTTATGCTAATGGAGAAATCCATCTAGGTCATGTTGCGTCAACATACTTGCCAGCTGATGTGACTACTAGGTTTCTGAAATTAAATGGTGTTGAGGCATACTATGTTTGTGCGTCTGATGATTTTGGTACTCCTATTTTGATACAATCTGAAAAAGAGGGAAAAACACCGTCAGAATATGTTGCTCATTGGAATAAACGAGACTATGACGATTTCACATCATTTGGTATTGATTTTGATTTTTTTTACAAAACTAGCTCATCAGAAAACATATCATTTGTTCAAGATGTATTTAACAAACTAAATGCCGCCGGTCACGTTTACGAAAAAGAAATCATTCAATTTTATTGTAATAACGATAAAAAATTCTTACCTGATAGATATGTGAAAGGAACCTGTCCTTATTGTAAAGCAGTTGATCAATATTCTGATCTATGTGAAAGTTGTGGCCGAGTACCTGAAGAGATATCTGATCCAAAATGTTCTATTTGTGGACAAACTCCAACTAAAGAAAAGACAACACATTTCTTTTTCAAACTAAAAAATTTTGGTGACTCATTATACAAATGGCTAGATGAAAATGAGAATCTGCAAAAAGATGTTAAAAAATATGTTCAAAATTGGATAAAGTCTGGTTTAATTGATTGGGATATTACGCGTGATATCTCTTGGGGCGTACATATCCCTCTTGAAAAATACAAAGACAAGGTGTTTTATGGCTGGTTTGATAATCATCTTGCCTACATTTCTACTGCTGTAAAATTCCTTAACGATAAAGGAATTGATGGAAAAGAATTTTGGAATTCTGCTGATATCTATCATTTTATTGGAAAAGACATTGTTTATCATCATTATCTGTTCTTACCTGCAATGCGTTTGGGAATAAACAGTGAATACAAATTGCCTGATTATATTCCAACTAGGGGCCACCTTACTTTACAATCAAAGAAAATCTCAAAGAGTAGAAACTGGTACATTGGATTGAAGCAGTTCTTAGAATATTACCCTGCTGACTATTTACGATACTATCTAGTTGCAATCAATCCCTACTCCCAAGATGATTTGAATTTTGATTGGAATGAATTTACAAATAGAATTAACTCTGAATTAATTGGCAATCTTGGAAACTTTGTTAATCGTGCATTAGGATTTACAAAAAAAGCGTTTTATGGAATAATTCCTGAAACTGAAAAGTATGATGATAAAGACATAGAGGCTGAAAATAAGATCAAGTCTCTATCTTCAGAACTGGGAGTTTTGATGGAACAAAATCATTTGGATAGGGCTCTCAAGAAAATCATGGAGTTTTCAACATTTTTCAATCAATACTTTCAACATAAAGAACCTTGGAAGAAAGAACCTGGAACTACGACCTGTGTATTCTTATCAGTAAATGCTGCACGTAGTATGGCAATTGCATTGTTTCCATTTATTCCGGAATCCTCACAAAAAATATGGAATCAGATTGGACTAGATGGTAAAGTAAATGAAAACAAATGGGAGTCAATCTCTGATATTGGAATTAAATCCGGACATGTCTTAGGTGAAGTATCACCGCTATTTGTTAAAGTAGAAGATGAAGATATTGCAAAATATAAAAAACAACTAGGCCCAATAGAATGAAAAAAATAATCCCAAGAATCTCTACTCGAGGATATTATGATTTGATGTATGGTAAAACTATAAAAAATAACCCGTATTTTTTGTATCCAAAAAAAGCATTTGATGACCTTGTGGGTTCAAAAGAACTTGTAATAATGATTCATGGGTTACGTAACGATAATGCAGGAGCTATTGCAAAAGTTGTTCTCGCAAAAAATAGATTGTCAAAATTAGGATATCGTCATCCTGTGATTGGATTTAGCTATGATTCTAACACCACTGGTGCTCACCTACTAAAACATGTCCGACGATCTCTCTCTACTGGTCAAATCATTGCAAAGAAAAATGGCCGAAACTTGGCAATGTTTATTGAAGATTTCAAATCTTCTAGTCCTAAAACAAAGATTCGTTTAATGGGTCATTCTTTGGGCTCACAGGTAATTCTTAGTACTGTTGAATACTTGGCAAAAAAATCTCAAAATACTGGCATTGTTGAAGGTGTATATTTTTTTGGAGCATCAATTACAAGCGATGTGCCATCATCAAAAAAATATGGTAAACTACTTGATAAAATAATTCGAAGTAAGATTGTGAATTATTTTAGCCCTACTGATGAAGTTCTAAAGTATGCTAATGTGAAAAAACTTGTCAAATGTCCTCTTGGACTAAACGGAGCAGTTGGTAAACCTATCTCTAAATATCATCAAAAATCTGTCAGACCTAAAAATCATAGATTTGCAAGCTATGTTGCAGTCTTGTCATCCTTTCCTTAAGTATTACACTAGTATGATTCCTCAGTCTTCTTTTTATATTTCAAAACAGGTTGTTTGATTAGATAAAGTATGACGCAATACCATAAACTAATCCTATACCATTTGAACGTGATTGATCAAAAGACTGATGATTCAGAAGATCTATCTGAGTATTCATGCTGATAAAATTTTTGTACTATCGTTGATTCCAAACTCTTTTAGTTTCTGGTCCATTGTACATTTACAAAAGGTTTGAATGATTTTTTCATTTACGAATTCTAAATAATGTTTATTATCTTGTAGTATAATCGACAATCTCGGAGGCAATTGTCTTGGATAAAAAGAAAAAGTAATCCGAAAACAAATCTAATCTAAAAAACCTCAATCAAACTAAATCTATAACCTCATAAACAAAATATTTCTTTTTTTATTTTTCCAACCTCCTACTTAATTCATAAAACCCGATTTTCACTCTCAACGTATGGTGAAGTCAATCAATTTTGTAGTCTTGGGAAAACAAGACATTGCCCTAGAATTTGGAAAAAAAGGAACTGTAACGGATCTTTCTCTTTATGATAGAAAAGAAGCAGATGTTATCAAAACTTGGGTGACTCCTAGCGGATTTCCTGATAAGATACAGCCACTTTTACAATCAATCAATTTGGCAGAATTTGTCATATTTCTTGTTGATAAACTTGACAAATTCACTGGGGAGCAAATTATTGCACTTGATACACTAAAAAAAACTCAAGGAATCTTATCCCATACTTTTGATGTTGATGAATCAAAATTAAATTCAATGATAAAAGGTACTGTAGTTGAAAAATACCTCAAAGTTGAACAGGACAAACTTAAAGAAGAGATGGACAAGATTCAGCCAACTTCAAACATTGACCCTCCTAAAATGGTAGTTGATCACTGCTTTGATGTTAAAGGCGTTGGGACAGTAATTCTTGGTAAAGTAACATGTGGAACAATCAAACAATATGATAACCTCAAACTATATCCTGCAGGAATTGATGTAATGATAAAATCAATTCAAATGCACGATGATCCTGTTGAGGAATCTGTATGTCCTGCAAGAGTTGGTCTTGCAGTAAAGGGTGCAAAACCAGATGAGATTGGACGAGGCGATGTCATTGCAAAGGAAGGAACTGTGATTGTTAAATCTGAAATTGAGCTTGATTTTACTAAAAGCCCATTTTATAAAACTGACATTGCTGAAAATCAAGGGTGTCTAGTTAGCGTAGGTTTACAAATAAAGGCTGCCAAGTTTTCGTCAATTATTCCTTTGAAACTAAAATTTGAAAAACCAATAGTTTACAATCCTGGAGATATTGCCGTCATTTTAAAACCAGAATCAACCACAATTAGAATTCTTGGTAGTGGTCCAATCAAATAGACTCATTTAATTAAATCAAAATTTATCGTATTTTATGCGTGGATTGATGATGGGTAGGTTTCAGCCTTTCCATTTGGGGCATTTAGATTTAGTAAAACAAATTCTTGAACAATGTGATGAAGTGGTAATTGCAGTAACTAGCTCTCAATTCAATTATTTAGAAAAGGATCCTTTCACAGCTGGTGAGAGAATCGAAATGATTCATGACTCGTTAAAAGAATCTAAAATTAATTTATCTCGATGTTTTATTGTTGCAATTGAAAATCAGTTCAATATTGCAACGTGGTCTTCTTTTCTAAAGTCAGCATTACCCCACTTTGATAAAGTATACAGTGGAAATGAATATGTCAAAATGTTATTGGCAGATTCTTCAATTGATGTAATTGAGCCCAAATTTCTAGATAAACCCCAATACAACGCATCTCATATCCGCCAAATGATAATATCTGATAATAATTGGCAAGCTTTAGTTCCTGGAGCAGTTGTTAAATTTTTGCAAAAGATCAATGGCAAAAAAAGATTAGAAGTTATAGCAAAATCCGATACAAAACCAACTGAATACTAATGGAACCAATACGTGCTTGCCCAATTTGCCCTAATTGTGGCTCAAAGAGATTTCAACGTCTGCCTGGTGATAAAGTCACAGTAAAGTGTCGTGGTTGCGACAAAATTATTGAAATCTGAAATTCTATAGTTAATATTTGCAATATTTTGAGTAATTATATGGCAAAAACATGGAAAGATAAAGATATCAGCTTAGATCCATTAAAAGATCAAACTATTGCCGTAATTGGTTATGGGATTCAAGGAGATGCTCAAGCAAATAACATGAAAGATTCTGGTCTTAACGTAATTGTTGGCCTAAAGAAAGGTGGAAACAGCTGGAAAAAAGCAGAATCTGATGGTCATAAAGTAATGTCTGTATCTGATGCATGCAAAAAAGCCGATATAATTCACATTTTACTTCCAGACATGATCCAATCAGAAGTTTACAAAGCTGAAATTGGACCAAATCTCTCTAAAGGAAAAGCATTATCGTTTTCACATGCAGCTGCAATTCATTGGAAATGGATTGATGCTCCAAAAGATATTGACATTATCATGGTTGCACCAAAAGGACCTGGTTCCAAAGTACGCGAAACATATCTTGAAAATTTTGGTACTCCGTCAATTGTTGCAGTACATCAAGATTTCACAGGAAAAGCTTGGGACCGAACACTAGGAATTGCAAAGGCAATTGGTAGTGCACGTGCAGGATTGATTCAAACCACGTTCAAAGAAGAAGTTGAAACTGATTGGTTTGGAGAACAAGCAGATCTTTGTGGCGGTGCTGCATCAATGATACAAGCTTCATTTGAAACGCTAGTTGAGGCAGGCTATCAGCCCGAAATTGCGTATTTTGAGGTATTACACGAACTAAAATTAATTGTAGATATGATTCAAAGATACGGAATCAATGGAATGTGGAGACGTGTAAGTGAGACTGCAAGATATGGTGGTTTAACACGTGGTCCGATGGTAATTACTAGTGAAAGTAAAGACAACATGAAAAAAGTTCTAAAAATGATTCAGGATGGAACTTTCAATAAAGAATGGATTAATGAATATCAGAAACATGGTAAAGATTCATTTGATAAATACATGAAAGAGACTGAAGCACATCAAATTGAGAAAGTTGGAAAGCAAATGCGTAAGATGATGTGGCCTGACTCTACTGAGTAATTTATTATAATTTTCTTAATTTTGAAACTCCATTGGTGATATGTTCAATTATTTCATTTAATGGTGTACCTGGACCAAACACCTCATCGACACCTGATTTTTTAAGATCTTTTTTATCTACTTCAGGTATTACGCCGCCTCCTACTACTAGTACATCTTTGATTCCTTTTTTGTTTAATGCCTGAACTACTCTTGGAAATAATGTTCCATGTGCACCATTAAGTAAACTCATTGCAATTGCATCGACATCTTCGTCTTCAGCAATTTGTGCAATTCTGTCCGGGGTTGCAAATAGACCTGAGTAAATTACTTCCATCCCTGCATCTCTAAATGCTCTACATAATACTAGGGCTCCTCTATCGTGGCCATCCAAGCCCAACTTAGCAACTAGAATCTTGACACGTCTTGAAGCCGTTTTTTGTTTCATATCTTGTGGTTGTTATTCATTATTTTAAAGGCTTTATTTGATTTTCGAAACCTCAAAACAATGCAGGAAATTACCTTTGGATCTTTGATTAAGTTTTTTTAAAATAACATTAGATATGTATCTAAAAATTAAATGGCTGTAATGCTTGCCATCACGTTTTGTCTTATGGCCTTTAAATGATTTTTTTGTTTTTCAGTTAACTCTTGTTTCTGTAATAGCATATCCACATGAACTAGTAAAGGTACAAGGGAATTTGTATTCACTACGGGTAATTGTGCATCATCAGCCTGTTTTTTACGCTCTCTTTCTAATTCCTCTAAAAGTGCTTTTTCTTGCCTTGCCTCTTTATCTTTAAACAATTTATCTTCTTCAAGAATTTTGATTTTATCTAATAATATCTGATTCATCTCAATAGCTAACATTGCAAGCTGTGCTTTTTCTTTTAGATTATGTTCTTGATTTTTTTCTCTAATTTTTTCCACGTTAATTTTTGGCTTATTTCCTGCCATTGATTGGAATTGTTTTACTCTTATCTCGTTGAGTTTTTTTTGATTCAATACAACTCGATTATGAAACTGGACACTGATTTTTTCTAAAGATTCATAATCGTCAATCATATTTTTTACAACAGAATATTGCATAAAATGATATCGTTTAAGATTTTTTGAAAGTTATAGTTCATGCAGATGTATTTTTAATCAATACTTGCATTTGATTTATTTTTACTATGGATAAATATCTGGAAACATTGTAAATGCACTGTTCACTTTTTTTATTACTTTTTCCACATCTATGTCTCTTTGCGCTGAAATTAATACTAGATATTCCTCAGTTGGGATGCTAATCATTGTAACCTTTCCTCTTCTAGAGGCAATATAGTCAATAGGACCTAACTCCTTATCAAAATCTTTTCTCATTAGATATTCTAATGTTAATTGAATATACATTCTACTGTCATTAGGATGAGTCAAATATGATTTGACATTTTTTTTAAAACCTCCAGCTATTCTCTTTCCCATTTTGTCTAATACTCCGACAAATCTAATCATGGGTAATTCCATTACCTTGTTACATGATTCATCTAATGCCTTAATTATTTCCGGGCTTGTCACATCTATTTTCAAAAATGCTCAGTTAAAAACATGAGTTATAATTTGTGCTTATGGATAATACTAAATTTTCCTTTTTATGTCAACATTTTTGCTTTTTAGAAATTTAGATAAAGCGCTAGAAAACTACTTCTTCTGTGAATGTAATTCCATCAAATTATGCCCTTGAATTTGAGCCTATTTTCAAAAATTTTACCTTCCATGGCAAGGAAACCATTACTGTAGGCTGCAAAACTCCTGTAAATTCTATAATCCTTCACTGTGCTGAGATCAAAATCAAATCATGCACTGTACGACAAAATGGAATGTCTCAGAAAGCAACTACTAAAATAAATTCAAAAAATGAAGAATTAACAATTATAATTAAAAATAAACTTAAAGGTACTTTTTTTATTGATATTGAATTTATTGGTCAGTTAAATGATCGTTTGCTTGGATTCTATCGAAGTCAATACAGACAAAATGGTAAAACAAAATATCTTGCAACTACACAGTTTGAGGCAGCTGACGCAAGAAGGGCGTTTCCATGTTGGGATGAACCTGAGGTAAAAGCAACATTTGAGATTTCTATAATTGCTGAAAATAAATTTACTGCCATTTCAAACATGCCAGTAACATCTAAAAAAAGACTAAAAAATAAAACTGTTTACACATTTGCAAAAACTCCAATAATGTCTACATACCTTATTTATCTTGGTGTTGGTGAATTTGAATATCTTACAGGTAAGATTGGTAAAGTTCAAGTTCGTGTAATTACAACAAAAGGAAATAAATCTAAAGGAAAATATTCGTTGGAATTAGGAAAGAAACTCCTTTCATCTTATGAGAAATATTTTGGAATAAAATATCCATTGCCTAAATTAGATTTGATTGCAATACCGGACTTTGCAGCAGGTGCGATGGAAAACTGGGGTGCTATAACATTTAGAGAAACAATTCTTCTTTATGATCCAAAGACATCATCAACTAGAACAAAACAATACATTGCTGAAGTTATCTCTCATGAAATTGCACATCAGTGGTTTGGAAATTTAGTTACTATGAAATGGTGGAATGATCTGTGGCTAAATGAAAGTTTTGCAACCTTTATGGCAACAAAATTTGTAGACAAATTTTATCCTGAATGGGATTTATGGGATCAATTTGTTGATGATGCGATGAACAATGCAATGGCTCTAGATTCGCTCAAAAATACTCATCCAATTGATGTTAAAGTTAATTCTACATCTGAAATTCGTGAAATATTTGATGCCATTTCTTATGATAAAGGTGGATGTGTTCTAAGAATGCTAGAACACTATGTTGGCGAATCAAATTTTCAAAAGGGATTGAAGCAATACCTTGCTAATTTCAAATACAAAAATGCTGAAGGTAAAGATCTTTGGGATGCAATAGGAAAAATTTCTAAAATGCCAGTTCGTGCAATGGTTCAGACATGGTTAAAGCAACCTGGATTCCCTGTAGTTGAGATAGAAAAACAAGATTCTACATTACATCTCAAACAGAGACGTTATGTTTTAGAATCTGATAAAAAATCAAACAAAGGTTTGTGGTCAATTCCACTCTCTGTAGGTTTACAAGATGAATTATTTCAAAAACTATTTACAAAAAAATCAATGTCTGTAAAATTACCGAAGAATAATCTAGGCTTTGTAGCTAATTTTGGAAGAAAAGGGTTCTATCGTGTAAAATATGATGAAGGTACTTTGATAGACCTTAAGATGCTAGTAGACCAAAAACAAATTCCTGCAATCGATAGATGGGCAATTCAAAATGATCTGTTCTCATTATGTGTTTCTGGTGACGAGACAGTACGTAACTATCTTGATTTCTCTGATGCGTATTATGATGAAGACAGCTATTTAGCAACAGTAAATGTAGCACATAATCTGTCCTCTTTGTATTTTAGAGCATTTGATGAAGACTTTTCTGATCAAATTAGAAATTATACGGTAAAATACCTAAAGAAAATTTTACATAATCTTGGATGGGATCCTAAAAAAACTGATAAACACACAGATGCTCTCATGCGTGGGTTTGTAATTTTTACATTGGGTAAATTAGATGACGAAGAAGTAACAATTGAATCTGAAAATCGATATAAACAATTCATGAAAAACCAAAACTCTCTTTCTCCTGACTTAGTTGAGCCTGTATGTTCTGTAATGGCATGGAACGGTAATTCTAAAACACATGATGAATTAACGCGTCTTTATAGAAATGCAAAATCTACTGAAGAGAAACTTCGCTTCCTTGGAGCAATGTG
The DNA here is from genome assembly GCF_025699065.1 of Nitrosarchaeum sp. Classification (NCBI taxonomy): domain Archaea; kingdom Thermoproteati; phylum Nitrososphaerota; class Nitrososphaeria; order Nitrosopumilales; family Nitrosopumilaceae; genus Nitrosarchaeum; species Nitrosarchaeum sp. The sequence continues at coordinate 275,612 of NZ_JAILWF010000001.1, read as the reverse complement.
TAGTTTTAAGGATCCGAAATTACTTCTTAAATCATTGAATTTCTCTCAAACATCTGAGGTACGTTCTCAAAACATGCAGCTCCCAATCATGAAAGTTGCAGGAAATCCTTATGGTAAAAAGATACTTTGGCCTTGGTTAAAGAGTAACTGGCCAAAACTAAGTAAAAAAGTTGGTCGTGGTAATCCTCTGTTTAATAGAATTGTTGCAAGTATTTCATCAATTGCTGATGATTCTATGGAAAAAGAGATTCGTCAGTTCTTCAAAATGAATCCTACTCCGGGAACTGAAAGAACTCAAGAACAAACTCTTGAGAGAATTAGAATTAGTTCTAAATTCTTACGAAATATGAGAAAAGAATTTTCATGATTAATATGGCGAAAATTATTCCTTTGATTTCTATTGCGATAATTACTGTATTGGGTTTGTTTTTTATTTTTGATTCTGGTTCTAATCATGATGTTTTAGAATCTACATTTGAAATTGATGCTACCTATTATGACGGAGGATACGTTGAAATTTCATATCTTGATAAAACTTCAAAGACAAATCATGTGGTGCTTGAAGTTTTGGGAATGGATGAGTCTTTTCAAAAAACTCTATCTAGTTCTAAATTTGTAGAGATAGTTCCTTTTCCAATACTCCCAAAACATGGTTGGCAAGTTCACCCTGTTACTTTTTTAATAGATCATCAAGACCTGGGTAAAGTTTCTCTAAAAACTGAAATTCACTCATTTGGAGAAGATGCACCTCAGATTATCTACGGTTCTCCCTAAGATCACACACAAGATTTTATTGCAGCTAACAAAAATTATCTTATATTGGATATTTCTGATTTAAAAAAAGGTAAGAGAGGCGCAATTGCTAAAGCCATTAGTATAGTTGAAAATAATCCCTCAGAGGCAAAAAAATTACTTAAAAAAATATACAAAGATACTGGTAATGCATCTATAATTGGTATTACAGGACCTGCCGGTGCTGGAAAAAGTTCACTAATTAACAAAACATCTGTTGCGTTAAAGAAACTAAAAACAAAACCTGCAGTTCTTGCAATAGACCCTACAAGTCATGTGACTGGTGGTGCAATACTTGGAGATAGAGTTAGAATGACTGAATCTACTGACTCTGGAACTTATATCCGTAGTATTGCTTCAAGAGGTGCAACTGGCGCAGTTTCAAGATCACTTAGAAATAGTATTAGAATTTTAGAATATGCCGGATTTAATCCAATAATAATTGAAAGTGTTGGAGCAGGCCAAACTGAAGTCGAAATTTCAAACATTGCAGATATCACAGTTGTTGTCTTTAATCCAAATACCGGTGATAGCATTCAAACGATAAAAGCTGGTCTGACTGAAATCGGAGATGTCTATATTGTTAACAAGAGTGACCTTGATGGCGCCAATCAACTCTTTGATGCAATTCGTGAGTATATCGGCTCTACCAATTTGAATCCTGTATTTTTGAAGACATCGGTCAAAAAAAACTCTGGAATATCTGAATTTGCTAAGACTCTAAAAGAAATGATGAATGCAAAAAATAAAAATAAACATGATAAAGATATGCTTAGACTAGAAACCGAATTAAAAGATATTATTTTAAATAATATGAGTGAAAAGATCGAAGTGATGTTAAGTTCTGATAAAACATTCTCAAAGTATCTTAAAAAAATACAATCAAAAAAGATGGATCCTTTTGAAGCTGCTGATAAAATTACAAAATCATTGGTAAAGTGAAAAAGATGATAAAAAAACAAACTAGTAAAAAGACACCAAAGAATTTTGTTACTGATTCTAATTTTCCAGTAAAACGAATCTATCAAAGATCCTCTAAAAAATATGTTAAAGAAGACTCTGGAGTATATCCATACACTCGTGGAATTCATACCGAAATGTTCCGTGAACGATTTTGGACGATGAGGCAGTATTCTGGTTTTGGAGATGCAAAATTAACTAACGAACGATTCAAGTTCATGCTTGAAAAAGGACAAACTGGACTCAGTATGGCTTTTGATCTTCCGACTCAAATAGGACATGATCCAGATTCTGCTCCTGCTGAAGGTGAAGTAGGAAAGGTTGGCGTTTCTATTGCTTCACTTAAAGATATGATGATTGCATTTGATGGAATTCCTTTGGGTAAAGTTAGTTCTTCTATGACAATTAATTCTACTGCATCAACTTTACTTGCATACTATATCGTTGTAGGTGAATCACAAGGATTCAAAAGTAATGAGCTAAGAGGTACAACACAAAATGATATTTTGAAAGAATACATTGCAAGAAACACATACATCTATCCACCTAAACCGTCGATGAGACTAATTGGTGATATGATTGGTTACTGTGCTGAAAAAGTTCCACAATGGTATCCTGTTTCAATTTCTGGATATCACATGAGAGAAGCTGGATGCACAGCTACTCAGGAAATTGCATTCACAATTGCAAATGCTATTGCATATATCCAAACATGCATTGATAGAGGATTAAAAATTGATGACTTTGCTCCAAGACTATCATTTTTCTTTTGTTGTACAATTGAGTTCTTTGAAGAGATTGCAAAGTTTAGAGTTGCAAGAAAAGTATATGCAAAAATTCTCAAAGAAAAATTCCATGCAAAAGATCCTCGTTCATTACAACTAAAATTCCATACTCAGACAAGTGGAGAATCATTAACTGCTCAACAACCTGACAATAACATTGTACGTGTTGCCATACAGACAATGGCTGCCGTAATTGGTGGCACGCAATCACTTCATACTAATTCTAGAGATGAGGCACTAGCATTACCTACACAAGAATCCGCAAAGATTGCTCTTAGAACGCAACAAATTGTTGCACATGAAAGTGGAGTGACTAAGACTGTTGACCCCATGGCAGGCTCGTATTACCTTGAGGAATTATGTGACCAGATAGAAGAAAATGTTTGGAAGTATCTGAAACAAATTGAAAAAATGGGCGGTTCTATTAAGGCAATCGAAAAAGGCTTCTTCCAGTCAGAAATCAGACAAAATGCATATCGTCTTAAAAAAGAAGCAGATACTGGAGACCGAGTAATCGTAGGAGTAAACAAATACTCTGAGATAGAAGAAAAACCTCCTGAATTACTAAGAATTGATGATAGAATTGAAATCCAACAAAAGAAAGCACTCAAAGAACTTAGAGCAACTAGGGACAACAAGAAACTCGAAAAAGCATTATCTGCAATGAAGAGTGCAGCTGATTCTGATGAAAATCTAATGCCATACATTATTGCCTCTGCAAGAGCATTTGCTACAACCGGAGAAATCAGTAATACGTTTAGAGAAGTATTTGGCGAATATCGTCCAAAAGAAGTATTTTGATAAACAAATTGATTTTGCCTGATATATCCTTATTTTGTCACAATTTTAATCTAATATTGTGATGACATGAACAATACATTCGGTCTAGTAATTAACAGGCTGTCTGTGGGTTTTTTATTTGCAGTTGTTTATCAAATAGTTGTAGCTTCTGCAACATATCTTTTATCAATTCCACTGTCTGGGAATATTTCGGATCTATTTTTAGGAATCAAAAAGGCTGATTCTGAAGGAATTTTGTTGATTGCATGGTGGATAATATCTACCATAATTATTACTCTGATCTCTCTGATTATTGTAAAACATAAAAATTATTTTTCAGTTTACAAAAATGAAAAAAATATAGATATCCCACCAAAAATTTCAATTCTTACAATTATTGTTATTGGTTCAATAATATCTTTCATGTTTTTTTTGATGGATTCTGCTATTGGTATTTTTGTACCTTCTAACTCAGCTGCAGATGTTCAGGCAATTTACGAATCTGCACTTGATGGCAACTTCATCCCATTTTATTTCAGTGTTTTGTTTTCTCTTTTAACTGGATTTATCATAGTTGGAGTTGCAGCTAAAACATCCAATGTCTCAAAAATAACCGGTGATTTTGGAGTTAATAATTTCTCTTATCTTTCTAAATTTCTAACTAAGAAAAAATTAAATCGAATTACCATGACTGATACAATCGGTTTTCGTCCAGGTGCATTAATTCACATTGGAGAAAAAAAGGTAGAAAACATACGAATTGATCTTTTTGAATACGATGAAAAAAATGTGCTAGAAATACAAAATGCCACCATTGAAGCCTGTCTAGAATCTAAAAATAAACAAAATGTAACTTGGATAAATATAATTGGAATACATGATCCTAAAATAATTGAACAATTTGGTAATGCATTTGGTGTACATTCTTTACATCAATCAAATATCATGAATACTGAACTTAGACCGTCAATTGATATTCATGAAAACTATATTTTTTTGATGCTAAAAATGCCTCATTTTAACGAACAAAGTGGGAAGATTGACCTAGAACAAATTTCATTTGTAATATCAAAATATCATCTATTAACATTTCAAGAAATTGAAGCAGATTTTTTTGATCAAATTCGTAAAAGATTACGAGAAAATATTGGTAAAATCAGAACACTACAAACTGACTATCTTGGTTATGTGTTGCTTGATGCAATTATTGATAGTTATTTTTTAGTTTTAGAGAAAATAAGTGATATTTCAGAAAATTTAGAAGATGAGCTTATGACTAATCCAAGTACAAACACATTACATACGCTACAATTTCTGAAACGTCAGATGATCTTATTGAGAAAGTCTGTTTGGCCTGCTAGAGAGGTTTTGGATAATCTACAACGTAGTTCCACTTCTCTTATTTACGATGAAACTAAAACATACTTGCGTGATGTTTACAATCATGCTGTTCAAGTGATTGATACTACTGAAGGATTAAGAGATGTAGTGGGTAGTCTTTTGGATACATATCTTTCTAGTGTGAGCAATAAGATGAATGAAGTTATGAAAACACTAACTGTGATTGCAAGTATTTTCATTCCAATCACTTTTATTGCAAGTATCTATGGAACTAACTTTGAATATATTCCTGAATTACAATGGTATGGAAGCTACTTTGTAATGATTGCAGGTATGGGAGTTACCGTTCTTATAATGCTGATTTGGTTTAAGAAGAAAAAGTGGGTCTTTACAAAATGAATCAATTTTGCATTTTAAATCTCAAATAAATCTAAATACTCTGAATTGTAGATATGTTTTAGATGAAAATTGATCATATTGCAATTGCAGTAAATGATGTAGAAGAATCTGCTAAAATATACAAAGAAGCATTGGGAGTACATGAAGTTGAATTTGAGACGGTAGAAACTGAAGGTGTTAAGATTGCAATAATTCATCTTGAGAATGGACGAATCGAATTGATGCAACCGACTAACGATGCTAGTCCAATTAAGAAATTCCTTGATAAAAAAGGACCCGGCCTTCATCATATGGCTTTAGAGACTGATAATATTGAAGGTGAAGTTTCAAGAATGGAAGGATGTGGAATTCAATTTCTAGGAAAAATTCGACCTGGTTCTGCTGGAACTAAAGTCACATTCATTCATCCAAAATCACTTAATGGCGTTCTTGCCGAACTATGTTCTCATCCAAATTAATTTTAATTTTTAAATAAATAATAAAAATAAAAAATAAATTTATCAAGAATTATCTGATTCTTGAATTTGTTTTAAGATGTTATTCATGTCGTGTATCATCTTTTTTTGTTCAATAATGTTCTTTGAACTTACAAAGTCTTTTTGAATCTCGGAAAGCTTATTTTTTAGATTCACAATTTGGTCTGACTGTGAAATTGGCTTTAATTTTTCAGCAGTTATTGGTGATGTCTCAGTTGCAGTCACCTTTACTTTTGTGATGATTGCTTCACAATTATAACAAGGTGCATTTAGATCATTTTCTACTCTTGATAGTTTTCCATTTACATCAAAATATGACTGTGTTTTTTTGTCTGTGAAGTTATGTTTGATATTCAAATCTTTTATGACATTTAACATTTCTATTTTGGTCATCTTTGCATATCTTGAATATTCTTTCATTGCATCAAAATACGTACCGCCATTTTTAAGAACTGTATCTCTGGCATCTTTTGCAAGAGTTATTTTGGCATTGAGATAATCAAATTGGTCCCAGTAAATTCCTTGATAAGTGGCATTAAATCCTGATACATATTTTGCAAAAGCGTTTCTTGGTGTAAACTCTTCATATGTTTCATTCATTCTATCCACAGCTTGGTTTAAACTGGTTTGAGCGGCTATTCTTTGCTCTTTGATGTGTTTTTGATATTCATCCTCTTTCTGTTCTTTTTCTTTTATGGCTGCAAATTGTTTTCTTGCAATTTCAATATTCTTTAGGATGTTTTTTGTAATTGGGTTGTTTTCTAAGTCATTTCCTTGTATTTTTGTGAACTTTGTGTCTGTTTCAGCATAGGATTGGCTCGATGAAATCGAGACTGTAATCATTATGCTCAAAAGCATTACGAACAGTGTTTTTCTAAGCATTGATTTTACAACTATGTTTTTAGAATATCTAGTCTGCTGAGAATTCCTACTGATGATTGATACTAATTGTTTTAATAGTGATTTTTTAGAAAATTTTTGAAATTTAGATTTATTCCATCATCTTTAACGTATCTGATGCAGTAATTATCCCAATTATCTTTGATTTTTTTGATACTAGAATACACTTTGAATATCTGATTAATGGAACTAGAATGTTTGCTGGTGTATCATAATCTACAATTGGTGGAACCGGCTCCATCGTATCCGCTAGTTTTGCATTTTTTAGTTCAGATTCCCCTACATCTGCAAGATGTTTGACAATTCCATCTTCTGATATTACACCAACAAGTTCAGTTCCATTGAAAATAGGAATCTGACTGATGGATGATTCATGCATTTTTTTAATTGCATCATGTAAAGTATTGGTTGGTTTCAATTTTACAACATCTTTACTACAAAAGTCTCCCGCTTTATGAGATGATGATTTTCCTTCTAAATTTGCAAGACTGTCAAAAACTTTTTTTGCAGTGTCATAACTTGGCTGACTTCTACCTGATTCTATTTGATTAATCATTGATGTACTTACTCCAACCATTGTTGCAAGTTGTTTTTGTGTAATCCCTATTTTTAATCTCATTTGTTTAATTGAATCAATTCTTGGTAGCAATTCGTATTGTACTATGGTTAACTAGTTTTAAAATGTGTTTTATGCAATTATCTTCTTTTAGATTTGTTTTTTCTTACTGCTTTCTTTACTGGTTTTTTAGCTGCTTTCTTTACTGGTTTTTTAGCTGCTTTCTTTACTGGTTTTTTAGCTGCTTTCTTTGGTTGTTCAATTGCTGCCTGGGCAGCTGCTATTATTGCAATTGGAATTCTATGTGGTGATGCACTGACATAGCTCAGCTTTGCATTGTGGCAGAATTTAATTGAATTTGGGTCTCCACCATGTTCTCCGCAAATTCCTATCTCCATGTCTGGTTTGATGCTTCTGCCAGCTGAAATGCCTATTTTCATTAAACTTCCAACTCCGTTTACATCAATTGATTGGAATGGATTTCTCTCTAGGATCTCTTTATCCATATATTCTGGTAAGAATTTTCCTTCGACATCTTCCCGACTAAAGCTAAATGTTCCTTGTGTAAGATCATTTGTGCCAAAACTAAAGAATTCTGCAGTACTGGCAAGTTCATTTGCAGTCAAAGCTGCTCTGACAACTTCAATCATTGTTCCAAAGTTAATCTTTAATTTCATATTATATTTTGTTTCCATTTCCTTTTTGATATTGTCGTAGATTTTTTTAATATGATTTAATTCTGCAATACTGCTAATCTGTGGAATCATGATTTGTGGATGGGCGTCCACTTTATTCTTTGCTAATTCTGCTGCTGCTTCAAACACTGCTCTAATTTGCATCTCATAAATTTCTGGGTATGTAATTCCCACTCTTACTCCTCTATGGCCCATCATTGGATTAATTTCCGCAAGTTCTTTTGCTCTTTTTAGTAGGGTTTTTGTTTTCTCTAATTCTACTGTTTCATTTTTCTGTTCTAGCTTGTGGATTTTTTGATTCAACTCTTCTGGATTTGGTAAAAATTCATGCAATGGCGGATCCAATAATCTAATTGTAACTGCATATCCTTCCATCGCTTTTAGTATTTCAATGAAATCACTTTTTTGTAATTCTCCCAATTTGGTCAAAACTTTTTTTCTTTCTTCAATGTTTTCTGCCATGATCATATCTACAAATAATCCAATTCTGTCACTTCCGTTGAACATTCTTTCTGTTCTGCATAGGCCGATACCTTGACCTCCAAACTCTCTTGCTAATTTAGCTCCTTCTGGAGTGTCTGCATTTGCTCTAATACCTATTTGTTTTACTTTTTGGGCCCATTCTAGTATTGTTTTAAAATCTTCTGTAATTTTTGGTTCTGTTGTTGGAATTTCTCCTAAATAAACTGAACCAGTGCTACCGTCAATCGTAATTGCATCTCCTTCGTGAACTATTTTATCATCTACACTGAATTGTTTATTATCGTAATCAATTCTCAAATCTGAGCAACCTACAATACATGGTTTGCCCATGCCTCTTGCTACTACTGCGGCATGGGATGTTTTTCCACCTCTACTTGTAAGAATTCCTACTGATTCAAAAAATGCTGGAACGTCTTCTGGCTTTGTTTCTTCTCTGACTAGAATTACTTTGGCTCCATTTTCGCCCATCGCTGTTGCCCTTTTTACATCTAGTACTGCTATCCCACTAGCCGCTCCTGGTGATGCCGCTATTCCTTTTACCAATAATGTGTAATTTTTAATAGATTTTGAATCAATTGTTCTATGGAGCAGTTGTTCTAATTGTTCAGCGTGTAATCTGGTAAGTGCTCTATTTTTATCAATTAATTTTTCATTAACCATATCTACTGAAGTCTTTACCATTCCAACTGCATTCATCTTTGCATTTCTTGTTTGTAATAAATAAAACACACCGCGTTCAATTGTAAACTCTATGTCTTGTGGTTCTTTGTAATGTCTTTCTAATTTTTCACATGTCTGTTCTAACTGCTTGTATGATGCTGGCATCTCGATTTTCATTTCATCTACTGGTTTCCCAGTTCTGACCCCTGCGACAACATCTTCTCCTTGAGCATTCACTAAATATTCACCAAAAAGATGTCTAGTTCCATCTCCTGGGTTTCTTGTAAAAACAACTCCTGTAGCACTATCATTGCCCATATTTCCAAATGCCATTGAAACTACATTTACCGCAGTTCCATTTGCAATATCTTTTGTAATGTTATTTCTTTCTCTGTAAACAATTGCTCGTTCTCCCATCCAACTTCCAAACACTGCTTTGATTGCTAATTCCAATTGCTCAGAAGGATCAGAGGGAAATGAAATACCTGTATGTTTTTCACAAATCTTTTTGTACTCGGTAACTACTAATTTCAACGATTTTTCATTTAATGCACTATCTGCTTGTACTGCTTGATTTAATTTTGCATTTTCTAAAACTACATCAAATTTTTTATCATCGACACCAAATACCACTTTGCCAAACAGCTGAACAAATCTTCTGTAAGAATCCCACGCAAATCTTGGGTTGTTGCTCTTCTTTGCTAATCCCTCAACTGTCTCATCATTTAATCCTAAATTTAAAATAGTATCCATCATTCCTGGCATGGATATTGCAGCACCTGATCTTACTGAAACTAATAATGGGTTTTCTTTAGAATTCCATTTTTTTCCAGTTCTTTTTTCAATTTTTGTAATGTTCTTTTTTACTTCTGCCATCAATGTTTTTGGCAATTTTTTTCCATTTTGGTAATACTCATTACAGACTTGAGTAGTAATCGTAAATCCTGGTGGTACTGGTAACTTGAGTTGGGTCATTTCACACAGACCAGCTCCTTTTCCACCTAGAAGCTTCTTATTTTTCCCGTCTCCTTCATCATAAAAGTAAACTTGTTTCATTTTATCTAGATTATCAAATCAAAATCAGGGGTTTTTAAAGCATTGCCTTAGCAGATTTTCTAAACTATGCCTCTTCGAAACACAAGCCTTAGATCGTTTTTTAGATTATGGGATTATAATAAAAAAAATGTAAGATAAAAAATATCTTATACTGTTACTTTTTCTTTGTTGCTGATTTTTTTGCTGCTGCTTTTTTCTTTGCTGCCATGACTGACAAGTTATTTACTTTGATTTCTATATGGCACATCAAACAAATTACACCATATTTACAATATCTGAAAAATATTTTTTCTCTAAAAAAATATCTGATCGATAAAAAGATAAATTGATTCAGTTCCATTATCTTTCATGGTAAAACCAATTCCGGATGGATATCATTCTGTTACCCCTACTTTGACTATTCGTGGAGCATCTGACGCAATAGAATTTTACAAAAAAGCATTTGATGCCAAAGAGGTTTATAGATTTCCAGGCCCTGATGGCAAATCCATAATGCATGCTGAAATAAGAATTGGTGATTCCGCCATTATGCTTTGTGACGAAATGCCTGAAATGGGATGTCTATCCCCCAAATCTACAGGCGGTCCTAGTGGAGCAATTTACCTGTATGTGGATGATGCTGATTCTGTTTTTAGTAAAGCTGTTTCAGTGGGTGCCCAATCTATGTTGCCTCTTATGGATGGATTTTGGGGAGACAGAATTGGGATGCTGGTAGATCCATTTGGTCATAGATGGACTGTTGCTACCAGAAAAAAAGAAATGTCCATTGAGGAGATTCAAAAAGCTGGCGCCGAATTTATGAAAGGTAATCTTAAATAAATTTTAAATTAAATTTGTTTGAAAATTACTTGTAATTGATACAAATTTTCATGAAGTAATATTTTGTCTTAAATAATAATCGTGATTAGATATACCGTTATGGCAGTGGCTTATGTTTTGATTAATTGTGATCTTGGGCAAGAGGAGTTTGTCATTGAAAATCTCAAGCATATAGATTCTGTCAAAGAAGTTCAAGGTACTTTTGGAGCTTATGATATTCTTGCAAAAATGGAACATGCTGAAAAAGAAAAATTACGTGAAATGATTATTTGGAGTATTAGAAAAATGGAACACATACGATCAACACTTACCCTTGTGGGAATTGAGGGGCAAAACTAGAGTATGTCTAAAGCATATGTTTTGCTATCTAATGAATCTGGAACTGAAGATTCTATTTTATCTTATTTGAATCATATTGAGAGTGTAAAAGAGGCACATGGCACTTTTGGTTCTTATGATATTTTGACAAAACTTGAATCGAGTAACGAGCAAAAAATTCAAAATGATATTTCCAATGGAATTAGAAAAATCAAAAAAATTTCCTCTACATTAACATTGTTGGTAAATGAAAAATTTAGTTTTAAAAAAATAACAAAAAGTGAAAAAGAGATTTTAGATAAATACATGGCACAAGCTTTTGTAATTATACACTGTAACAGATCCAATGAATCATCCATTTTACAGGAGTTAGAAAAAATACCTGAGATATTGGAAGCTGACAATTTAATTGGTTCTTTTGAAATAATTTGCAAACTAGCAGCTCCTACTTATAACGAGATTTCAGATATCATTGGTAAAAAAATACGAAAAATTCCAAACATAAAATCTACAATTACTCTTAATGTAGTTGGAGATCAAGGTTTTACTAAATAATTTTAATGATAAATCAAGTATGGCATTTTATCTTTGGTGTCTGGGGTTGGATTTGAACGCTGTCCACATTTTGGACGAATGATCTCAGCATCAAAATTAACTTCCCAAATCGCTTTGTCGTATGTAATACACTTAATTGTTTTAGTGTAGTGGATATTCACCTTCTAACCTCCTGTAACTGTATCAAATAATGCATGTTCGTGTTCATCACAATTTCCACAATAAGGATACATGCAATGACAATGTGGTAGTGGTATGTGGCAATTATTGCAATTAGTATATGGTTCAATTTTTTCTAGAACTGCTTTTGAGTTCGTTTCTATAACTCCCTTCGTCATCCACAAGAAACACAAATTTGCATTCCGTCATTACACTCATAACTTTCTAAATCTGGTGTATGCTCACATTTTAGAATCTCACGCATGCTATAATTATTAATTCATAATGTTATAATTTATTTTCAAAATTCTTAAAAAATGTTTGTTTTTTTCAATAATTTTTGTATATTTATTCATATTTTATACAATGAATATAAATTCCAATAATTCCAATATTTTACATGAAAGACAAAAAAGAACGAGATAAAGAAAAGCTAAAAGAAAAAATGGATAAAAACGAAGTATTGGCATTTACTTGATAATATGTTTGGAATCTATCAAGACATTCATAAAGCCAGTTTCAATAGAAGATTTGAAACTCTATTCTTGAATAACAACATTTTTGTAAGGAGTTTCTAACAGGAACTTACCGTAAGTGACATGTTATAATGTAATATACTTATCAGGATGTTTGGAATCAATTTAGAAAATGTAATTAATTTGATATGGCATTTGACTGTTATTATCAATATGCAAAAAATAAATGTGCGTTATTGATTCATTATTAAATAATTTAAATTTTGTAGTGGGGTGTGATCATTTACAAAACAATTTATTATTAATGATGAAAGATGAGGTTACATTTTAAAATTAGATAAAATTTATCATCCGATTGTGTTGTTATTTTAAAAATAACACTAGCGCAGCTATTACACTAACTATCCCAGTAAAGATTAATGTATTCCGTATTCCATGATGTATGGTAATTAATTCACTCGTGCTTTTTTATTACATTTCTTGAATTTAAAATATTTTTAATCTATTCTTAAAATTTATTTAGAATTTGATTTTAAATTAAAATTATTTACATCCTATGATAGTCGAAAATCTTCTTTAACACTGTTTAATACAATATGTGTTTCTGTATTTTCTACATTTGCTATGGTTGATAGACTTTTTACAAATTTACTTAGATCATTCCTGTTTTTGAATTTACTTATGACTAAAATATCTGCTGGACCTGTAACATCATACACGGCACACACATTTTCATTTTCTGCAATTTTATTTTCTATCTCTAACATTTTCCCCTTTGTTGTTTTAACTTCTATTATTGCTGTAAGGTCGTATCCAAGTATTTGATGATCTAAACGTGCAGTGTATCCTGTGATTATCTTTTTTTGCTCTAGTTTTTTAATTCTACTAAGTACTGTGACAGTTGATAATCCAATTTTATGTGCAAGCTGTCTTGCTGATAATCTTGCGTCCACAAGTAGATTGTTGATGATTTTTGTATCTGTCTCATCAAATTCCATGTATCATATATTGTGAATAAATATTTAAGATTATGCTTAATATCTTAATGAATCTAAAGAAATATCAATATATTCCTTATATTTATCTAATATAATATGAATATAATGACTATGTTAATTACTGTCGATCCAGAAATTGTGATATTTTTTGTCTACACGTTGAATTTTTGCCCACGAGATTAAGATGTCTATCTCAAAATTTGAAAAAAATGATACTTTCCTGAAAAAAATTCTTGATGCTCCATTAGGACAAGTTGTTACCGTACTTGGCGAGAACCTAAATTGTAAAATCTGTATCGATTTAATTGAACAAAATACTCCCAAACCTGGTACAAAATTTGAGAGAAAAATTGTTGTATCTGCAGATGAATTACCAATAATCCGAGCAATAATAAAATTTGATAGAAATCACCTCCCTGATTACGTTGTTAATGAATTACTACAGAAACGCAGTCTTGTAGGCACGATTCTTAATAGATATTCTATTACAAATGACAAAAAAGTGATCTCTACAAATTTTGATAAAAATGGGAAAAAATTTTATCGAATTTATGAAATACAAAGTTATGGAAAAGTATTGTTTGAAATCGATGAAGAAATTAAATTGGACCATTTAGCTCTAATTAGAAAAAAGTATCATTTGTAAATACAGTTTATGTGATTATTTAATTAGTCGTTAATTCATTATGTTTCTTCATTGTGTTTGAAAATTCTTCAATTATTTTTGTCCAATTTTTTGCTTTAATTATCCCACTTGCAACCAAGATCCCTTCAGAACCTAATTCTAATGCTTTTGAAACATCTTTGCCTGATACAATGCCTGCACCACAAAGTAACTTTGTATTGTTATTTGCACTTTTTACTGCTTTAGCAGCTTTAACAATTATTTCTGGTTTCTCATTTGATACTGCTTTTCCTGAACCGATTAATTCTGGTGGCTCAATTGCAATATAATCTGGATTTAATTTTAAATATTTTTTTACTTCTGCAACATCTTTTACACACACTACTGACATCATTTTTAATTCCTGTAGCTTCCAGACAAGTTTTGAAACATCATCACTAGAAATCCTATGTTCACTGTGATTAATCAGAGAACCTCTCACTTTTGATTTTTTTAATAATTCTGGAATAACATATCCTGTGGTGCTACCAATTTTTGAATTATCAACGTGTTGCGATATGATTGGAATTTTGCTATTTGATACTAATCCAATTAGATGTTGAGGGGGTGCAATTACAATTTTTAACTTGTATTTTTTTGAGATCTTTTCAGCAATTTTTACAAACTTCAGTATTTTATCTCCTGAAATCTCTTCATAGTTTTTACAATTTATTATGAACACTCTAAATTGTAATAATAGTTATTTTATAATCTATTGTAAGTAATTTTGAGGCTAATTTGTGTGTTGAATACAGTTATTTTTCATATGGCCATCTGGAATTTTATAGTAAATAAAAAATGAATTTTGGGTAAATTTCTCAATAATTTATTTCAAATATGTTAACTTATTTGACTGTCCCAGCATTATAAGGCAAATTTACCTGATAACAGAGATGAATATTGAAAAAATATGGATACGCTACTTAATTTTCATATCTATTGGTCTTATCATTCTATCAATCATACTTTTTAGTTATATCCAATATTTAGAAACAAAATATCAATTTGTTGAAGATGATAAAGCACTTACAATAGAAAGAATTCGATATAATTTAGATAATCAAGAACAACGGATTCATTTAGTAGGAGAATCTATACGTAGTATTTATCTTGATTCAGAATATGATCCAGATAGCAATCATGAGCAATTTATGATTGGTATTCTTAGAACTTTTCCTGATATAAAAAATATTTTTATCCTGAATAATAGCCGAATAATCGAATCATACCCTGTTCAAAGTTTTAAAAATTCAAACGTTGAAGATATTTTTCAAACTTATTCGGAAGATAATAATTCCGGCAGTCTTGATATGTTGGAATTTCCAATAAATCATGAACTTACAGCTGTAATTGACATCCCTTTTGAATATCTAAACATAGAACAAACAATACATCAAAAAAATTTTAAATTGATTGTATATGCCCAAGACAAAAAAATTATCCCGTTTCAGCTAGAAAGAAATGATAATGAGATTTACACAGAAGATGTTGAATTTACCTATGAACAGCTTGATGATGTAATTCATATCAAAAAAGATACGACTCTATTTGCCTTTATAGATCACAGACCAATCAGTTTAGAATATGCTTTATGGTATCCGTCTCTTGCACAATCTTTCTTATATTTTGAAATAATTGCAATTGTCGTTGGAATATTCCTTTCTGCAATTTTTCCAATTTTATTTATTCGGGCTGAAAGATTAAGTAACTTCCTACAACACAAAACTATCCAATTACAGGATATCAATAATGACATGAAAATGTCAAATGACATTTTAAAACAAACCCAAAAACTACTCTTAAAATCAAAAGAAAAATTCCAGAATTTCTACAATGTATCTCCGTACGCAACATTCATTATTGATAATGATAAAAAAATAGAGTCATATAATGAAAAATTTCAATATATGTTTCAATATCGAAGTGAAGAACTTATTGGTCATCCCTTTTTATCTATAGTTTCAGATAAAGGTCAAAAAGATGCTGAAAAATATTTTGATGATTTAGAAAACATTGGTAAGATTATCGACCAAGAAAATTGGTTAAAGAGAAAAGATGGGACTGAGTTTCCTGTGCTTTTTAGTAGCGTGCGTATTCAGGATAGTTCTGATAAACAAAATGGATATCTGTGCATTATTCTTGATCAATCTGAATTTTATCAAATAAAAGAACTAGAACAAAAATATAATGCGTTATTACAAGAACAGCTAGTTACGCTAAAAGAAACTGAAAAACAAAAAGATGAATTTGCATCAATGGTTTCTCATGAGCTAAAAACTCCATTATTTCCAATTAAATTCCACGCAAAAATGATACGTGATCCAGATTTTGGAGAATTAAATGAACAACAAAAAGAATCTCTAAATCAAATTTACTTTAATGCAGAACGTCTTGAAACAATTATTGATGATCTTTTGGATTCTCAAAGAATTGAATTACATACTATGAAATTCAAATTTGCTGAAATTCATTTATCTAAAATTATGGATGAAATTTATCGTCAAAATGAAATCTATATGCATGACAAAAATATTTTATTTACAAATGCTACTTCTGATGATCTAATATTCAAAAGTGATCTTGGCAGATTAAATCAAGTTATCACAAATCTAATTAAAAATTCAGTAGATTTTGTGCCTGATATAGGTGGAAAAATTGAGATTGGTGCTTCCACGGAAAATAATTCTATTTTGTTTTATGTAAAAGATAACGGTATTGGAATTCCAAAAGAAGAGCAAAAACATCTATTTCACAAATTTTATCAAACAGATACATCTGTTACACGAAAACACGGTGGTACTGGCTTAGGATTGTCTATCTGTAAAGGAATCGTTGATAATTTAGGAGGAAAAATTTGGATTGAAAGTACGCCAAAAGTAGGGACCACCTTTTTTATTAGTCTCCCAATTATTAAGTAAAAACTATTCACTTACACTTAAAAAGCATAATACTTCATATGATGTAAATTGAATGTTATTGTAATAGAGGATAACAAAAGTATTCGTGACATGCTTTGTGCATATATCAACGCAAAAAATCATAATGCAGTCTGTGCTGAAAATGGAAAAACCGGTTTGGAACTAATTACACAAAAAAGTTTTGATGTATTATTACTTGATCTTGCTATGCCTGTTTATTCTGGATATGACGTCATCAATGATATGATAAAGCATCAACTTATGGATAAAATTAAAGTGGTCGTTTTAACTGCCTCATCAATTTCAAATGATGAAGAAAAAAATCTTTTTCAAAAGGGAGTTAAACAAATTTGGAGAAAACCTATTGAACCAAATGATCTAATTTCTGGTTTAGAAAGTTTGAATTCTGTTTAATATTTTAAATTTTTTTAAACTTGTTATTTTATTGATTTGTATTTGCAGCTTTTTCATATCTTTTTTTCATAAATAATACTGTCATCATAAGAAAAATTGCTGTTATGTTTGTGCCAATGATAAATACATCAGAAACAATCAATCCGTAAATTAGCCACAAAATTGAGCCTCCTGAGATAAATAACATCAAATATTTTGAAACATCTTTGAGGCTCTTAGTTTTATAACCTTTGATGATTTGGTCTAACCAGCCAGTTAAAATCAATATCCCTGCAGATATTCCCAATATTGTAAGTAAAGTTCCGTCAATTTCCACTATTATTCACTAATTCCAGAAAAACTCATCTAATCCTGTTTGCTTTGGTTTTCCTAACATAGTTGAAAAATCCAAATCCATCGAAGATGTAATTTGATCCAATGTTGATTCCATAAATTCCATGTATTTCTTTGAATCTATTTCTTCTTTTTTAGCCAGCTCTACTGGTTTGACCCCTGGTTTGTTTATGATTTTAACATATGATATTTTGTCTCCTTTTTTTACCTCTCTGATTGATTCAAGCAATTTGGCAGCCCGTATGTGTTGTGGAACTGTCTTAGTATATTCAGATGGTGCTTTGCTAATCATCACATTAAATGTCAAGTCTTGGAGTGGAATCTCCTTTGACTCGACTTTTTTTGCACATGTTGCAATCTTGTCTGTGATGGCTAATTTTGCTTTTTCAAAATCTTCTATTGTTTGTACAGTTGACAATACGTCTAGTAATTCATAAAATAATTTTCTGATAAACGGCGGTGTGTGAGATTTTTTTCCAGTTAAACCTTTTACATCTACTATTCCTGATTTAGTTACGCCAAGATAGTTTTTCTTTCTGTTGCTTAGGACGCAGTATCTATACACTTTGTCTATTTCTAGATCAACCCCGTGATCTTTTTTTGCCTGTTCTATTACTTTATGAACTTGTTCATCTGTAGGTTTTTTGATAAATAATGAATCTGTGTCGCCGTATAGTACATCGATTCCAATCTCTTCGCATTTTTTGATTGTTTCTAAAATAGTGAATCTTCCAATTGCCGTTGTTGCTTCTGCCGCAGGAAGAAAATACAATGGAAATATCTCGGCACCCATCACACCATAGCTTGCATTTAAAATGACTTTGAGTGCTTGACTGACTACTGTGTACTGCTGTCTTTGTTCATCAGTTAGCGTCTCTTTTTTTGAGAGGCTCTTATAGTAATTTACTCTTAAATCTCGCAATGAGCCAATGATTATTGCTGTTAACCCATTTCTTTTGGTACATGCCCAATGATTAGTTTGAGGAATGGTATTTTTTTTACATTCACTATGAGAACACCTTACTGTTTCATATGATATGTTTCTCACTTTGATTATGCTTGGATATAGACTTGCAAAATCCATTACCACCACATCAAAATGAATTCCTTCTTTTGGATCAATAACTAGACCTCCACGATATTTTTTATCTTTGATTACTGCATCAGATGTTACCCCTTCTGATCTTCTTTCTAATTCCTCTCTTTTTGGAATTAACGCATTTCTTTGTCTGTGTTCGTAATACAATAAACTTCTAATCCATTGTGATACCCCCATTCGTGCAATATCGTCAATTGGCATCCTACCAATTCTTGATATGATTACAAGCAAGTCCATCAAAAGATCTTTGTTGAAACTTGACAGCTCATATGTTAGTAATGCATCATTGTAACAATAATTTGCAGTTTGATATAGTGTGAGTTGATCAAAATCTAATCCGTAATCAATTTTTTCTTTGTTTAATAGCGCTTTTGCTACACTGTTTAATGAAAAATCTGTGTACTTTTGACTAAATGCGTAAATCTGAAACGATCTATTTGATAAAGTTCTATACAAATCAAGATGAACTCCATGTTTTAATGTTGCAGAATCTTTCATCATGTATAATGGATTATCTTCTTTTTTAATTCCAAGTCTTTCTGCTCTGTTAAACAAATATGGTAAATCAAAATCATCTCCGTTGTATGTTAGTACAAAAGGAAACTCTTCAATTATCTTAAAAGCGTCTAAAATCATCTCTTTTTCTTTATCTGGTTCATAAAATACAATTTTGATATTTTTATCGAGTTCGTTTACGCCTTCTTCAGTTCCTTCAGTTCTTAATACAAAAATTTTATCAAACCCATCTGTTCCTTTTAGGCCAACAGCGGTGACTTTTTTTTCTGCAATTTTTGGGTCTGGAATTCTTCCGATTTCAGCCTCCACTTCAATATCGACACTTAATCTTTTGATTCTAGGGATTGGTTGATTCAACAAATCAGCCCAATTCGAAATTAATTCCTTGAATTCTTTTGGGTCAACCATATTCTCACTATCTACTTTATCCCACAACAAACTTTTCAGAGCGAGCTTGACTTCGTCTGATATTTCTAAATCATGTGGTTTTATTTTTCCATCGATTATTTCGTAATACTTTCCAACAATTAATGATCTATCATAAAGATAGTTTTCATAATATTTGATATCTGACTCCCATGTTTCAATTATGTTTCTGATACTTTTGTCTCCTGCAGTTCCTCCGATTGTAAGTGGATCAGCTACTATTATTTTTGAAAGAAGTACTTCTTCGTCTTTCATCAAATCATGTCTTCTCTCTGTTTTAATCTCTAAAATGTCATCTCTCTCTTGTAAAAAGTCAAGCTCATCTGGAGTTAATCTTGAATAACAATATGGTTTATGTCCTGATTCGTCATTCCATAAAATTAATTTTTGTGATATTGGTTCATAGAATTTCAAAACTGCAGATCTAGTTATGTTGTCATATGTTGCAGATACTAACATTGATGGTGACATCGTTGTTATTTTTTCCGTTTCTTTAATGTCCACTTGCATATGATCACTTAGAATTTTCGTATTTACTTACTAGCTCCTTTGCCCACTTAGTAATTCTACTTTTATCTAATTGAATAACTTCTACTCCAGCTTCTTTTAATAATTCAAAATCTGTTTCTGGATACGAATCAAGACATACAAATTTTTTAATTCCAATTGTTATTGCCATTTTTGTACACTCTAAACATGGGACAAACGTTGTGTATAGAATAGCTCCTGCTATGCCAGCTTCAATACCTAAAATTGCACAATGCATTATTGCATTTGCTTCTGCATGATTACAAAGACATCTATCCAACGATGCTCCTGATTCTATCTTGCCCTCCATTCTTAGTTGACAACGTTTGCATCCTCCGTCAAAACAATTTTTGATTCCGGGAGGTGTTCCGTTATACCCTGTTGCTAATTGTCTATTTTTACGAACAATCACTGCACCTACTTGTCTAGTCATGCAATTTGAACGAAGTTTAGCCAATTCTGCTTGAAGCATAAAATATTCATCCCAATTTGGTCTCTCAAAAGATTTACTCACACAAATCATGCCTATTTGTTCAATATATTGATTCATACAATTCGTTAAATTTTGACTGTCTGAACAGCTCCCATTCCACAAAACTATCTAATTTGTATAATATCTTCAACTCATTTGATTATGATCTTGTTTATTCATATAAAATAGAATTTCATGACAAATTGGAATAACCCTCAATCAAAAGGAATCTCAGACCATATTCGCGGTCTAAAAAAAGAAGCACCGATTAAACCAAGAATTCAAAATTCCCTTGTACAATTAAACAAAACCGTATCTACTCTTGATTACAAAGTAAAAACATTAGATGAAAAAGATGCAAAATTATTTAACCGAATTGTAATGGCAAAAAAAAGTCATGATATTTCCACTAGCAGAGTTCTTGCAAATGAATTAGTGGAAATCAGAAAAAATAAAAAAATTCTAAACACTTTAAAGATCTCCTTAGAACAAGTTAATCTACGATTATCTACTGTCTCTGATTTAGGTGATGCAATGGCATCATTAGGCCCAGTCATGGCAACCATGAATGCCTTAAAGCCAGCTTTAGGAAAAATCATGCCAGAAGTAAGCCGTGAATTTGAATCATTGTTTGGCATTCTCAATGAATCAATTTCTGGTTCATTTGAAGGAAGCTTTGAATTTGATGGAGCATCAAATGAAGAGACAGAAAATATACTTAAAGAAGCAGCAGCAGTTGCTGGAACTCGTGTTGGTGATAAATTCCCATCAATCCCAACTGGAATTTCATCTTCCAACTCTATCGGTCTTCAATAGACAATTAAAAAATTCATATTTTTAAACAATTTTTAAGTAAAAAAGTATCTAAACTTGATATAGTTGGTATAATTTGTTCTACTCTCTTATTAATGAGCAATGCAATATTATCTTAGGTTAAGTAAATTATGTCTAAATTAGCACCACTTCCACCAGCACCTGTTTTGATGATTTGTTTTGGTCATTGTGGAATAGGACTTGGGGCTGAATCATATCGAAGATTGCTATTAGACGTTGGAGCAGACCCTCTAAAACCAACATTGAATTCAAAAGATGAATCACGAGTTTTAAAAAGATATGGAAGCACAATTTTGAGATTTTCACCTTCATATGGTGATGGAGATATTCCGCTTATTCCAAGAGCATTACTTGTTGATCTTGATCCAAGAGCGGCTAATCTAATTTTACAATCATATCCTGACCTTTTTGCACTACGTGATCAGCATGTAATTCATGGTGCAGGAGGAGCTGCAAGAAACTGGGCAGAAGGAAAGACAAGATTCCTTGAAGAAATGAAGACAAAAGTTGATATCAAAAAACAATTGTCTGCAATTTCACCAGAACCCGTTAGAGGGTATGTTGTTCCATTTGCTATGGGTGGTGGGACTGGAAGTTCATTTTCAAGTGCATTTATCGAATACATAAAAACTAACACAAAAGAACATGCAACAATTGCCACTTTTGGATTAATGCCTGAATTTGGATGGGACCCAGTAATTTTTGAGGCAGCTGCAATTAACATCGTAATGAATTTGGAATATCAGATCAAATACAGTGATTGTTCTATTTTGGTTTCAAATAAAGCACTAAGAAAACTTGCACACCAACATGATAAGAAATTACAAAAAATTCCTTCTATTATAGATGATCTGCCAAAAGAACATGAAGTTGGTTGGAAAGATTACAAGGGAATGAACTTGATAGCTGCAAACACTATTTCGATGTTTATTTCTTCATTTGCCAGAGAAACTGAATGGGATATGTCTAACTATCGTACATGGCTTGCAACAAAAAAACCAAAATTTGCAATTCCATGGATTATGCCAGTTAGTCCGTCTGAAAGTCAATGGGGCAAAGATATGTTGACCTCTACAAAAAATAACACCATGGAAGATGTTTTAAATAAACTTGGCAAAAAGGAAGATGCATTACTATTTGATATTGATGAAAATGATATTCGAAACAATGGAAGCTCACGTGATTCTTGTTGTGTTTTAGTTAAAGTGAAAGGCGAATTTGATATTAAAGAGAGAGAAGCCATTAAAAGAATAATCAAAGATAAATTCAACATTGAAGAGTCTAGAATGATCTTTGTAAAAATCCCAATAATGGATGGGGAACAAGCAAGTATTGCGGTTCTTGTAAATACAAAGGCAATTGGACCAAAGATTTTGGAGATAGCAAAAGAAGCTGAAGAAGCATGGGACGGATACAAAGATGAATATGGTCGATGGGGTCTCTCAACTGAAGAATTTAAACAAGGCTTGATGGATGTAGTCCACCAATTTAGCTAAAAAGACATGTCTAATTTTGAATTTCTTGAAAATCTAGGCATACAAATTAAGGAAAATCGCCTAAAATTACATGATGTAGAAGACTCATTATCTAATGTAAATGTCCAACTCCATGAAATTCCTCTTAAGCGTTCAACTGAGTCGACTTTTGCAAAAATGATAGGTGTTGGATATGATGATAAGTTAGTTGAACTAGAAAAAGCAAAAGAACAATTAGAAAGAACCAAAACAGATCTTAGAAATATTATCGATAAAGACATCAACACATTCATCTCTGAGGTAAGCTCTCCGAATTTGATAATCCCTCTAGATGCAAATCCAAAAATAGTTGATGGAAAAACTGTTTACAAGTATCGAGATAACTCAAAATTCCAAAACGTTTTTGACATCTTATGTGAAATGTTGGGTCTGAGCTCTCCGCTTGTTGTTAAAGATGTAATGCTATCTCCAACTGAAATAGTCATTGCCGTTAAAGATGAATTTGAAGCAAAACAAAAATTCATCAATAGTCTTCATGAAATACAAAATACATTGTTAATTAAAAAAAAATAATCTAATTTTACAATTTAGTATGTTAAAAGCATGAAGATAAAGATGGATATACTGCGATGTATTTGTATTAATGTGGCAAATCAATTATACTGTGAAGTTTGTCATAAACTAAAGTACACTCGTTCAGACAAACAAAAAAAGTGTGAATGCAAAGATGTTATCTAGATAACAACTTTAACTCACAAGGTATAATAATCCGGCACCTTTCACGAAGAAATCCATGCAAAGCTCAAAAAAATATTTGATTGCAATATTGTCCATTTCATTAATCTTCACTAGTTTTAACTCTGCATTTGCCCAGGAAAGCTTTGTTGAAGGAATCTATGTGCCTACAACTGATGCATTAAAGGAATTTGCAATTAGCATTGCAGATAGTACTCCAAAAATAATCGCGGCAGCTATTTTACTGATTATCGGTTTTATTGCTGGTAAAATCGTAGGTAGAGTTACAACAAAGGCTGTAACAAAATTACTCCAAAAAACCAGTCAAAAGAATCAGGAACTAAACCTGGCAGAAGAGGTATATGGCAAATTTAATTCTGTAAAGCTAATTTCAGCCACAATTCGTTGGTTCGTTTACCTGTTCTTTATAGTAGCAGCAGTTAATGCATTACAGTTTGAACAACTCTCTACTGCTCTTACAAGCCTCTGGTTATGGGTTCCAAATCTCTTAGCTTTCGTATTGATAATCGTTGTTGGTTCTATCGTTGTTAATTTTGTTAGCAAATGGATTGAACACCAATTACTAGATCATCATATTGGCAGTCCACGATTAATAATATCTGTAATTAAAGCAGTAATTTATGGAATAATCTTTGCAATTGCTTTCACACAATTAGGTGTAGGTCAAGACATTATACCAATATTGGTGTCTGCATTCTCTTGGAGCATCGCAGTAGCTATTGGTGCATCAATTGCAATTGGTTTGGGATTTGCACTAAAAGACTTGATTCCGGCATCCATAATGGGTGCCTCAACTCAACGTTCTATTCTTAAGGTAGGACAAAAAGTGAAAATTGGTGACGTATCTGGAACAGTTACAGCAGCACATTTACTACATGTTATTGTGACAAATGACCAAAATGAAAGTATTGTAATTCCAACAAAAACTTTGATGAATCAAACAATTAAAATTTTTAATTAACTTTTTTAGTTAAATTCTTCATCTTATCTTAAAATTCAAATTTAATTTATTTTGTAGTATTTAGCATATTCTAATCATTTATGTGAATGATTTCTACGTGATTGTTATATTCAAAAATCACTCTATATTATTTATGAAATCCTGGAAATGTTATAGATGTGATCTTACATTCAAACAAGAACAACATGCTGCTATACACCACGATATAACAAATCACCCTTTTAATCAAATTGGAGCATAGATTCTGGCATTTACCATCCCACTTGTTTGTATTGAAAATGTAGTTGCAACTGCAACCATTGATCAAAGTTTGGATTTACATGAAATTAAAAGAAAATTTCCAAATTCAAGCTATAATCCACAACAGTTTCCTGGTGCAGTTTTTAAGATAAATTTACCAAAGACTACGACATTAATTTTCAGAACCGGCAACATGGTATGTACTGGCGCAAAATCAGAAAAACATGCGTATATTGCTCTAAATAACGTCATAAATCTTCTACGTTCAAAAAATATCAAAATTAAAAATGACGCAAATATTCTGATTCAAAATGTAGTTACAGCTGTAAATTTAGGAGGAAAAATTCTCATTGAGGAAGCAGCTAAGAAACTCCCTCGTAGTATGTATGAGCCTGATCAGTTTCCAGGACTTATCCATCGACAACTTAATCCCAAAACTGTGATGTTGCTATTTGCATCTGGTAAATTAATTTGTACAGGTGGCAAATCATCTGAACAGGCATTTAACGCGATTCATCAGATTCATTCAATGTTGGAAGAAAAGAAATTGATCTCATATGGTTAATCTCTGTTTTACTCTACTCTGATCCTAATTTTAGCAGATCTTAATTGATTTGTATAGGATAATTAATATAGAAACACTTTACAATATATGAAGTGCTCAAGATTGCTTTGCTAGTTTTAATTGCAATGTCTATTCCAGTCTCTGCTTTTGCAGAACCTATGATAGAATTGGCAACTGCTCAATCTGAAATTCATTCTTTGGATTCTGTATTAGTTACCGGTAAAATAACTGGCGTTGCTACATTCAAACCTCTTACTTTGACTGTTATCTCGCCTGATGGAGAAACTGTTTATGCTCCACAAATATCATTTGATAAAGACGGTATCTTCAAAAGATTGTTTCATCCAACACTTCCAAGTTTTAAGGATGGAACTTACACTGTAATTGCAAGTCATCCTGATACTCAAAAAACTGCAGAAATACAATTCACCGTAATAGGTTCAACAACTCTACCAAAAGGAATTCCTGTTAAATCCTCTGATTCTGGAATAATATCGACAAAACCGAGTGTCATTACTTTATCCGCTGACACTGAATTTGGTAGTGATAGAATTCTTGTATCTGGCAGTACCACTAGTTCTATAACTGATATTACATTAATTGTAACTTCGCCTCAAGGAAACTTGGTTTCAATTGCCCAAATCACGCCTGACAATACAGGTAAGTTTTCTCTTGAGATGAAATCTGGAGGTCCTCTCTGGAAAGAAAATGGTTTTTACACTATCACTGCTAATCAAGGACTTTCATCAGAGCACAAACAATCAATTAAAGTTGAAATAGATAATGGAGTTGTAGTTCCGGAATTTGGTGCAATCGCAGTGATGATCTTAGCAGTAGCAATTATCTCGATAATTATAGTGTCTGCAAAATCTAGATTAAACATAATGCCACGATTGTAGGCTAGTAATTTTTTAATAAAATCTTTTTATCTGTATTCTTGTTTTTCTACAAATTTGGTATTTGTTAAACAATTCTATGAGATAATCTATGTTTTAGATAAATTCTAAACATTAAAAGTGAAAATAATAAAATGAAAATTGCGATTAAGAATGCAGCTGAATAGCTTAATGCATTTGAAACGTAACCTGCAGTTAATGCTCCTGAAAATATCCCGACTCCAACCATGAAACTATTTACTCCCAAATACCTCCCTTCGAAACCTTTAGGAATTGCTTTGAAAAGAATTATTGAATTTGAAACACTAAAAACTGAAAATGCTGAAACCATCAAGCTAGTTGAAATTATTGCTGTTAGTAAAGAATTGATTCCAACCATACTTGGAATTAATGATGCAGCAATTATGATTCCTAAAATTCTTGGTAAATATGCTATCTGTGTAGCCCGCTCTTCTGTTATTTTTGAAATCAAACGAGGAACAAAGAAAAATATCACAAGTAATACTATTGTCTGAACCATATATACTAGAAAAACTTCAGAATTTGTAAATCTAAATTCTTTTAAAAATGGTATAAATGCTGTAAAGAAAATATTACTACCAAAATAAAATAAAAAGTTTGTAAGAAACAGTATCCCTATTTCATGAGATATTTTTCTTTGGAAAATTGATATGATTGGTTTAAAGTCATGTGGATGGGGAATCTTTGTGAATATTAGCTGAAAATGTAATCTGTTATGATTGAAAATATGCCTAATTCCATGAATTGAATGAACTACGGTATGTCTTTCAATGGTGCTTTTACTGCCCACTTTGATACTTAGAATTGTTGCAGCAAAACTCATAATTGCACAAAAAAGGAAATATGGTTTAAGATCAAAAAAAGAATCCCATATCGAACCTGCTAAAAATGCAGTTAGACTTCCCAAACTAGTTATGATTGAAATTTGTGTAAATAATTTACTCCACTGATTGTTTGGCACTGACTCCATTACAAGTACTTGTGTTACTGGACTCTTTCCGATGATGAAAAATCCTGCAATTGATGAAATTACAAAAACTAAATTCAAATTAGTTGTAAAAAATAATCCCATACTACAAATTGTAATGGCTGAAAAACAAGTAATCAAAATTGATCTTTTTATGTGAAACCTATCAATAATTTTCCCCCAAAAAACTGCACCAATAGCAGATAATGCATAATGAAGTCCTACTACAATACCGACATCAACTACATTACCCCCAAGAAAAAGCACGTACAGAGGTATGACTATGTGTAGTCCCTCAGCTGTTATGCTAGATGGCAACACAAAAAATATCCATTTTTTACTGGTTTCCAATTTCTTGCATCTCTTTCTAACCTTTTTTGTTATCTGACTTCAAAAAGCCATCATGGCTTGAAGATTTGACAGATTAACAAAAAGAATTGATTTGATAATCTCACACATTGAATGCTCAATTGGCTTGTAATTAGTTTTTGATGATTTGTACTCACAAATAATTCTGATTTAGGCATTGGTTATGATAGTAGTACATACTAGCTAATACTTTACTACACGAAAGCATAAAATCGATAAAACCCAAGTTTAGTTCAGTATATGGAATTGGAATATCTAAACAGAAAATATATACAAAAAAACTCTATTGAAAAAAGAGATTATCAAGTAAATCTTGCAAATCAGGCAATTCAAGAAAACTGTATTGTGGTATTGCCAACTGGATTGGGAAAAACCGCTATTGCATTACAGGTAATTGCGGAATATTTATCAAAAGGTATTGGTGGTGTCTTGTTTTTAGCACCCACAAGAGTCTTAGTTAACCAACATTATGAATTCCTAAAACAGCATCTTGCCATTGATGACATTGCTTTGATTACTGGTGAAGACCCAATTCAAAAACGAACAAAACTTTGGGGCAACAGTGTTATATGTGCAACTCCTGAAATTGCAAAAAATGATCTGGATCGACAAATAGTTTCTCAAGATCAATTTTGTTTAGTAGTTTTTGATGAAGTTCATCGAACTGTTGGTGATTATGCATATTCTGGGATTGCCGATAGATTTGCAAATTCTAATCTGAGAATTCTTGGAATGACTGCAACACTTCCAAGTGAAAAAGACAAAGCAACTGAATTGTTAATCCGACTACGTATCTCAAATGTTGCTGAAAGAACCGAGGATAGTCCTGATGTAAAGCCATATACTCAAGAGACAAACACTGAATGGATAAATGTTGAACTTCCTCCTGAAATGAAGGCAATTCAAATATTGCTCAAATTAGCTTTAGATGAACGATATGATATTCTTAGAAAAAATGGAATCAAACTTGCTGATCAAAAGTCATTATCTGCATTGTTACGTATTAGGCAATTTGTGTTAAATCAAAACAGACGATCTGCAAAACCACTATTCACCGCAATTCGAATTCATTATGCATTAAACATTTTGGAAGCTCACGGTATTACCTCTTTTTTGAAGTTTTGTGAGCGTGCAAAAATAAAAAAAGGTGTTGGTGTGAAAGATCTATTTGAAATTGATCCTAATTTTACAAGAGCAATACATCTTGCAAATGATGCACAATCAAAAGGAATAGAACATTCTAAAATTTTAAAATTAAAAGAAATCATTGAATCAGTTCCAGGTAAAGCCTTGATATTTACTAGCTATCGTGATTCCGTCGATGTGATTTTTAACAAGTTGACTGAAATGGGTATCTCTGCTGGAATATTGATTGGAAAGTCTGGTGAAACCGGTTTAAAACAAAAAAAACAAATCCAAACAGTTCAAGACTTTCGTGATGGTCTTTTTAGAGTTTTAGTTGCAACACGTGTAGGTGAAGAGGGATTAGATATTTCTGAAGTTAATCAGGTGATTTTTTATGATAATGTACCAAGCTCAATTAGATATATTCAAAGACGCGGTAGAACTGGAAGAAAAGATACTGGTAAGCTAGTTGTACTTATTGCAAAAGATACAATCGATGAGACATATTATTGGATTGGAAAAAGAAAAATGACTTCTGCTAAATCAATGGGTGAAAAAATGACAAAGGTACTAGAAAAAAATCAAGGTATTGAATCTAATAAAAAAGGATTAGATGCATTTTTGTAATTTTAAAAATTAAAAACTAAAGCATAATTGCTCTTTATCCGAATCTTTTGATGATGTGATATCCAAATTCTGATTTAATTGGTTCAGACATCTCGCCAATTTGTAATTTGAATGCAGCCTCTTCGAATGGTTTTACCATCATTCCTTTTGTAAAATATCCTAGATTGCCATCTCTTTTTGCACTGCCTGAATCTATGGATAATTCTTTGGCTAATTTTCCAAATTTTTCACCTTTTTTTAGACGTTCATAGATTGTAATTGCTTCACTCTGTTTTGTTACTAAAATGTGAGAACATTTGATTTTATTTGACATAATTTGTGAAATAGCAATTCATCTTTTTATTTCTTTTTTAATCTTCAAATTTTTCAATGATGTTAATAATATCTTCAATTTTAAACGGCTTGAAAATTATTGCCGTTGCATTGAGTTTTTCTAGATCCTTTATTGTGTTTGTGCTATTGTCCGCGGTGACCATTATTACCTTGGCGTTTGGATCATTTTCTTTAATTGCTTTCAAGGCGTCTATCCCATTCATCACAGGCATCATTACATCAATGAAAATAAAGTCTGGTTTGTGTTTCAGAAATAACTCTAAAGCATCTCTTCCATCGTGACCTACCCCTACTACCTTGTTACCTGTTAACTCGAAAATATCTGCAAAAACTCCTGTAATGTCAATATTATCATCAACAATTACTACTCGTTTGGATTTTTTCACATGTTTTCACATTTTTTAGAGTAAATAACTCTTCAAAATTATGATGATCGCTATTTATACAACAAATGCATTTGTGTTGATCTGTGTTACTTTGTAACAATTTGTAAAAATGAACATTGATTTTGTTGTGGTTCATTTAGCAAAACACTAGCTTTGATTTTGTTTGAGCTTATGTCTATTTTCAGATTCTTAATTATGCTTGAGTATTTGTATATTCGCTTATTTTCTTTAATTTCAAATTCAGTTGGAATTAAAAATCCCTCATCAATTAATGCATTAACTTTTCTATATCCTGATGTCTGAGGTAGACTACAATCTTTAATTATCTCATAGATTATTTTTGGTGACTCCATTACTGATTCTATGATTTTCTTTTTTTCTAAATCTCCAAATGTTTGAATTATGTTGGAATTGATATCTGGATCACAAATTATAATCCAATTCTCTGTGTTTTTCTTTGATTTTGTATCGAATATGGCATTACAAAATCTTTGTTCTAGACCTTTTGCACCTATATTTCCAAATAATTCTTTTAAAACAAAATCTAGTTTTTCAAATTCCTCCAGTGATTGATTCCACGAAATTCCGTATTTTTCAAATAATCTATTTTCGATCTTTTGGATGGTTTTTACCCCTAAATTTTGTTTAATTATATTGTTTAATGATTTTGCAATAAGATGATCTAATCCTGGCATGATTACATTAAGATATTCATACTAATTAATCTTAGTTGCATATTTTTTAACTGATAAATCTATTTTTTACTCATTTTGATATGATCTTGACCATACCCAAGCTTTCTTCATGCTATCGTTTCCAATTTTGGCAAATATTTGTTATATTCTAATATTTTGATTATTAATACGATGACTGTGATAAAGATCGCAAAATTGCCTACTTTTTTAAATAAGATTATTGATGATGTCACTGTTATAGGACTATCTGCTCAAATGCTTGAACTTCGCTTTAAAAAATCACTTGATGACGAAACAAAAATGTATTTTCAACAAATTAAAAATCGCTGTAATGTAATATCAAAAAATATCTATGAAAATGCAAATCACTTTCCTTCTCACAATTAATTATCTAGTTTATAATTTTTAGTAGGTTTATCCTGTCTTGGAATATATTTTTCAATGTTTAACTTATGAAAATCTTATGTTATTTAATAAAATAACATACGGTAGAATATTGGGTATATATGAAAAATTATTGTATGAATGGCTCAGTAATATTAATTGACGACGACGAAGATATACTGGATTTGCTCTCTGAATATCTCCTTCTTGAAGATTTTAATATTATGGGAACTGGCACTGATGGATTACAAGCAGTTAATTTGTATGCTAAATTAAAACCTGATTTTGTATTGATGGATATTGCAATGCCTAATTATGATGGACTGTATGGTCTAGAACACATAAAAAAAATTGATTCAGACGCTTCTGTAATAGTGTTAACTGGAAATAGTGATAAATCAATAACTCAAAAAATTATGCAATTAAAACCAACTATGATTTTAGAAAAACCATATCCCGTTGAAAAACTAGTTAGTCTTTTAAAGTCTATAAAGAATCCTATTCCATCTTGATATTCTTTTAACTACCTGTCTCAAAAGTTATTAGTAATATCAATTATCATAGTTTTGATTGCCTTTTAAGATTCAGTATAAATTTAATGACGATCCAAAAATCTATCACTGCGTAGTTTCATATGCTCAGTATAGGAATTTCTGTGGACTGCCAATAATTCAGGAATGCAAAATAATTAAAGGAAATGAAACAACCACAAAAAAGAGCCTGGATGAAATTCAACGAGCTCTTGATTTGGCATATCAAAAAGATACCAGTCATATTCGTAAATTAGCTGAAAACACTTGATTGTTATCTTTCGTGCGTAATCTTTATCTGCAACATTAAATTAAATTTCAGTTTGCGCAAATGCACAAACTAATTTTTATGAATATATCTATACATAGAACACTATGAAAATATTACACATCGAAGATGTTCCAGAAATCAGTGAAGTATTTGCAGATATACTTATGACTAAAAATCATCATTTTGAAAGTGCAACTGATGGAAAAAAAGGCCTGAATATGGTGTTGAAAAATAATTATGATCTAATTTTGCTTGATATGTGCATGCCTAATTATAGTGGGATTGATTTTCTTCTGGATTTAAATGATAAAAAATCCTCTGAAATTAGAAAAGTTGTTGTAGTAAGTGCGCTGGAACTTGATAAATATCAGATTAAATTTCTCAAAGAACTAGGCGTTCGTTCAACACACCAAAAACCAATTTCAGTTCAAGGTCTTTTGGCTCAAATAGAACCTGAAATTGCAACTTAATCATTAATTTTTCCATTTATTTCTTATTTATTCCCCAACTTGTTTTGTTTGTAGATATAATTTTAAGAAACGGTGCTTCATTTTCTTTCCATGGTTCATTTCTAACCCATGGGAATTTATCTTCAAATTTTTTGTATATGTCTAAAAACTCTTTTCCTTTTTCTAATATTTCCACTCTGCCCTGAATACAAACCGCCTTGTGCTTTCCTGATTCATAAATATCAATTGTTACACTTGTTTTTGGATTTATCTTCAAATTTTTAAACGTCCTAGTTTGATAATCTGTTGCAATGAAAATAAATCCATTATGAAAAATATATGATACTGGCTTTACATGTGGAATATCTGAATGAGATGTTGCAATTCTAGCTTCTTCTATAGATTGAAGAAATACTTCTTCATCTCTGGTAAATTCTATCAACTAAAGATCTTTTCTCTTATCTCTGGGATGTATTTGTATATGATGTCTCTTACTTTCATTTGTTCTTCGGCTGAAGGCATTTCTGTTTGCGTGCTTAATAATGCCCCTGTCATTCCAAGTGCCATACCCATAATCATTCCATAAACAAATTCTTGTGGATTTTCTACTTTAAGTGATTCTTGATTTTGTTTTATGTCTTCTAGATATGCAGGAATTGTTAATGCTGCCCCGTTGATTGTTTGAGTAATTAATCCTTCAATTTCTTCTTCATTCATAATATTTCATCAAAATTAATGATAATAAATTTGCACCTAAGATATTTAATCAAGTGCGAAGTGGTTACAACATGTTTTCATATTTTACCATAAATGAAGCAAATCAAGCCCTACCAGATGTAATCAAGAAATTTGAGTTTACACTAGCAAAAAAGAATGAGATCTCTAAATTGGAACATGAAATCCAAACAAGTATGTCTACTGACTCATTTGAAGTCTATATCTTACTTAAGCAAAAACTCAATTCTGCAATTACTACATTTTATGAAGCACTAGAAATGCTTGAAAATACCGGTGTAGTAGTTAAAAGTGTAGAGCAGGGTTTACTTGATTTCCCATCTAAACGATTTGACCAAGAAGTTTGGCTCTGTTGGAAATATGGTGAAACTGAAATAAAATTTTGGCATGAAAAAGATTCTGGATTTATGGGAAGAAAACCCATTGAAGTAAGTGACGAGTCTTTAATTTAGAATCGTTTTGCTATCTGTTTAATGAATGATCTTTTCTAAGATCATACCACCCATTAACTAAGTGTAATACGAAACTATCTTTGTCTTCTGTACAATATCCACAACTGCATCTGCTCAATTTGAATCTCCTATGCTTTCGTTTGACCAATAATTGTTAAACAATAAAGATTTTGAATAAATTATTGTCTCTGAATTGGTACAAATTGCTCTCATCTCTCTATTGCTTCCTGTTGAATTTTTAATAAAAAATAACACTTCATCATCATCTTTGATCAGAAAGCACAAATTATCTTTTACAGTTGGGCATAATTCTTTAATTTTTGTTTTATCCATATTTTTGAAAATGTATTGTGATTTTTTTGAAACAGGTGATAGTATTTTGTAATCAATATTGCGCTCTTTTAATGCTTCTAAGAAATTTGCATGGTAAAATTTTATCATGTCTTTTTCTGAACCGAGTATTCTGCATTCATTTTTTGCATTTAATATCATGTCAAATATCTTGCTATTTACCTGATTACCCCCTTGAAGTACTTGGAATTTCTCTTCTGGTTCTTCATTGGGATCTATTGAGACTCCTGGAATTTTTTCCCATAATTTTTCTAAAATTGGGCCTGATTTTTTTAATTTTTTTAGGCGCTCAGTTTCTGTACTGACCAAAACATGAATTGCTTCCTGTATGGGTAATGCTGAGAATTTAATTGGATGCTCAAAAGTTGCAGAAACTATTCCTTTGTTTTGTAATGCAGTTAACAAATGATATGTTTCGCTTCTTGGAATATCTGCAGCCTTGGCAATATCTGATGCTGATCGTTGACCTACCTTTCCAAGGTAAAAAAACACCTTTACTTGATTTGGGGTCAATCCAAATGTACTGAAATATTCTTTTATCTCTTCATAATTGGCTTTATCTACGGGAAAATTGCCTAATTGTAGCATGCTTGTGGCTGTTTCCATTATTGGAAATGATTATTTTTTGCTTATAACTCTGATCGCGTAATTGTGTACACATACATACACTTCACTACATTTGAATTATTTTCTGAATTATTCATGCCTGCTTTGTCTTGAAGTAAAATGAAAATGATGCGTATTTTTTATCGTATATCGAAACTGATTTTATAAAATTATTTTTGAGCCTAATTTCATTATGTGGTAATAATGGTATTTTTTAGGATTAACCTATGCCTGAATTTGGAAATACTTGACTGATCTTTTCAGCAACTTTATTGTGAATCCATTTAGAAACATTTGATGTTTTTCTCTTCTTTGTAAACGATACATGGTTTGCATGACTACGGTTACTAGTTTTATGCTTTGGACCAATAGTTTCTGTCTCTGCAAGTCTGTTTCTAAGCAAAAATATTCCTGATAATACTAGAACTACTGATATGATATCTGTAAATGTGACTACTTCTGAAAGAATTAATCCTGAAAAAATAATTCCAAATATTGATGTGGTTGAGTATAACAATACTGTTCTTACTGCTCCTATTAGCTTCAAACCCATCAAGAAAAATAATGTAGACATACCCGTACCTGCTATTGACATTACCAAAATATTTGGAATTTGTGCCAATTCAATATCAATCGGAATCTGAAATAGTGCAATAATTGAGATTGTAATTGCAGCGCATGTAAATGATACAACTTGTACTGTTTTTTTTACATCAAATCGTTCACTTAGATATTTACATAAAGTAATGTCTATAGCATACAATAATCCTGAAAATATTATTAGTAAATCTCCTGTTACTAGACTAAAACTGAAATCATTCTGATAAAGATCATTTCCTATTGGAATTATCATCATTCCTATGATGATCATTGAAAAAGGTATGCATTCTTTGATGTGTAGTCTTTCTTTGAATACTAACATTGCAATAACTAGTGCAAAAATGATTTCACTATTGCTGAATATTGATGCGTTTACTGCCGTAGAAGTACTTATTCCATAAAAATAAGTAATTAATCCTGCTCCTTCTGTAATTCCAATTAATAACATGAATGTGATGTCTCTTCTGCTTATTTTGGAAATTTTTGGTGATTTTTTTACAAGCGGTGTGAAGAATACCCCACAGATAAAATACACTAAAAATGCCATGACGATGGGATTGATCTCAATTTGACTGGTTCCAACTTCTAACATTGGTTTACTAAGTACGTGTACTAATGCTGCTAATGCTGCCGCTATGATAATGAAGTAATACCCATAATGGGATTTCCTTGCAATATCCAATACGCTCATTCCCATATTTGGAAATGTGCCGATCCTTAAGAATATTATCCTTTGAGTCTAGAAAATTTGAGTTTTCTTGAGCCTAGGTTTTCTATTCATCTCCTATTTTGACAATTTCAAATGAGAACCCTTGACTATTATAGTCCTCATTGATGATTCTATACTCTATCTCGTTTAGTATTGAATTCATCTGTTTAATTATAAACAATGGCCAATTTTTGCCAAGATCATGCTGAATGATGATTTTAATTGAGGTGTTGATAGGAATAATTCTTAACTGTACATTCATACTTTGACATCTCTTCTTGAAAAGATCTAAAATTGAATCTAGATTGATGTGCCCGTAAAAGTAATTTAAGGAATTTTTTAGATCAACTGTTCCAGTAGTTTCAGCAATTTTTTGAATTTTTTCTTTTGTATTTGAATCCATTAATTCTCTAAATGTAGATCTAAACATAGATACCCATCCCATTTCATTTGCTAATTCATTCCAATTGACTTGTTTTTCTAAAAGATGATTGATCAAAGTATTGAGACTGATTTTTTGCTCATTTGATTTTTCATGTAGCTTATTGCTAAGGTCTGAATCTATTCTAATGGACACATTATCTGTCTTTCTTAATATACCATTTTCTTGTAATGTCAATTAACTC
Organism: Nitrosarchaeum sp.; assembly: GCF_025699065.1. Taxonomy (NCBI): domain Archaea; kingdom Thermoproteati; phylum Nitrososphaerota; class Nitrososphaeria; order Nitrosopumilales; family Nitrosopumilaceae; genus Nitrosarchaeum; species Nitrosarchaeum sp. Next base: position 239,071 of record NZ_JAILWF010000001.1, on the reverse strand, counting down.
GATCTCCTTTTCTATATGCTAAATTCATATTCCTAACTACTTATTTCCACTTTTGGTGATATGCATTGGTATGTTATGTTGAGACACTTACTACTTTGTACAAATTACTACATGATGCTCACTTGTGTTGAAATGTAATTATGTGTGCGTGATCATCGAAATTACGTGCAACTTTTTTAAGCGATCACTTTTTTTTAAATAATGCATATGAATGATTATTATATTATTTTATGATATTTTTCAATGTGTTATTTCAAAATAATTATGACAATTAGTTTAATAGACATGATGTTTACATTCAAACATTGACAAATAGCTTGGATAATTTATTGGCCCCAACGTTACGTAAATCGATCGAGATAAATCTTGGTAAGCCCACATTAAATAAAATTGAACAGCGTTTAATGGAACGCTATGGGTTGGGTCTAGTTCAGGCAATAAAGGATTTTCACAAGTTTGATGGTGTTTTAAGAGAATTTTTTGGAGCTGGTGCAGATGGACTGGAAACAAAATTCTTACAAAATATAATTGATCTTAAACAACAAAAGAAAGCAGTTGATAACTGGATTATAATTAAAGATCAAGAATTGGCTAAAGTATTTTTAGAATCATTTGCAGATGAAGACAAAAAAGCAATAATTGGAACTGTTTTAGACAGATCTCTTATCATCGCTGATATTTTAGATGCTTGCCATGTTCCACAAACATCTGGATATCGAAAGATTAACCAACTAATTGAATCTGGATTGTTAATCTCCAATGATTACACAATATCTTCAGATGGTAAAAAGATAAAAAAATATGAATCCATATTTGATAATGTGAAGATGGATATTGAAAAAAATGTAGTTGTAGTTAAAGTCCAACTGAAGAAGACTTCACTCCATGATAGTATGATACTACAAACTATTCCTGCTAGATAGATTTTAACAAATACGTTCAATAATTTCTATTTTTGATATTTGTTGTAAAAAATTTAGTATATTATAATTTAGATGGATGTTTTATGTTTGTAAAGTGCATAAAGAATTAGAAGATATGCTGCATACCAACAAAGATTTACTGGATGTCCTAAGGAATATGATTCAATTACCTCGATATAATAATACCACACATCTCCAATCAAATTAATTGTGATTCCTAACACTAGGACAAGCCATGCTGTTCCTACTAATCCTCCTCTGAAAATACTTGCTGCATGAATAGCTAATCCTAATGTTGCTGATGATGCCGCTACAAAAATTATTCCATAAAAGAAATCAAAACTTCCATAGTCCTCAATTGTTAAACCAAGATATGTTGACGTGGCAATTAATGGAATACTTATAATTATCAGTACGCCTAATTTTGATAATTTAGGAGCAAAAAATCTTACATTGATAATTAAATAAATCACTATCATTGGATAAAACATAAAGAAAAACACATCTGCAATTGATGGGTATGGTTCTAAATCTAACCATTGTTCATATATGAAGTAAGTGAACTCTGCAAATAACATGAATAGAAATGCTATTGCTAACATGTTGTATGCTTTGGCATATACCAAAGTACCCGTGTATCTTCTTGCAACTATAAAACCAACAATTGCAACACTAGCTGGTATACTCATTGAAAACATGTATACTAATAGATCTGATTCTTCTGTATTGTTTACAAGAAAATGAAATCCTAATACTAATCCAATAATGATCGCTAATATTTTGTAATTAATTGAACTTACTAGCTTATCTGGAACAATCTCAGGACTCATGATGTCAGTATTGATTAATTTTATTTAATATTTTAAGTTTGAAATTGATACATGATAGTCAATTTTTATCATATTGTATACCAATGTCTTGTGGTATACTTTTGTGTTTGTTTCAAACTGTTTTTATTATTGCATATTTCCTAACAATCTTAACACAGTTCTTACTTCCACAGTTACAGTTAAAGACTTGAAATGGATTCATAAATGGTAAATAATTCCACGTGATCTCTTCATCTTTTTCAATATCTCTTGCAGCAATTATTGCGTTTGGATCCTCTTTAGGAAAATCAATTGTGTTTGGTTCACAACTATGGTTCATTAATCTTGTATCATCAATATCCATATGATAATAATCTCCAATTTGATAACAATGGTTTATCCAATCTTGTCTTTCAATATCGTTTAGTTTTTCAAGTTCCGACATGTGAATTGTTTTTACATATTTTTCACTTGATATCCAAATTATTTCGTCTTTGAATATTTTTTCTTTAGCAAATAACCCAAAACGACTAATTCTTGAAATATCGCGTTTTTCAATTTTCTTGTTTAACATTTTATGAGTCATTTTTATTTAATAATCTTAGATAAACTTTTGCCGTACGTTATTTTCATTCATGGTGTTGGCGTTTAGAGCCTACCTTTATTATTCTCATATCTTATTAATTCGGTAGTTTTAAAAACCATTAGTTTCCAAATGTGAGAATGGGAATAGAATTACTTGATGAAAACAAGATTCGTTCACTGCCATCTAATGAGCGATTTTTAAAATGTGAACAAATACTAAAAAATGAAACTGATGAATCAAAACGCTGGGATGCTGTTTGGTTAATTGGTGAACTAGCAGAAAATAAAGATCAAAGCGATCCTTTGTTTCAAAAAGTTTCTGATGTTCTTGAATGGGTACTACAAAATGATTCTAACGGTGTTGTAAAACATGAAGCATGTTTTCAAGTAGCTGCAAGAAACATGAGAAATAAAATTCCAGTATTGGTGAATACTGCATTGCATAACCAAAGTATCTTGGCTAAACATGAAGCCATTGAATCGCTTGGATTGATGCGAGCATTTGAAGCTGAATCATTGATTAAAAAAGCACTAGATGATCCTAGTCCTGATGTCCGAGAAACCGCATTATTTGTTCTCAAGAGGTTTGAACGTGTACGAAACCAGGGTGATTACAAAACCTATGAAATACTATAATTTTAATCCATCATTACAATTTTTTTAAATTTTAATTATGTATTTTATTTTTTAATATAATTTTTTACATCAAGTGATGTTATTGGTTGTGCAGTATCCCACAAAAGACTACACAGACTATGTATGTTGCTTACCATCTCAGATGAATTTGTACACAAAGAAAAATCTGATTCTGAATTTGAAGACATTTGACTAGCAGCTGTTGAATCTGACATGATCATTTGTTTATCTTTCTGAACAACCATTCTTCCCTTTGATGGTAATTTACAAATTTTAGTTTCAGTTGCGTTGAATCTTTTAACAAACGAAATTAATTTTGGATCATCTAGTTCTACAAGTAATCTCACTTTACCCCCTTTTTTTTCACACACGGTGATCTTTTCAGGTATCGCACTATGATACATTCTGGAAATATCTTCAAGTGTAGTTGAGATGTATATTATTCCTGACGAGTTTTCAATTAGCTGTGCAATGTCTGCATAAATATTTCCCCTTCCTTGTACCACTCTAAATGTAGGCACGTTTGTGCCCTGTTTAGTTGTAATTTCACTATTGATTTTTTCAATAATTGCTTCTCCATCTTTTTTAATTCTGTTTACTTCATCTTCTTTTTTTCTTAGTGCAATTTTTAATGCATCTTGTGGTTCTGCAGCAATACATAATTTAGGACTAGATAATGTTGTTGAAATTATGTTTCTGCTTACTAGCTTGTCTACCGTTCTATACATTCTTGCTCTGTCTATGTCCAGCTCTTTTGCTAGTGCACTTGCTGTAATTGGTCCAGCCCGTAATAAATTCAAATATACTTTAGCTTCTAGTTCATCCAGATCCAAAATCATTTCCAATTCTGATGCAATGCCTGTTATTTGATCTTGAAATGTCATCAAATTAATTTCTCTCCTGTTTTTCTTGCATGAGGATTTTTTGTGTGATTGCATTTAGCACTTGCGCATAATTTCCCAGTTTGATCGTTTTCATCTATGTCTAATGACTAATCGATGAGAACTAAAGGATCAGTGTGTTAGATCATCTACTAACAACTTGTTGAATAAAATTTTATGACTGTTAATTACATTTCATACATTTGTAATCAAAAATGTCTGAAATGAAACTATGATACATTAAATGCAATTACTGCCATGATTATCATTACCACAACGTGTTTTGTTCCTGCAACATACGACCCAGATCCTATCTTTCCTGCAGCTACTCCTCCAAAGACTGCTTCAATTATTGCCATGTTAAATAACGCTGATTCTAATTTTGATACATCTAAATCTGCTAATGATCCAAACAATCCATCTTTTCCACTACCTGCAGCTAACAGTCCATCTTGAACTTTTTCAATCTCAGTAAAAAAGCTAGTAGTTAGTAATACTGCAACTGCTAAAAACACTGCAAATGAAATGTAAATTGTATATGTATATGGTTGCAAAGCTGACTTTCTACTTTTTTCAATGTTTTGCATCTCTGAGACGTGTTTTTGAATCATCTCCAAGTTCTCACTTACATCTCCTCCTATCTTCATGGCCATCTCAAGTAGTACAGTTACACGTCGTGATACTCTTGTGCCTGTTCTCTTTGCAAAATTCTCAAATGCGTCTTCTAATGGCGTTCCCCAACTGATGTTTGCTTTAAGATTCTTTAATTCAGGAGTTAATGCTCCCAAGTTTCTATCTGCTGCTTGTTCTATTGCTTTGATAAGATTGGAGCCGCTTTGAACAGAACTTAGTAATGCTAATAAAAATACTGGCATGTTCCTATCTACACTATCTCTTCTTTGCACTTCTCTTAATTGATGAATTGTTAATGGAATGACTCCAACCATGATTCCAAATATTATCCCGACATCTTTGATCATAGTTGATTCAACTACACTTGAGATTTCTAAACTAATTACAATTACACTAATTGACGCAACAATTGAAAACATGATTGATTTTACAATCTCATTTTTTAAAATGGACTTTTTTGGCATTATTTCATTTGTTGAAATCTCTTTTTGGTTTCTATCAATTTTTTGCATGTTTTACCTCTTTGGCACCATGGTATCCATCATTACTAACATCAATACCCCACTTAGTGGAATTACTGCAAATGTCAGTATGTTCATTAGTGTAAGCAAGTCAAAACCTCCTAAACTTGGACTCATAATGCCCATGATTGATAACATGATAACTGCAAGCAGTGGAAATACTATTAAGAGAATTGTGTATATTTCTGCAACAGAACCAAGCGATTCTGTAGTTTTTTGTAATAACATCTTTTTTTCTTCTAGCTGAACTTTTGCCGTAGCGTTAAAGTATTCTTTCAAATCCCCACCTGATTGAGATGTAACAATAGCTCCTTCCAGTAATTCTGAATATGGTCCTGGTGGTGTTCTATTGATTAGATCTTTTACTGCTGTGATTAAATCCATTCCCAGAATCTCAATGTTTCTGGTAATGAAACGTGCATCCTTTACAATGTCTTCATCTGTCTCTTCTTTTGATATTGCTTTGAAAATATCTTCTAATGATAACCCACTTGTTGCAAGCGTCGACATGTATCCAATAAAATGTGGAATTTCTTCTAGCAGTTTTGTTGATCTGTTTTTTACTTTGACTGGAGGAATGATTTGCAAAACCCCAAATGTCATTGCCATTAAGACTAATCCTGCAATTGGTGGAAGAAGATAACCCACAATCACAGGTTGTATGTTGATTAATTGAGATGCCATTAGCCCTATTATTGCACCGCAAACTCCACCAATAATGCTAAAGAAAACCATGCTTGAAACGTATACTTCAAAAGGAATTGGCATCATTGCTTGTTTGATTGATTTTTCTAGCGGTTTGAATTTTGGATATAGAAATTTTATATGTTCATTAAGCAACTTGTAACTATACACATGAATGACTCCGACTGATTCTTCTTGTTGTTTTTGTTTTGTTTTTGTCATGTTACATCTCTAACCTCTTTCTTTCATAGTATCTTTCAGGATCCGAGTAATACTCCATGATGTTATTTGAGACTTCTTTGTGATCCCGAATGTCTTTTTTTGCCATCCATTCTAATGCTAGTCGTCTTTTTGTTAATTCATAATTGATCTTTTCATCCGTATCCCCGTCTCTTTCTTTTATTTTACTAAACACTACACTATCTCCCATGAATTCATGTCTGTCTTCTTTTGGATTCCATTTGAATATCTCATGAGTTTTAATTTCTCCAGTTTTTTCATCGATACCGTTTATTTCTGATACTTGAATTATTCTTCTTGCAGATTTTTCACCAATTCTGATTTTTAGCTGCAATGTAATCAAATCAAGACTGTTTGAAATGAGCGATTTTGGAACGTCCATTGGTGAAGATGTTAATCTTGTTAATGTTGCATCAACTGAATCCGCATGTATTGATGAAAATCCTCCGTGACCTGTAGCCATTGCCTGAAATAATGTATAAGCCTCTCTTCCTCTAGTTTCTCCTACAATAATTATATCTGGTCTTTGTCTAAGTGCTGCTCTGAGTAGATCAAATTGATTGATTTCTCCAATCTGTGTATCTGTAAAGCTCTGCCTTGAAACAGCTGGGATCCAATTTTCATGAGGTAGATTCAATTCTTGTGTGTCTTCTATGCTGACTACTTTTTGTCCAGGTCTGATAAATGTCGCAAGAGCGTTTAGAGCAGTAGTCTTTCCACTTGCAGTACCTCCTGCAATAAGCATTGTAGCACGTTTTTCAGCGAGATACCACATGTATGCCGCAATATCTACTGACATTGTCCCGAATTTGATTAAATCAATTACTGTAATTGGATCTGCTCTGAAACGTCTGATTGTAAATGTACTCCCTCTTTTTGTAATTTCATGACCTAATGTTAGATTGATTCTACTTCCACCCGGTAACGATGCATCTATGATTGGATCTGCAACTGATACATGTTTTCCACAAACATATGCCATTTTTCTTGCAAAATTATTTAACTCAGCTTCATTTTTGAAGATTATATTTGTTGGAATTGATTCGTGTTCTCTATGCCATACATAAATTGGAATGTTTGTCCCATCACAACTTATTTCTTCAATCATATGATCTCTCATAAGCGGTTCAATCTTTCCAAGGTATACAAAATCTCGAACTGCAAAATAATTTATCCTTTCGATATTTTTTGGTGGAATTTTTAATCTGTATTTTTTAATCATTATTGCGATTTTATTTTTTAGCCTTCTTTCTGCATCTTTTTTTGATTTAATATCTCCAAGTGATACTGAAAGTTCTGTCATTAACAGTTTTTTAATAATGTCAAAAGCTTTTTGGTCTCTTTCTGTTAATATTGGCTCTATGACTTGATATCTTAATCCTCCTTTTGCTGTTGGATCTTTTATTATTCCTGCATGAATCTCATTATTGTCCCAATCTAACTTTGAAAGTGTCATAAACTGTGGAACTTTCTTTTCATTTTCTTTAACATGTTGAGATTTCTCTTCTATCTTATTTTCATTTGATTTTACAATATTTTTATGCTCATATTGTATTTTTTGTACTGCTGAAATTTTATTCTTAAATATATTTAGCCTCATTTTTAGGTATTTTTATAACTGCTTTGTCTTTTAACGCTTGTTCGTTCATTTGAACAACATTTTGCTTTTACTGTGGTTTTAGTTAATACATGTAGCCATGGTATGTGTTACGCTCTTATCTTATGAGGTGTGTACTTGATGTTTGGACGAAAACCTAGTGGAACTAAATCCAAGCCTGATTCTAAATTTCCTCACGTTGGTGGAATCTCTTCATTTCTAAAAAAGGAGTCAGATACTATTGATGAACCTACAAAAGCAAATTTTGAGCCTGATTTGCCTAGGCCCTCAACTAGTAAATCTGTGAATCTGATTCAGGAGGTACAAAAATTAGATGATAAAACGATTAAACCATTTATTGATTATACTAAGGGTCACATCTACTATCCAATTCTGTCCAAAATAGGAGAACCTCATGACAATGTATTATATTTAGATGATCTAGTCTCAGATGGAATTTTAGCTAAACACATCTATGAAAAATTAATCGTCTGTCCATTACATCCTACAGTTTTTTCATCAAGCATGAGATTGTATTGCCCTAAATGTCATTCCATGAATGTAGAAAAATTAAACCTGTTTGAACATAAAAAATGTGGATATATTGCTGAAAGTAAAAAATTTGATTTTTCAAACATCGCGCATTCAATTTGTCCCTCTTGTATGAAAGAAATCAAAAATTTTGATAAAGAAATTCGTGTTCCTGCGATGTGGTATCAATGTGAAGATTGTGTAGAAAAATTTGATAATGCAGTTATAAAACTTCATTGTAGAAATCATGATCATGATTTTGATACCAATTCTGGAAAATTCATCACTACATTTTGTTACAAATTAAAGAATTCTGATATCTCTAATGTTTCTGATACAACTCAAATCAAAGATGAATTGATGAAATTGTTAAATGGTTTTAATTTTTCAGCTGAATTAAATGCTCGTGTTAAAGGGAAGAGTGGAAATGTACACGAAATTCCAATTTTTGGTAAAAGTAAATCAAATGACGATTCAATTTTAATTTTTATTAAAAATCAATCTTCAGGGGTAGATGAGTCTGATATGAATTCTGTTTTAATTCCTAAGTTGGATATTGATCCAAAAAATACTTTCTTTGTCACTGTATCTGATGTAAAAGATGGAGTCGAAAATTTAGCAAAACATTATGGAATAAACTTGATTTCTGATCCTGATTTTTCAAAAATTATTTCACGTGTAGAGGAATTTGTTTCTGTTTGGTATGCAAATAATGGTGGTCGTAAATGAAATACCCATTATCTAACTCCCTAAAAAAAAGACGTGCAGTAAGTCAAGTCATGGGCAGTGTTGTAATTTTGGGAGTTGTTACGTCTATTGGTTCTGTAGTTCTGTTTAATGGCATGAATCAAATCAATGCATTTTCATATGACTTGACTTTTCATGATAAGGCAAAAAATGAAGCATTTCGAGAAAATTTAATGTTTGAACATGTTCGATTTGAGCCTGGAACTGATCAAATCATATTGTATCTGGCAAATATTGGTACGACAGAATCAACAATTGAAAGTATAACCGTTGTAAAACTTAATACCCAAAATATTCTTGTGAATTGGGATGAGAGTGCTGGTACTACCATCCAGATAAAAGAATCAAGTGATCCTGTTATTGTCAATGCAAATCTAAATTCACAAACTTGGGATGATCCTTTATATCGTACATCTGAATATAAAATTTCTATTACCACCTCAAAAGGTAATTTCTTTTCTACTGTAGCTAGTCCGTACAACACATAGGATTGAAATGAAAAATTATTTGATGTTAAACTTGGGAAAACAATCTCATGGATCTAAACGGAGAGGCATCACAGATATTATTTCGACAATGTTGCTAATGGGAATAACTGTGACTGGTGCCACAACTTTAACTTATTTTGTAAACGATTCTTTTATCTCTGGAAATTTGGCTACTGCTTCATCATTAGATACTGCAACAAAATCAATCAAATTGTTGGGATATGATACACGCGATTCTACTACCTTGTTGCAAATATCTAATCTTGATAATCAATTTGATAATAAAATATGTGGTGATACATGTTCTGTAATAAATTCAGATAAACTTCCATCAAATGGAGGTTCTGAATTTATTATAATTAAAATTAAAAATAACAGTATTAATTCAGTTTTTTTGGAGAGTATTCAATTAAATAACGTCCCTCATCCTTGGGATATTCAAACATCTGGTGCTACTTTGAACACTTTACAAGATATCTCTTCTGGAGGTAACTATCCTCGCGATGGAATGTTTTCAATAATTTCTGATTCGTCAACTATTCAATCTGGTAATAATGAAATTAAAAGTGGTGAAACTGTTAATCTTTTGATTAAGCTTGGCGATGATGATTCAGATATTTTGTTAAATAAGGGAATACGTACTTTTCTAAATATTGGTAGTATTAGCCTTGTAGAATTTTTAATTGAGAGTGGTAATGCAAGATGATCAATATTTTATTACATACTTCAAATTCTAGGCGTGGAATTTCATCTGTTGTTGGTGCGTTAATTTTTACTGTTTTGATGATTGCTGGTTTTTCTGCAATGAGTCTTGCTCTTGATTCTCAAACTGATATTGTAAATACCCAAAGAGTGGTTGCGGATATTGAACTAAAAAAACAACAAGAACAATTTGGAATTGCAGTTTTTGCAGATGCCGATAATATTTTAAATGTCTCAGTTGATAATAATGGCCAAAACCCCGTAGAGATATCTCGTATATGGATTACAAATAAAACTCTGCCAACTCAACCTGCAACACCTTTTACTGTTACTTCTGATGATGCTTTTGTTCCAACTGGTTTTACATCCAATGTTTTGTCTACTCAATCACTTTACATGGTTCCTGATACATATGATGTCAAAGTAATTTCTACATTGGGTACTGTTAGAACTGCGGAACTAACTATAGGTACTGGACCTTCTTCTAATGGTTTGCGTGCAGAAATGATAACAAATCCTCCAGATGTAATTATTGGACAAAATGTAACTGTTGCAATGGTAGTGACTAATACTGGCTCGACAATTATTGAAGATGTTTCACCTGGTTCACTAACTGTTACTCCTGCACTTGCAGTTGTTGCATCCTCTTCTCCAATTCCAGTATCTGTTGATCTTACACCTGGAGAATCTGTTTTATTTTCTTGGGATTATACAATATCTGGTTCTAATGGTGATCCTGTTAATTTTTCTAGTTATGCTAGTGGTACAGAGCTTGACGGTCCTACTGTTATCAGCAATACAATTTCTGATGTAAGTACGTTGAGATTACCTACAGAAAGTACTGGAGGAGACCAAAATTATAATATCATAAATGAAGATTTACTTGCCAGACCAAAATTATTTTTGATAATTCCTTCTCCTCAAGGGGATTCAAATGATAAAGCATTATGGGGTATCAATGTAGCCAACCCTGTAAATGCTCCAATGGAAGTAAGTAAATTATCTATCACTGCATTTGCTCCTGGGGCAAATAACAATGATAAAATATTTGCTGCAAGTTGTGGAGCAGTTAATATTTTTCCAACTGGAACAAACAGCTGGAATTGCCCTTCTGAGAATGTAATTATGTGGCAAAATTACGCTAATCCTGTGGTGATTGCTCCAAACTCAACGCAGCAATTTCTTGTAAGAGTTTTACCAGGAACTATTGCTGGACAAAATATTTTAGAAACTGTAGTGGTACAGGCATCCGTATTTACAACAGTTGGTTCATTTGGTAAATCTGGATATCAGACTACAATGTATGATGGTACTGAAGTAATTGGTAATGTCTACCTCTCTAGTAATGTGGATTCTAGAAATAATGCCGATATACAATCTACAAGAACAGGAATAGTTCCAGGTAGTACTCAAACATTTAATATTGTTTTTGCTGATCTTGATACTAGCACAAGTACTTGGATAAAATCTGGAGCACAGTTAATTATCAATGTTCCAAAAGATTGGACTGATGTGCAAATTGTAAATAATTATGGTTTTGTAAATCCTCCAACAATTACTACATTTGGTGATGGTTCTACTCAAATAATAGGTGTAACCTCGACCAATTTGGGAGATGCATCTAATCAAGCAGATACCATCCAATTTAGTGCAAAAGCTCCTAGTGTGACAAATGATCAAATGTATGTGATGTATGTTTTAGCACAAGGGCAGACTACCAATAATTTTTCAATTGGCCCATTAAATGAGATTGTTTTACAAGTAAACGGTTCATAATTTTGTTCATTTTTAATTACAAATGCACACTTTTGCAAAATGTAGTGCATTTTGAACACAGATCTCTTTAACATCTTTTTTAATTTTATACAATCAAGAATGACATACATAACGTCAAAAAAACAAAAAATGACCTCTAGAAGAGCAGTTGCTCCAATCATTGCAACACTTCTTTTAGTCGCTATCGCAGTTGTAGGTGGAAGTATTGTCTTTGTGTTCTCACAAGGATTCTTTAGTTCTGCTCAAGTAAGCGGTTCCCCAAACATCGAATCTCTGAAATTCACTGGTTATGATGCCTCTGATGGTACTGATTTGTTAAACCACGATGGTACGACTTATTCTGCTGGTAATACTCCAGGTAATGGTCTTGTACTAGGCGAGGAAGTAACAGTCTATCTACAGAGTAATAGTGTTAGTAAAGTCACATTAGGTGAAATTAGATTTGGTGGCTCAGTGTATAATTACACTAGTGGTTCACCAACTAACGGTCAATACCGTGTTCTAACAGCTGGACCTGGATCTTTCTTAGGTACATCATCTGCTGAACTTCAACCAGGACAACAAGTATCAATAGTGATGCAGCTTGGTGAAAACATCAAAAATGGCAGAGATACCCAGTTCAAACTGACAACAGCTAATGGTGCAGTGTTTGTAGGGACAATTATAGCAGGTCAACAAAGTGGTTAACCCCACCTTTTTTACTTTTTATGGTAAACAAAAATGACTCACAAAAAATCTCTCATCTTTCTTTTAACAATTATTGTTCTATTGCCTTTACATTTACAATCTGCATCTGCTCAAAATCTTGATTCACTTACTGATTATTCTATCAAGTTATCAATTACTCCATCTCATATTGATGAAGGACAAGGCGTTCATCACATTGGATATATTTTCATTCTAAGTAAGAGCGGAACTCCGATTACATCTTCAAAAGATGTGACCTTTATGCTATCCTCTGATAAACCTACTTTGGTATCTGTTCCGGAAAAAATTATCTTAAAAGCAAATGAAGAGTATGCTTCATTTGATGTATTTGTTGGAAATTTGACAGGTAATGCTGTAATTACTGCATCATTAAACTCAAAAACATCTTCTCAAAAAATTCAGATAGGTAACAATGAAACTCATCTTCCAGATGATCTTATCTTGGAATTAAATTTGCCTTCAGATGACATGCATGTAAACTCTAAAATGCCTTTTTCTGTTTATTTGAGAACATCTGATAATTACATAATTAGAGCACCATTTGACGTAGATGTTAATTTAGAATATGAAAAATCCTTAGCTATGCCAAATTCTGATACTCTGACAATAAAAAAGGGTGAATATTATGCCTGGGGAACTCTTGAAACTCATCAAAAAGTTGGAAATACATTCCTACGTGCAATTCAAGATGAATCTAATTTAGATACTGCAAAAAGCATAAAGATATCTTCAACACTTCCTGCTTCTTTAACCATTAACGTTTTTCCAAAATTAATTAATGCTGATGTTAAAAAACAAATAGATATTTTTGTAAGTGTAGTTGATTCTGATGGAAATCCTACAATCACTCCTGAAGATATTAAATTAAATTTTTTCTCAAATGATCAATATTCAGTTGGTGATAAATTAGATGATACTATGAAAGAAGTAAAAACTGTAATTAAAAAAGGTCAATTTGGCTATTATCTCAGACAGAATTTAGATCTATCTCATTTACTTGCCAATGATATCAAAATCGGGGTTAGTGCAGAAGGATATGGAATTGCTACTGACACATTTTCAACAGTGGGAAAGTCAATTAACATTGATAATGATAAAATAACTGAAAAAGACATACAATTATTCATTCCAGAAAGAATTCCTAGTAATGCTACTAGTATTGTGACTTATCAAGTAATCGCAGTAGAAGAAGATGATGATGATGTTGATGAAAATGGAAATCCAATTACTGAAGAAACAGAAGATGCTGAGGATGAAGATATAATAATTTTAACTATAGATGATCTCAAAGACGGTGAATTTTATCCAATTCAAACAAATGAAAATTATTATGCTGATGGATATGTCAAAAAATTAAATGTTATCTCTGGTGATTCAAAACTAGTTACAATTAAGGACATTGGTAAAATTGAGGTTGGTAATTCTTTTGGTACTGCTACAATTACTTCGGGACAAAAAAGTGGACCTGTTTTAATTTCTGCATCTGTTCAGGGTGTGGGCTCTGATTCTGTTTTAACTGAGGTTGTAAATACACTTGAGCAAAAAGAAGCTAGAATTTTCTCCCCCACTGGTCAGAATACCATCCTATTTGATCGTGAGGGGAATTTTGATGTATTTTTGATTGCAATAGATAGCCAAGATAGGCCAAAAGTACTAAAACATGATTCAAAGTATCTTGTTACCCCTACCAATGGTATAATTGAAATCAAAAAAGATGCTACTTTTGCATTTGCAACACTTCGTAGTGATTCATTTACTATAACTGAAGATGAAAATTTTATTGATCTGAAAGTAGTCCCAATTGGAGAAGGTGCTGATTTATCCCTTGAAACCAAAAAAACCTTTGTTACTCAACCCTCATCTAAGATGATCGTGTTGCTTCCTGTGAATAAAATAAATGCAAATCATGACAAAAATTTCGGCATAGTGCAAATTGTTGATCTTCAAGGCAATCCAATTATTCCTACATATGATGTAAAATCCAAAATTACTTCATCTAAAGAAAGTCTAGTTCAGGTAATCGATGATGCTGTAATCCCCTCTGGTGTCTCTTATGCCTTATTTCCGATTGAAACTACTGGCGTAATTGGTAATTCTGTGATTTCAGCAAGTGCAAAAGGTGTGATCGGAACCGAATCTGAAATTAGCACTGATTCTTCATTGACAAAATTAAAAATATTCACAAGTGGTTTATCTGATCAAATTCCAGTTGATAAACCAGTTGAAATTAAATTATTTATCGATGATGAAAATGCTGAATCCGTTGCAGGCGCATCTATTAAAATAAACACAGATGGAAATTCTCTGGTTGTTCCAGATGTCATACAAACAGGTCCTGATGGGAGTGCAGTTGTTAGATTGACTGCGACAAACGGTCCTAGCATTTCATTGAATCTTATTGCAACTGCTGAAGGGTATTCTGAAGGAAAGGATACTTTAACAATTAATGTTGATTCTCCAGATAAAACTTTGAATACCGTGGATCTTGATTTGCCTGAATGGATTGTTTATGTAATTATTGCTGCAATACTTTTGATTGGTGTACTAGTCGTATTGTTTTTGAAAAAATCAAAAGCTCCACTTGAAGAAGATTGGGAAGAAGAGGAGCTTTAATTTAATAAATTTTCAAAAATGTTGTGCATTTCGAGCTCACATTTTTATAATAATTCCTTACTGTGATTATTTTTAATGACTAATACATTACATCTTATGTCGATACTTGTAATTGCTGGAATCTTGATTGGTTCTGTGTCAGTTAGCAGTAATGTTTTTGCAACATATGACAAAAATGAAAATAGAGGGAATGGCGTACAAAGTAGTTCAAATGCCAATCTTTATGTAAATTCACTGTCTTTTAATTATGAAGACGTTCTTAGTTTTGACAGCTGTGATTTGGTTGTACCTCCCTGTATATTGATCAATCCATTTGATCCTGATAATCATGATGATGTTTTCATTGCAGATCCTGCACTTCTAAATACCAGAACATTGGTTGCAGTTAATGTTCATGAACAAGACAATTTTCCTACTGATTTGGGAGATATTGTTGATTTTCCAGAATGTTTTACAATGGCATTGGCAAACATCAATGGTATCAATGGAATTTACATAGAATGTAATTCTATTGACACTGGAATAATAGATGTCACTTATTCGTTCACAGATCCTCTAGATGATGACGCAAAAGATGATGACCGCGGCGATGATCATGATGATGATCATGATGATGAACATGACGATGATTATGATGACCACTATGATAAATACAAGAACGACGATAAATACAAGAACGACGATAAATACAAGAACGACGATAAATACAAGAACGACGATAAATACAAGAACGACGATAAATACAAGAACGACGATAAGAATAAGAAAGATTAATCCTTTTTTCTTTTTTTATTTTATTAAATTTATAATTTAACTCTGATGTTTTAATGTATTTTTTATATTGAACATTATTTTTTTACTATTTTCATTATGTTTTTACATAGAAATATTATGTTGTATTTGTTTAATCCTTTGATGATCTCTGTATGGTTAAGAGTGATACGTGTCAAGTTTCTTTTAGCCTCAGTTATAGCTGTATTACTTGGTCTTGCAATAAATTGGAATCAAAATCATACTATTGAACTATTTGATGCTTTTTTGACCTTTGCTGGTGTAATGGCACTTCATGCTAGTGTTGATTTATTGAATGATTACTGGGATTACAAAAGAGGAATAGATACCACTACTAAACGAACCAAAATGAGTGGAGGAACAGGTGTTTTGCCAGAGGGATTACTCAAACCATCTTCTGTTTATCGTGCAGGAATTGGATTTTTAATTTTAGGTTCCATGATTGGATTTTATTTTGTATTTACTGATGGAATAATTATTGCTGCAATTTTGGGATTCGCAATTTTATCTATCTATTTTTATTCTACAAAAATTGTAGATTCTGGACTTGCTGAATTTTTTGTAGCAGTAAAGGGAACAATGATAGTGCTTGGAACTTTTTTTATTCAATCAAATCAAATTATCCTTGAATCAATTTTAGGAGGAATAGTTATAGGAGTTTTGTCTTCTCTGGTCTTATTTATCACATCTTTTCCTGATCATGATGCCGATAAATCTAAAGGACGAAAAACTCTGGTTATTGCAGTTGGTAAAAAAAGGGCAACATCTATTTTTTGGGTTTTTCCTTTAATTTCATATTTTGTAATTTTTACTGGAATCTTTTTAGGACTTTTTCCAATACTGTCTCTTATTACGATACTTGGTATTCCATTATTGATGAAAGCAGGTCTTGATCTTAGAAAAAATTTTGATGCTGTAGATGAATTAATTCCATCAATGTCTAACACACTAAAGTTTAGCCGAATTACTGGTGCATTATTTGTACTAAGTTTTTTGTTTGATGCACTATTAATCAACTAGACATAAATTCAGTAACGTTTGATGATTTTTATGATTACTGGATTTGCTACATCTGAAGGTACAGCAAAATTTGCTAAAAACTCAAGCGTAAATTCATTAAATTTTAAGAAAATACACGGCCTTGAATTATCTAATGTTGGTATTGGTACCTATCTTGGAGATCCAAATGAACAGACAGACATGCTTGTAAAAAATGCAGTAAAACAATCTGTTTTATCTGGAATTAATGTGATTGATACTGCAATTAATTATAGAGCACAAAAAGCTGAACGTTCTGTTGGAAAAGCAATCTCTGACTTGATCAATGAAGGAAAAATTACTCGTGATCAAATTTTCATTAGTACAAAAAATGGATATATCACAAATGATGCTGATGTAAAACAAGAATTTTGGGAATATATTAAAACTGAATATACTCAAAAAGGGATACTAAAAGAAGGTGATGTGTCCTCCGGATACCATTGCATGACTCCTAGATATCTTGATAATCAACTAGAACGTAGTTTGAAAAATCTTGGTTTAGATTGTGTTGATTTGATATACTTGCATAATGCTGTAGAGGGTCAAATCAAAGATATCTCAAAAGAAAAGTTTTTGGAAAATCTAAAACAGGTCTTTGAATTATATGAGCAAAAACGAAGCGAAGGAAAAATAAAATTTTATGGTATGGCAACATGGGAGTGTTTTCGAGTTTCTTCTGATAATCCACAATATCTTTCATTAGAAGATACAGTAGAATTGGCAAAAACTATTGGTGGTGAAAATCATGGATTTCGCTTTATTCAACTTCCATTTAACATGTATTATGATCAAGCACTACTGGCAAAGAATCAAACACTTGCTGGAAAATCTATTTCTATATTGGAAGCTGCATCCAAGTTGAATGTTGGAGTATTTACAAGTGTGCCATTAATGCAAGGAAGATTACTAACACCTGGTGCTATGCCAGAGTTTAACGAACTAAAACCATCCATTCGCGCCTTACAGTTCATTCGTTCATCCCCTGGTGTAATATCTCCACTGGTAGGACAAAAATCACCATCACACGTTTCTGAAAATCTTGAGATAATGAAAATTCCTCCAATGCCTGAGGAAGAATTTCTTGCATTAGTTAAGAAATTAACTTCATGATTTCAAAAATTGTTTATTCATGCGTTAAATATATGAATTCTATGGAAAGATAATAAATGGGTAATTTGAGATTATAATCAGAAATTTGTCTTCTAAGATTTTTGATTATTCTGCTATTTGTAAAACAATTTTGGCGTTAGACCCCAAAATAAGATTTGCCGGAGTAATTAATGAGCGAGGAAGATTAGTTGCTGGTGGAATGAAAGAAAATGTTGAACCATTAGAAAATGAAAAAGATGACGAGATGATCTTTATGGAGCTTGCATTGAGAGTAAAAATGAGAAAAGAATTTGATAAACAATTGGGTCCAGTAAATTTTGCATTAGCATCAAGAGAACGTGCATTAGCAATTAGTTTTCTAGTTAATGATGATATTTTGTATGTTGTTTCAGAACCTGACGCTGATTATGGCATACTTCCAAAAAAAATATTGAAAATAATTCATTCATAATTTTTACCCTGTCTTTTGTTCAAATCCAACATATCTATAAATAGAAATGATCTGTGAAAAAATTTGTGCCAGTAGATCCAGTTTGTGGAATTGAACTTTCTGAAGAATTAGCAGTAACTCATGAATATGATGGGAAAAAACTATTTTTTTGTTGTAATGGATGCAGGAAAATTTTCATTCGAAAACCAAAAAAATGGAAGAAAAATATCTAAATTGGAAAAGCTCCACACATACGACAAAATTTTGATTTTTCTACATTGAAATTGCAATAAGGGCATGACTCTGTGTCTTGATTCTTTGTAGGCACCTGATACATTTTTCTATAAATTTCATAATAATACATGGATTCCTTTGTTCTTATTGTGACTTCATCTGCATCTTGTATTTTCTTTTTCTTTTCTAAAAACATTTGATCGTTTATCACAGAATCAAACAAATTTGAAAGTCCTGCAGTACCTGATCCATCTTGCATGGGTGCTTTTTCTCTCCATGCAATTTGCATTGGGATGTTTTTCTCAAATGTTTTTCTGAGAATCCACTTTCCATATCTCTTTGCTTTTTCTTCTCTAACTTTGAGGTTTGATGGAATTGTCTTTGCAAATTCTATGACATTTTCATTCAAAAACGGTGATTCTACTGTTATCCCTAGTGATTTACCTATCTCTTGCGTTGGAAAATGCATTACAGAACATACTCTTTGTATTTCTTTTTCTAGTTCTTCTTCGGATTTTTTTATCAAAAAATTATATCCTGCAAATAACTCATCTGCGCCATCGCCTGTAATAATTCCTGAACTATTTTGATCCTTTGCCCACTTTATTGCCAGGTACATGACCACATTATTTCTAATTTCTATATCGTTAAAGTTTCTTAGAATTTTTATGGTTTCTTCTATGGCATTTAAAATATCTGTAGTGCTTACTTGATTGATTGTTAATGGCATGTTAAATTCCTTTGATGCTCTTTGAGAGTATGTAAGATCACTTGCAACAAAGTCTTTTGCTATTATTGCAATTGACTTTGGTTTTCGTTCTTTTAGAAAATATGCTATAATTGTACTATCTAATCCTCCCGATATTGCTATTGAATTTGATTTGCATGACTCACATGACTCTTTTAAAATATTATACAGTTTTTTAGAAATATCTTCCAACGAGTCAATTATATTTTTGAAGCTAAAATAGGTTAGCCTAATTAATTATTGGCTAATCTGCCGTTTAGGCAACTTTGTGTATTGCAAACTTTAAATCCTTTATCAAAACTTTGTGGAGTAATGTTACTTCCTGCAGAAATTGAATCCAAGACATTGATTCCTGCATTGCGAGCAATTCTTGCTAAAAAATTAGCTGAAGATCATAATATTCGTGAAGACGAAATTTCAAAAATGCTTGGAGTTACACAAGCAGCTATTAGTAACTACATCCGTGGAACTCGTGGTGATCCATCTTTAATTGCAAAACTTTTGGCAGAAAAACAAGTCTCTATTCTAATTGATGAGTTAACTGATAACTTATCATCCGATATGGCTTATACCCCATCTAGTCTTTCAAAATTTATTGGTCTTTGTAATTATATCAAATCAAGCTTGTTGATTTGTGAAATTCATCACAATTTAGAATCTGATATAGATGAACAAGTTTGTAAAGAATGTGAAAACATGCTTCTAAAGGGTCCTGGTAGTGTTTACTAGGTTTTAATTAAAATAATTTCTATATTTGAAGTCATCCTTCCAATCCCCGCGGCTGCTTCAGTATCTAGTTTTATCTTCTCGACTTTTGAATTCCCATGTAGCATCTTTTCAGTAATAATATTTGCAACTGCAACTGCATTTGGAATCGAATTTCCAACTGCTCGAAGTATTACTTTCTTTTTATTTCCTAAAATTGGTAATACATCTAGAGCTACTTGCATCACTGGATCATTTCTGATATGAAGTATAGTCGTCTCAGGTTTGTTGATCTGTTCTTGACCGTATTCTTTTTTAATCTCTTCCATGAGCATTATTCAATAATCCGCAATTTTGTGTTCTATTAAGTTTTATCGACGATTGATTCACTTAATCAAAGTATTCTATTGGTATGTTTTGATAATCTCCATTAGGGAGTACTCTTCTTATGGTGATTGGTATCACTTTTTGTTCTAATTCCTCCATGGATATGTCTAGTGATATTCTAGCAGTTTTTGGAATTGGAATGAATGGAGGTGCTCCTAATGATAATTGTAATGCTCTTGCACCCATAATTCTTGCCTTTTCAAATCTTGTTAGTGTTGGTGGTCCAATTGTTATCTTACCCTTTTCACATGGGATCTCTACTGGGTCGTGTTCTGAAATTGTTTCGACGACTTCTCGTGATTCAATTTCTTTAATTCTTTTTTCTAGTGCCTCTTGTTGTTTTTCAGTTAATGGTTCTAGACCTTCGTTTTTTTCAATTAATTTTCGATAAGTGTCTAACGCTTTGTTTAATCCAGTGTTAATCTCTACATCTCCTTCAAAAACTTCCTCTACTTCAGGAGCTTCTACATATTCTTCTGGTTCTTCTACAATTAATTCAGCTTCGTTAGAATCCGACAAGTACCCAAATTCTCTCAAAGCGTTATATAATCCAATAATTTTAAACTACAAATTGAGCTCGCCTTCAGTCTCGCGAAAACAGATAATTTTGGAAATTAAGGGAAAAACAAAGATCCGATGTGATCTAAAACGCCATTTGTCTCCCCGTACAGTTGGGACAATAATGAGATCTTTGCCATTGGAGGGACACGCTCATTTTCTGGGAAAACATATTGCTTATTTTGAAACTGTACTTGATTCTGGAATTGAAAGATCCACAAAAGAATTCAAAAAAGGAGATATTGCTTTTTTGTCTTCTACCGGCAGTGTCTGCTTTTTTATCGATGATGTTTCTCCCGGAAAAATTATGACTCCTATTGGAAAAATGTTAGAAAACATTGATGCACTAAAAGATGTGAAATCTGGAGACGTTTTTTATCTCTATGAGGAAACTGCTTGGTAGATGTAATGTCCGCTATATCCACCGGCACGCTTTACAATGCCTTTCTTTGTTGATTCTATTAAAAATGCGTTTGCTGCTGAAATTTTAACTCCTGTTTGTCTTGCAAGATCATGAACTGTTACGACTTTGGAATTTTTGATTATTTTGATTGCTTCTGCTTCATTTACCATTACTGTAATCTCTGCTTTACGTGGACCGCTCTCGCCTCTATCTTTTCGACTCTTCTTTGAATCTTTTGGATCCTTTCCATCCTTTGAATTTTGAGTCTTGTCCTGTTTTGCTGGACTGACTTTTTTTGTTCCACCCATATCGTCAGAAAAAAATATTCCTCTTATAAACGATGTATAATCTTGATTTTTTAAATTATAAATTGAAAAACTATGTTGGCATAATTTTTCTCAAATATAAATAACCTCGAATTTATCTATAATCATGGGTATTGTTTCAAAAGGTGCAAAGTGTAATGTCGATGGCTGTGACAAAGAAGGAGCCCGTTCATTAAATACAACCAAAGTAGAAAATGCCGGATTACGTGTAGTTTCTGTAGGCAAAAAAACAGTTCTTTGTAAAGAACATTACAAAGAATGGAAAAAAGAATCTAAAGATGATAGAGATCTAGAACGTGCTCGTTTTGACAAGTTTTAGGCTTTCTTTGTTCTTCTTGTTTTTTGTTTTTTGGTTTCAGTAGGTTTTTTCAAATAATCTGCTTGAAGCTTGTCATAATATTTTCCTAATTTCTTGTACAATCTTTTTGGTTCTCTTGATTTTTGATTACTAAGAACATATAATGCTAAAATGGGAAATGCAATTGTTGAATCTGCATATACTGTAATCATATCATGATGCGCATCTTGTACCTTACCCCAACTTTTTCCTTCTTGTAATGTTGCACCTGATAAACCTCCTGTGTCTGGTCTTGCATCTGTGATTTGTATCACATAGTCTTGACCTCCATCGTTTCTTTGCAATATTTGGTCTAACATTGGGCCTGTTTGTTGAGCCGTATTCTTTGGAACTCCCCCTCCAAGCTCCAATATGCCTGATTTTTTTGAATTATATAAAATCGCAGCTTGTTCAATTATCTCTTTGACAAAATCTAATTTGTATACCTTATCATGTAATCTATGTACTGCTAAATTCATTGCTATAGATGAATCCTTCATTGTGGAGATATACACTGGAACATCATATTCGTATGCTGTTGTGATGAAACTTTTTTCTGGATGTTTTGCTTTTTCTTTACTCATTTTTCCCAACAAATTACAAAATTCTGCAGTTGTAAATGGTTTATCTGTAAAATCATTTGCAAATAATTTCTGAATGATTAAATCTTCAGCTTCTAATGTCTCATGAAATTTTATGTATACGTCTCTAATTCGCACAATTTCATTTTCATACAACTTCATATCGTCAACATCAAAATGTCCTTGTTTAACAGGTAAGCCCCAAGCAAAATGATCCTCGTGATAGACATTGGCGCCAGTTGTTATGATCCAGTCAATGAATCCTCGTTCTATCAAAGTTTTGATAATTCCCCCAAACCCTACAGGTGTCATTGCTCCTGATACCGTTAGGCATATGGTTGCATCTTCTTTGATCATTTTTGCAAATAGCTTTGCAGCTTCACCTAACTGTCTGCCATTGTACCCCGAGCTTGCAAAAACATCCACAAGATCTTCAATTGTCATATTTGGATCTAATTTTATGTGAGGAATATCTTTACCATGAAATTTGTGTGGGTCCACTTCTATACGCAAAATTTAACTGTAAATAATACTTGCGCTCATATTTACCCAGTATTTTGAAATTATTTTTGGAATTAATATTTGTTGAATAGTTTTTTCCAAACCCATTATGTTATGTCTTCGATTTTACTTCATCAGTTTTGGAATGAATAGATACACCAGTAAAATTATCTCAATTCTTCCAAGGATCATCAAAAATCCAAATATTATCGTCATTGTAGGATCCAACTCTGAGCTGACAGTTCCTGCACCATGTCCCGTGGTTGTAATAGCAGAAATTCCGTCAAAAAACGCATTTTGAAAATCATATCCTATTGTATACATGTATGTGGCAATTAAAAGTGGAACAATAACAGATACTGCCAAAATTATAATTCCAACTATGATGTCTTTTTTATCTGATTCAGATATATGTGCATTTTTTCTATTAAAGACATGTCTGATTTTTGCTAGATGCATAAATCTGAAAATCTTGATACCTCCCGCCGTAGAAAATCCACATCCTCCAATTACCATGGCAGTGGTGATTATTGTAAGTGCAAGTGGATTTATGTTCTCTAGATTTGTTGTTTGAAATCCCGTAGTTGTACTTGCTGAAATCATATTAAATATTCCTTCTTGCCAATTTAGCCCCATTGATAATGTGAATGTAATACAAAAAATAACTAGTAGACTTAGATACACTAATACTTCTCTAGTTAATTTAACTGTGAGAAATTTTTTTCTAACAAATGCATAATGCACACTAAATGGCAGTGACCCAAGTATCATTGCAGCCATCAATACTGTATATTTTGGCGTAGTAAAATCATCAAATATTTTTGAATCTGGACTAGTACCACCTGTTGATAATGCACTAAATGCTAGTGCAAAATCATCTAGTATTTCACCTTCACCTAAATAAAATAACAGTAAAGTAATTGATATTGCATAAATTGAAAAAATTATTGTAATTGTTGCAAGTAAATTTTTTAGATGTGGGACATTTCCTGAAATGAACCCTCGCATCATTTTGATTTGTCTTTCTGAATAAAACACAGTAACAATCAGATAGATAAAACTCAAACCTCCTACAAACTGAGCATATCCACGATAAAATGTAAAACTTCTTGGCAAGTCTTCAGGATTTTGTACAAGCGAAAATCCACCAGTTGTAAATCCCGCAGAACTTTCAAAAAATCCATCTGCAAATAATTCTAGAAGATCATTAGACCCAAAATCAATTACAAAAAGTTGAGGTATCATGCCAAACAATACTAAAATTATGAAACTTGCAAAAACTAGAATTGCAGTTCCTCTTAATGTCAAAGGATGCTTTTGGCCATAAGAATTCATGAAAAAACCAGAAATGATTAATAAAATTGACATTAGATATATTCCCGTTGCAACAACAGAGTCGTTTAGTATCGTTGCAACAATTCCTGGAATGAACATCAATACTCCAGTAAACTGTAATATGACACCGAGATTCCAAATAATTCCTAAAAACGTGGATTGTTTTTGTTGCTTGATCAATGATCTTTTGACAAGATTAGCTATTGTATCCAAGTAAAGCATTCCTACTACCATCTCGCTATTTGATAATACTGCTAATTTTCGAATTTTTTTCTCACGCATTATTGCAAGCGCTTCAGAAATAGTTTGATTTTCTCTAATTGTGATTAATGGAAATATCATGATATCTCCTAGTGTTGTCTTTGTTGGGTTGACAAATGACTCACTTAATTTTGTCAAAATATCTTCGTCTGTAACTATTCCTAATGGATTGTACAATTCATCCACTACGATAATTTCATCTAGATCTTTTTTTTTTAATATTGTACATGCTTCAGAAACTCTGACATGTTCTGATAACATTAGAATATTTGTTCTATAATACTGTGATACTTTTTTATTAAAATAATCTGTCTGATTATTCTCTTGAGACAATCACGCTTCCCCTAGAATCCCTATTGATTAAGTTTGTGGCATGTAGTCAGAAAATAAATACGTTATACTATTGATCTGCTTTAACTGTCATGTGAATTTTAGACTAATCTTTAAACTAGAACAATTAACTGGTAGTTGAGATTAAAATGAAAAATTCTAATGCTGAGATTGGGTTTACTTCTTCTGAATTATTAAATTTGATTAAAACTGATAATAATATTGTGATTTATGACTTGCGAAAAAAAGAAGAGTTTGCTAAAGGGTATATCAAAAAATCTAGTTTAGTAAAATACACTGAAGGGAGTTTAATTGATATTTCAAAACATTCAAAGATAATTTTGATAAGTAAAGATGATGAACAATCAAAACAGATGGTGATATCTTTGCGTTCTCATGATATTGATGCCTATTATTTGATTGGTGGGATAAACAATTGGCCATATCGACTTTATTTTACAAATATTTCTTATGTGGGAACAAAATACTCATAACATATTATGAATATCATTGATTTACATGACCCTCAGAGAATAAACCGAAAACCTGATGAAGTTGTTGTATTGATTTCAGCTGGTAGTTTTGCTGAACAAGGGTTTCTGATAAACACAGTGGAACTTCGACTTTATGTTGAAAAAAATGATGAGAAATTAGGACCTTATTCGTTAATTACTTCTTTTGTTGGTACTGATAAGGGTTCAGTAGAGATGATTTATGACGAAGGATTTCGTGGTGATGATTCTCTTAAACGTGCAGCATTGTTTCTAAAATCTAATCTGGGTATTTCTGGATTGATTTTACGTTCAATAATTACCTTAAGAGATAAGATTGAAAATCAAAAATAATTGTTTTTGAAAAAATCCACATAAATTCACGCCTGTACCAACTTTATTTTTAATGTAAAACAATACCGTGTCAAATAATTCAAAAAGTAAACTTTTCAATCATATTTTATTATGATCCCGGATTAAATTCCCCTTGTTTTTAATAATGTTATGAAAGGCGATGTATTATTACAAAATATCAAAGTTAGCGAACTTGTTCCATTATCTACAGGGAAAAAGGCAAAGGAGACAAAATTACTAATTCGTGAAGCAATACTAACAAAGTTGGGCAAAAACATTAGTAATGTAAAGAAGAGATGTGCAGGAAAACCCCTGTCTCTTAGTATTACATTTTATCTACACACGGCAAAATATTCAAAAAAAGATCTTTCTGGTCTTTCTGATGTTGTTGTTAAAATTCTTGGAGAGGAAATGTCTACCAAGAAAGATGCGCTAAAAGGGCTGGAAATCATAACTGACCCAAGTTTGATTTGTAGGGTTATCCTAGAAAAAAATCTAATTAAAAAAGACGTAAAAGAAGAATTTTCATTTTCTATATATGAATGGGGTTAGTGTAAATATTGTATTCTTCTAAAACCTGTTTTTCAATTGAATCTTTTTAGGTAAATTTAGGCACGATCTAACCGTTTCTCATTTCTATATGTGACTGAACTAGCCAAAGATTTAATTCAATTATTATTTGGTTTGAGATTATGCGTATACTGCAACTGCACTGTGATAGCATAGAGTACACTCCAACAAAAAAGGAGATCAAAAGTGCTGAAGAGATTGTTCCTGAAACAAAAAGATTGGAAGAAGTTGTTGTTGTTTTTGTAGCCATTGAAAATGGCGACGATTCATCTGTTGCTCAAAGTGCAATTTCACAAATAAAAAATTCTATGACAAAAATTGGATGTAAAAAATTACTATTATATCCATATGCTCATCTTAGCTCAAATTTAGCAGCGCCATCTACTGCATTATCATTACTTAAAGAGATGGAGTCTTCTGCAACTGAACTTGAAGTATCTCATTCGCCGTTTGGTTGGACAAAATCATATCACATTCAAGTTAAAGGACACCCATTAGCTGAAAGTTCCAAAGTTGTAACAAAAGAAAATCTTGGTGAAAAAACACCAACTGAAGAAAAAGAGATGACTTCTGAAGCGCTAAAAGGAGAATCAAAAATTACTTCGTATTGGAAGATACTTTCTCCTGACGGAACTCTTGAAAATATTGGAGATTTTAATTTCTCAAAATACCCTAAACTTGAAGTACTTGCAAAATATGAATCAGCAAAAAAACGAGCAGTAGATGAACCGCCACCCCATGTTGCATTGATGAAAAAAATGGGAATTGCAGACTACGAACCAGCATCTGATTCTGGAAACATGCGTTTTTTTCCAAACGGTCGTTTGATAAAATCCCTCATTGAAAGATTTGTTACCGATAAAGTCAAAGAGTACGGTGGTTACGAAGTTGAGACTCCAATTATGTATGATTCGCATCATCCAAGTATGGTTAGCTATTTCAATAGATTTCCTGCAAG
Organism: Nitrosarchaeum sp.; assembly: GCF_025699065.1. Classification (NCBI taxonomy): domain Archaea; kingdom Thermoproteati; phylum Nitrososphaerota; class Nitrososphaeria; order Nitrosopumilales; family Nitrosopumilaceae; genus Nitrosarchaeum; species Nitrosarchaeum sp. The sequence continues at coordinate 211,545 of NZ_JAILWF010000001.1, read as the reverse complement.
ACAATACAACATTGACTCTGAAGGAAAAAAACTATTTTTAAGATTTGCAGCCTGTTTTGGGCAATTTTTGATGGCAAATGAATTTCAAATGTCCTACAAGAATCTGCCTTATCGATTATACGAGTTAACTCGTTATAGTTTTAGGCGCGAGCAATCCGGAGAGTTGGTAGGATTAAGACGACTACGAGCATTTACTATGCCTGATTGTCATGCATTTTGCAAAGATATGACACAATCAATAGAAGAAATCAAAGTTAGATTTGATTTATCTTGCAATGTCCTAAAAGAACTTGGAATTGTAGAGTCTGATTATGAGATGGCAATTAGATTTACTGAGGATTTCTATAATGAAAACAAATCATCAATTAATGAATTAGTAAAGAAACATGGTAGACCAGTGCTTGTCGAAATGTGGAAAGAAAAATTCTTTTATTTTGTTTTAAAATGGGAATTTAACTTTGTAGATTCTATGGGAAAAGCATCTGCTCTTTCTACTGATCAAATTGATGTTGAAAATGGGAATCGTTATGGTATTGAATTTGTAGATGAGCATAATACTCGCAAAAATCCTATCATATTGCATAATTCTCCAAGTGGGGCAATTGAGCGAGTAATCTATGTAATTTTAGAAAAAGCAGCTCAGGAAATTAAAGAAGGAAAAAAACCCCAGTTTCCATTATGGCTTGCACCAACACAAGTTAGAGTAATTCCACTTAAAGAAGAATTTGCTACAATTTGTGATAACTTAGCTGATAGATTATCATCTCAAAATATCCGTGTAGACATTGATGATAGAAACGAAACTATAGGAAAGAGGATCAGAGATGCTGAAAGAGATTGGATTCGCTATACTTTGGTAATTGGAGAAAAAGAAGCAAATTCGGAAAATCTAAGTATTAGGGATAGGCAAACAGGAAATGTTAGAGAATTGACATTTGATGATTTTATTAATGAAATTAGTGAACAAACAAAAGGTAAACCCTTTGCCGGACTAAACCTTCCAAAATACCTTTCACACAGACCCCAGCTGATGGTGTAAACATGAGTTTTCTTGATTTATACATGAATAGAAATCCGATGATCACTGCTTCATCTGATGATTCAGAGCCTGTGGCTATTGTATTTGGAATTCCATTTGATTCAACTCATTCATACAAGCCTGGATGCCGATTTGGACCAGATGTGATTCGTGATGCTTTTAACAATATTGAGATATTTCATCCACAATTTGGTATTGATTTAGAATCTGTAAACATTGAAGATCTGGGAAATACTACTCATACTGTTGTTGCAAGTGAGATGATTGACATGGTTGGTAAGATCACAAAAGAACTAATTGAAAAGAAAAGACAATTGTTCATTTTAGGTGGGGAGCACTCACTTACATTTGGTACATACATGAGTTTTCCAAAAGAAACTGGCTATGTCGTGTTTGATGCTCATTATGATCTACGTGATGAATTTGCAAATACAAAATTAAGTCATGCTGCATATCTTAGAAGAATTGTAGAACAGAGAGGTGCAGATAACATATTGCATGTTGGTGCTCGTGCTTTTGTAAAAGAGGAACTTGAATTTCTAAAAAAAAATAACATCAAAACAATTTCTGACAAACAAGTAAGAGAAGGGAATGGCCCAAAAATGCTAAAAGATTTTACATCTTCTTTTGATTCTATGTATGCTAGTTTTGATCTTGATGTGTTAGATCCTGCATATGCCCCTGGCGTAGGAAACCCCGAAGCTGCAGGTATGACTTCTCGAGAATTATTTGATTTGATTTACTCACTTGAAAACAAGAATATAACAGGTGTTGATATCGTAGAATTAAACCCTCAATATGATAACGGTGCTACTGCCTCTATTGCTGCAAAGATAATGTCTACCTTAATTGCTATGAATCTATCTCGATTAAATTACAAATAAATTATTTTTTGATGTGATAGTTTTGAAATTTAAAATCATCAAAAATAAAATCCTCTTGAAAATACAATTGGGAAATTTACAATGCTAAATAATCTAAGGGAAACACTGCAACCAATACTTGAAAAGATTGGAAAGACATTTGCATCTGCTGGACTTTCACCAAACTTTTGGACAGTTATTGGTTTATTGTTTGCGCTTGCATCTGCCACAGTATATGGTATGGGGATTGAATTTGGATTAGTTATTGGTGGTGTTTTATTGTTAGTATCTGGATTTTTTGATATGGTAGATGGACAAGTTGCAAGAATTACTGGAAAAACTTCAAAGAAAGGATCTTATCTTGATTCAATGTTTGACAAGATTGCCGAAGTTGCAATATTTCTTGGATTGTTAATTGGCGGGTATGCTGAACCATATCTTGTAATGCTTGCAATCACATTATCGTTATTGGTAAGTTATGCTAGAGCAAAATCTGATGCACTTAACATCAATCTACAAGGAATTGGCATTGGTGAGAGAGCAGAACGTTTGTTGGTAATTGCAATAATTGGAATTATAGGGTATATGGAACCTGCTGTGATGATTGTTGTTGTAATTGCAGGAATTACGTTAATTCAAAGAATGATAACTACTGCTAAAAATATTAAAGAAAAATCTGAATAAATTTCTGATATTTCAATATTATTTGGTCACTAACGTTTTTTTATATTGAATAAATTTAGTATATTGCCCAACAATGAAGAATACTAGAGCATTGATTGTAGTACAAAATGATTCACTGTTTCACGATCTGAGAAGGGCAAAATTTTAACATGTGTCTAATTTTTAAATTGATAATTCAATTACGTTCAAGAAAAATTCTAACGCAGTTTTCCACGTTGTCTTCTACTGTCTTCAGATCTAATTTTTAAAATTTTAAAGTGAATTGCACAAGAGATACAATACCATTTCAAAACTGTTGGTGATGCGATATATGCCCCCTGAGCTCGTAGTTCTTTTGCCAAAGTATGTTCAACTAGATTGATTCTGCCAGTGACTTTCTTTGCTTTATCTTTTGGAACCGTACATCCGCAGTTTGTACATTGCACTGTTCCAGAGGATCCTTTACCTCCTTTAGTACGACCTCGACTTGCACGTTTAAGTGGCATGAAAATCATCGATTCCCCCTCCTTATATTCTTGTGTGCCTTTATTGTATTCTACCTAAGGTGTAAATGAATTCTGACATACTCTACATAATATATCACGATGATGAAATTATCTAGTATTGCACAAAACATTCCTAGAAAATGTTATTCAAAATTATTTGATCGATAAATGCATGTTTCTAGATTCCTTGACCTTTTTGCATATGGTAAATTTGGTTGGTGTAAATAACCGTGAAAACTCATAAAGGCCTTAGTGCAATTATTGGAACGGTTTTTCTTGTAGCTATTGTAATTGGAGCTCTATCTTATGTTACTTATAGCATGAATATTTTAAGTGATTTTTCTGAATCTCTAATTACTGAAGAAAAAAGACAAAGCGATAAACAAAGTGAGAAATTTGATATCACTTCAGTAGAAATAACTCCTGCAAACAAACTTGATGGTGTAATTAGTAATACTGGTCAAATCCCTGTAAAGATAAAAACACTTTGGATTGAGGAAGCCGGAAGCCCGGATACTGTTAAAAAATTTGATATTGGTGAAATCATTAGTCCTGGAAATAAATTGGATTTACTAAATAGCATTGATTTTGATATTGATTCTACTAAAGCATATACAATGAAAATAATTTCAGATAGGGGTACGACTCAGACATTTTATGTAAATTCTGTTGGCACAAGTAGTCTATACATGAATACTAGAACTATTCCACCAACTATCTCAAACTCGTTTGATGCAACTATATTGATGACAGTAACAAACAATGCTACAAGTACTGCTCCTATTTTGAATTTAACTCCCACCCCATATCCTGTTGTAGATGATTCTGTTTGTGCTCCTGGATGTGTTGCAACTTATGTATCTGGTCCTACCCCTGCATCATACCCACGTCTTGCTCCTGGGGATACTGCAACATTTGCATGGGTCTATACAATTGACGGTGTTGATGCTGATCAGATCACATTTACTACATCTCTTCAAAATGGAATCTCTACAAATACTTCAACAGCTGTAGTTGAAGTTAGAGATATTTTATCTGCGCTAGAATCTGGTACTGCAATATCTTCACTCGGATTACAATCAAATGGTATTGATAGCAGTATTCTCTTATTTCATCGGGAAACAGATCGAACCCCTTCCGCAAGATATCAAATGTTCTCTGCTAGTGCTGATGGTGGTAGTAATGGTCAAAGAATAACCCTTGATACCACTCCTGCCATATTTTTTGCTCAAAACACATCTAACACGGTAACTATTCCTGCTGGTGATTGGGTGTCTTCACTTCGTTTGCAAAGTGGGGCAGTGCCTGCTAGTTTGGTTGGAGACGGTGAGGATATGCTATTTCATTTTAACACAAACTCTGCAATTCAAGATAACTCTGAAGGTACAGCAAATGCTGATCTTGAAGGATGTAATCCAATCTTAGTTGGACCTATAGCTATTTCAGCAAGTAGTGATGATGCAGAACAAACTAATCCATCTGGTACTACTAACATAAACAATGATGATTTGGAGATGCCTTATGATGGTTCTACAAATCAATATGTTGGAATGCGATTTACCAATATTCCAATTCCAAGAGATGCCATCATAACACAAGCATATATTACATTTACAGCGGATTTTACTGATTCGTCAGCAATTACTCTAAGATTTAACGCTCAAGCAACAGATGATGCTACTACTTTTACTGCAACTTCAAACAATCTATCTCCACCACCTAGTGGTTCTAGAACTCGTACAACTGCAAGTGCAACTTGGTCGCCAGGATCATGGAATAATAATAATGATTATTCTACTCCTACTAATCTTCTTAATCCTGTTATACAAGAAATTGTAAATAGACCTGGATGGATTTCTGGAAATGACATAAACATCTTTGTTGAAAGAGTTTCTGCATCATCAAGTGAAAAAAGAAGAGCAGATTCATGGGATAATGGTTCTGGGGCTCCTAGACTAACAATCGAATATTCCATAGCTAACGGTGGACCACCAGTATACTCTTCAATTGGTGGCCCTCATAATTCTGGTGCATATAATTATGGTGTAGGAAATGCATGTTTTAGAAGCATAACTGATGTAAGTTCTGGAAACGGTAATCATCTTGGAAGTGCACCTCATTCTACTGCTTTATGGTTCAAGACTAACGCTGTAGTAGGTTCTATTGATCAGTATTTTGTTTCTTGGGATGATAATGCGGTGTCTGGTGATTATGCTCGAATATACTTGGAAGCAAACACTGGAAAAGTAGTTTTCAAGTATAGTACAAGTGGTTCAACCGATGTGACAACTTGTACAAGTACTAGCAGATATGATGATGGACAATGGTATCATGTAGCTGCTATTAGACCAGGAAACAATAGTTGTACTTTGGTTATTACAAATCTTGCTGGTACTACTCTTGAAACAAGAACTTCAAGTCCTTCTTATGGTACATCTTCTGTTGATGTAAGTGGTAAGTGGTATGTTGGAAGTAATTCTGATGAAAATGGAAATTGGTTTAATGGTTGGATTGATGATATTGTTCATTGGAATTCTTATGCTGTTAAAACCAGCTCTCCAAATGAAGTGTATGATTTAGCTAGAACACACTATGGTCCACAATCTCATATGGTGAATATTTCTGTTAATAAAGCAGATGCATCTTCAGGAACTAATTTATCTAATGTTTTTACAGTTAATGATTTTCCAGTACAGTTTTATGATCCTGTTGGAACTAGTTTTGATACTGATTCTACTTATGGGACTTTAAATTATACTGCTGCACTTGGAAGTGTTGTTGTTTATCCAAATGAGCGACTGAATTATACTGTTAGTACTACTCCTGCAACTAGTACATGGGTTCCATTGCCTCTAAACCTGAAAATAGATGATGAAACAATTACTCCCTTGACAAGTCTTTTACAAATACCTCCTCCTGATACTCCGTTTCCATCCTATTGGGTATATGATAAAAGTAACAGACTTGAAGTATCAATATACAATGTAGGTCCACAAGGTAGTTGGTTTGTGTATCAAGGAACTCGAGCAGTATTTTATAATCCAAACGGTGCAATATCTTATGCTGGAGTAATCTGCTCAGTTAATTCTACCGAATCTGATCCATGTAGTACAGGTGGCGGTAACTCTGCTTGGAGAGTTATGGAGGATAGAGATAGTATCTTTATTCCTGTTGGGGCAAAAGCTAAAGTGTATTTTTGGAGTCCACAAGATAGACCAGATCGTGATGTTCCTGGAGGTAATGTGATTCCTGCAGGAGAATATGATATGTATGTCTTCATTGATGGGTATGATGAAAAAGGTGCTAAATTCCTCAGAAATCTTGAGATGGGAAGAGTAAAAGTTCAGGATTAATTTTATTTACATTTTTACTCTGAATATTCTATTTTCTTACGCTGTTTTTGAAATCCGATCATGTTTTAATGTTAGAATAAGTATTGTTGATATGTAATGCGTGGCCTGTGTCATGTTTGCTTTAGATCAAATATGGAGTTGGTAATAATGAAAGGAAATTTGCTTTGTCAGGAATGTTTTGATAAAACCAATGCAAAAAACTAAATCATTAATCTTTGGACTCCATTTATGAAATTAGCATTGTTTTCACACTGTGCAATTGATTCTATCACACTTGAAGACCAAACCCATGAACAAATTGGGGGTGCTGCTTGTTATGCTGGTTTGACTGCAAGGGAGCTTAAGTTTGATGTATCTCTTTATACCAAATTTGGTAAGGATTTTCCACAACAATATCTTACTCAAAATAAAATTAAATTTGAAAATGGTTTATCTGAGAAACTTACTACTAGATTTGCAATAAACATTACAGGATCTGATAGAACTCTTAAACTACTTAATCAATGCGAACCAATTGAATACGTTGCTAATGATGCAGATGGTTCATTGATTACTCCAATTTTTCATGAAATTTCATCTGAAACATTTTCTAAAATAAAAAAGGATTCTAGTTTTACTCTAGTTGATCCCCAGGGGTTTTTGCGCAGAGTTGATTCAGACAAAAATGTAATTTTAGAAAATACTGAACTTGATCTAACTGGCGTTAACGCAATTAAGGTAAATCCTGAAGAGTCTCAAAAAATTGTAAATGGAACAAATGATGAGATGATGATAGCATTGCAGAAAAAAGGTGTTGAACATGTCCTTTTTACAAACAAAACTGAAGTATCATTACTGGTCAAAGATAAAATTTATTCCATTACTTTGCCAAACAAGGAAGTATACGATACTACTGGTATTGGTGATATTTTTTGTGCAACCTTTTGCTGTACTATGTTAAAAGAAAAAGACTTTCTCTGGGCTTTGTGTTTTGCAGGTGGTTCGGCCCAGGCAGCACTTGACTCAAAGCAGGTAGGTCTGCTAAAAATACCCCAAAAACATACAATTGAGACTAATGCTTCATATTATTACAACTTGGTAAAATATAGAACAATTTAGTACTTTATCCTTTTATTGAACTCCTAGTTTCATTTCACTGTGCAAATAGGTATCTATGCTTCTGGTACGACTGACTCTGCAGCAAAAACAATTAAAAAAATTCTAGATGATGAGGAAATTGAATCATTTGTAATTACTGCAAAATCAAAAGCAAAACAATCTGATTGTGTTTTGGTGCTTGGAGGAGACAAGGGTGTTAGAAATTATTTTCATAGACATTTTGACTCTACAGTACCCGTACTTGGAATAAGCGAGGGTGAATCAAGTGGATTTTTAGCTCAAATTGATCTTAGAGAATTTTCGTCTTATGTGAGAATACTAAAAAAACAAAATTACACAGTTGAGGAAGTACCAAGACTAGGTGTAAAAATTGATGGAAAAAATGTCTATCCAGTCTTAAATGATGTCGCAGTATTTTCATCAAAAAGTGCAATGTTGATGGAACACACACTACGTGTAAACGATGAAGAAGTTTGGCACGATAATAGTGATGGAATAATTATCTCTACTCCAATTGGTTCATCTGCATATTCGATGTCTGCTGGAGGTCCTATGCTGTTTCATGATTCTGACGTATTTGAAATAATTTCTGTCAACTCTTTAGATATTACACGAAGACCAATCATAGTATCAAACAAAAGTTCTATTCAAATCAGTGATATTTCAGCTAGACTTCACTGTGAGGTAGTTCTTGATGGTCTTGATAGGTACAAAGTAAACAGCATGGTTGAGTGCACTCAATATTTACCACCAGCTAAGATCATTCGTCTAAAAAAAGACTCTGCTGCAATATCTGCACTTGCAAAGAAAGTTCATCTTGCTGAAGAGTTACTTAGTATGCCGCCTAGTTCTAAATTATTGCTAAAAACATTAGAGTATGAAGGTGCCCTTACTCAGAAAGATCTTGCAAATAAGACATTACTGCCAAGCAGAACCGTCAGATTGGCACTTAGTCATTTATTAAAAAAAGGCTATGTGAAAAAGAAAGTCTCAATTCGAGATGCACGACAAAAAATCTATGAAATATCAAAAATAGAATAATCGACTTTTATTTCTGTGATGCAGCTCTTACAAACGCCTCAAATGTTGGCTCTGGATATCCTGGCCTGCTGTTAAACTCTGGATGAAACTGAACGCCCAGATAGAATTTATGTGTTGGAATCTCAAGCATCTCCATTCTCTTTCCTCCGTCACTGTCTGCTGAAAATATCATTCCTTTTTTCTCTAGTTCTGGGATGTATTCTTTGTTGATTTCATATCTGTGTCTATGTCTTTTGCTAATTGTATCTGCATTGTATATTTTATGAGATATTGTATTTGGTTTTATCTTGACATCGTTTGCACCTAGCCGCAATGATCCTCCCATATCTGAAATGTTTTTTTGTTCTGGAAGTAAGTCTACAATTGGATTTTTTGTATCTGCTTTTATCTCTGTAGAGTTTGCATCTTCTAATTTCAAAACATTTCTTCCAAATGCAATTGCTGCTAGCTGAAATCCAAAACATATGCCAAGGTATGGTATGTTTTTCTCTCTTGCATAGTTTGCAGTTTTTATTATTCCTTCAGAACCTCTTGTTCCAAATCCTCCTGGTACCAATATACCGTCATATTTTGATAGAATATTGTAATCTGTAATTGTTTCAGAATCAATCCAGTCAATCTCAACTGAATTTCCTAATTTTGCACCTGCATGTTTTAGTGCATGATTTACACTAACGTAACTATCTGCAAGTGTAACATATTTTCCAACCATGGCAATTTTTACTTTTTTGTCTTCATGATTTATCATTGATTCTGCTATGGCATTCCATTTATCCCAGTTTGCTGATGCATTTACCATTCCAACTTTTCCAAATTTTGTAAATAATGAATCCATAATTCCTTGATCATATAGTATTTGTGGTACTTGAAAAATTGATTTTACATCATGGCATGATAGAACATCATTTGCAGTAACGTTTGTAAATAATGCAATTTTTTTCTTTGTCTTTTCTTCTAAAGGAGTACTGCATCTTACAGCTAAAAAGTCCGGCTGAATTCCTATTCTTCTTAATTCTTGTGCACTGTGCTGCGTTGGTTTTGTCTTTTGTTCACCTACCACATCAAGTGATGGTGCAAGTGTTACATGCACAAAAATTACGTTTTGTGGTCCTTCTTCTACTCTAATTTGTCTTAGCGCCTCTAAAAATGGAAGCGACTCTATGTCCCCTACTGTTCCTCCACATTCGACAATTAAAAAGTCGAGCTTTTCATCTTCTGCAATTTTTCTAATTCTGTTTTTTATTTCATCTGTAATATGAGGGATGATCTGAACACATGCCCCTAGATATTCTCCTCTTCTTTCTGCTTCGATAACTGTAGAGTAAACTTGAGCTGTTGTTATGTTGTGGCTTTTTGGGATATTTTGATTTAGGAATCTTTCATAATTTCCAATATCCATATCACATTCACCTCCATCTTCTGTAACAAAGACTTCTCCATGAGCAACTGGGTTCATGGTGCCTGCATCATAATTTAGATATGGATCTATTTTGATACATGATACTTTTTGATCTGCTAATTGTAATAATTTTGCAATCGATGATGTTGTTACTCCTTTTCCAAGACCAGACATTACCCCCCCTGTTACAAAAATTAGCTTAGTCTGCACATTAAGAAAACAATTCTCCTGTTTTTGTATGTTTTGCTAAACAAATCATAATCTATGCGATCTAATATTTCAGCATACTGTCTTACATTCGTACGAAATTCTTTAATTTTTTTAACGAGTGTTTGGCATTTTTACCGTGTATTTTTTATTTTATGATGTCTTTAGTTAACTGAGAACATCTAGTTAGTGGTCTTTACCTAAAATAAAGTTCCCCCCTATTTCCCTTCAAAAATGACAGACCACTATTCTTTAACGAAAAATTCAGTTTTTTCTTTATAGTATATTTAAACTAGTATTTGTTTTTAATTTTAAAATTAGATTTCCTCAATATCATGTAAAATGATTTTGTATTCATACTCAAAGTTTTCATCATCATTCAATAATATTGAGATCTTTTAGAGCCAAAATAATGATGGTAGAGACTGACACTTGTAATCATGAGTATGTTTCTAATGGAACAATTTCTTGTAGAAAATGCGGTAAAGTTCGTCTCTAATTTCAGTTTTATTTATTATTCCAATTGTTTTTTGTTATCTTTTAGGGTTATTTGAGAATTGTTTGTTTTTTGAGACTCTTTGTAAATGACGCGATGCTTTTTTCAAGACTGTTCTTTGGCGTCTTTTCAATTATTTTCAAAAATACACTACCTACAATTACTGCATCAGCTCCTGCTATGATGTATTTTTTTACATCCTCTGGCGTTGAAACACCGAATCCTACTCCTATTGGAATTTTTCCATTGGCGATTTTTTTTACTTCCTTGATTGCCTTTAGTGTATAATTTTGGATTCCTGTCTTTATTCCCGTGGTGCCATAAACTGCAACTAAATATAAAAATCCTGAAGACGCCTTTACAATTTTTTCTATTCTTGATTTTGTAGTATTTGGAGATATCAAAAATATAGTATCTGCCATATTTCTAGCCGATTCAATGTATTCTTTTGATTCTTCAATTGACATGTCTGGAAGAATAAACCCATCAATACCTGCTTTTTTAGCTTCGGAAATAAAATTTGCATATCCTTTATGATACAAAATATTGGTGTATGTCATTAAGACTAGTGGGATATCTGTTTCACTTCTAATCTTTTTTACAATTTTAAAAAAACTCTTGATCTTTGTTCCATTGTTTAGAGATATTGTGCTTGCATTTTGAATTACTGGTCCATCTGCAAGAGGATCTGAAAATGGAAATCCTAATTCTATTATGTCTGCTCCTCCTTTGATTAGACCTCTTACTATTGATATTGTTGCACTTTCATTTGGATATCCTACCATTACATATGTGATCAATGCTTTTTCATTTTTAGCAGAAAGTTCTGCGAATTTTTCATTAATTCTTGTCATTTTTACTCAAATACCTTTGGACTTCTTCTACGTCTTTGTCCCCCCTTCCTGAAAGTGTAACTACTATTGATTCTGATTTTTTGCTTTTTCTTGCAACTTTCATTGCTTCAGCTATTGCATGGGCTGACTCTAAAGCTGGAATGATTCCTTCTGTTCTTGTCAACATCAAAAACGCATCTATAACTTCGGCATCTGTTGCAGAATGATACTTTACACGATTAGTATCTTTAAGATATGCGTGTTCTGGACCAACTCCGGGATAATCTAGTCCTGCTGAAATACTATGCGTCTCTGTAACTTGTCCTTCATCATCTTGTAATAGATAAGTCATCATTCCATGAAGTACGCCCTTACTACCTGCAGATAATGTTGCAGAATGATATTTTGATTTTAATCCTTTGCCTGCGGCTTCTACTCCTATGATTTCTGTATTTGTATCAACTAACGGATAAAATGTCCCGATTGCATTTGACCCACCGCCAACACAAGCAATTACCGTATCTGGTGTTTTATTTGATAATTTTTTCATCTGGGTCTTGATTTCTTCTCCAATTACACTTTGAAAATCTCTTACCATCACAGGATATGGATGTGGACCTACTGCAGAACCAAGTAAATAATATGTATCTTCAACATTTGTAATCCAATCTCTGATTGCCTCATTGATTGCATCTTTGAGTGTTTTTGAGCCTGATTTTACCGGGTGAACTTTAGACCCTAACATGTTCATTCTGTATACGTTTAGTTTTTGTCGTATAGTGTCTTTGTAACCCATGTATACTTCGGATTTCATTCCCAAAACTGCACATGCCATAGCTGTTGCTACTCCATGTTGACCTGCACCCGTTTCTGCAATGATTCTTTTTTTATTCATCTTTTTTGCAAGTAATGCCTGACCTAATGTGTTGTTTATTTTATGAGCTCCTCCATGCAGTAGGTCTTCTCTTTTTAGATAAATTTTAGCACCGCCGCATTTTTCTGTCAAATTTTTTGCATAGTACAATGGAGTCGGTCTTCCAGCGTATTGTTTTAGATAGTAATCTAATTCTTTTTTGAACTCTTTATTCTCTTTGAATTTAAGATAGTTTTCTTCTAACTCCTCAATTGCAGGAACAAGTGTTTCTGGAATGTACTTGCCGCCAAACTCTCCAAATTTTCCATCTTTAGGATATTTCAATATGCATTCACCAATTTTTTGACATGTTCTTCGATATTATCGCTTTTCATTATGCTTGAACCTACTAGAAATGCATCAGCGCCACACTTTTTTAAATATTGAATATCCTCAACAGTCTCAATTCCGCTTTCAGCAAGTATTGGCCTTGTTTTTTTATACCCTTCAAGCACTTTTTGTGTAGTTTTAAGATCAATTTCTAATGTATCGAGGTTTCTGTTGTTAATTCCAATCAAATCAGCTTCTGTATTGAGTGCATTTTCAAACTCTCGTTTTGTATGGACTTCTAGCAATATTTTCAATCCTTTACTGTGACCATATTTGATGAATTCATCAATGTCTTTGAGAAATCCTTGGTCAAATAATGATTGAATGACTAACATGTAATCTGCTCCTATTTTTTCAGCAGCATCAATTTGGACTGTATCAATCATGATATCTTTCATTAGTAATGGAACATCAACTGATTGTCGTACCTGCATGAAATATTCTGGTGAACCATTAAACAAATGAGGCTGGGTTAGCACAGATAATGCTTTGGCACCACCTGCAATCATTTGTTGTGCTATGCTTGATGGATCTGATAACGTTCTGATCTTGCCTAATGATGGGGATGAAAATTTTATTTCTGTAAGAAGAGTTGCATGAATGTTTGTTTTTATTATTTGTAAAAAGTCCTTATTTGATTTTTGTAATTTAATGTTTACATCATATACTCCATCATCAATTGCAGCCTGAGAATTATTTACTAATTTTCTCAGTATGTTTTCAACCATTTGTTATCTCCTTTAATTTTGAAATGTCCCCTGTATCTGCAACAAATCTTTCTAGTAATTTTAGCGCTTTGCCTTCTTTAATTATATTTGATGCCAATTCTACTCCTTCTTCAAAATTCTTTGAGATATTTGCAACGATTAATCCTCCTGCTGCATTAAGTACTGTAGTTTCAGTCATTGCTTGATTTGCTGTGTTGTTTAAAACCCCTACAAATGATTCTATTGCATCTTTTTTTGTTTTAATTTGAATATCTTTTAATTTTGATTTGTGTAATCCTACAACTTCTGGATCTATTGCATTCATTAGCACTTTGTCATTTTTTAAAATACATACTCTGTTAGTTGCACTGGTTGAAAATTCATCCATTCCATCATCTGAACGAACTGTCATTATGTTTTTAGCTCCTTTTCTCTTTAGAATTAATGGTAATCTATCAAGATATTCCGTTGAAGATACTCCGATAAGTTGATTTTTTACACTTGCAGGATTTGACAATGGTCCTAAAAGATTAAAAGCTGTTCTCTTTCCTAATTTCTTTCTTGCAGCTGCAACATGCTTCATTGCAGGATGAAACTTTTGTGCAAACATAAAACAAATGTTGTGTTTTTCTAAAACATTTGCAATTTGAGTAGATTCTTGATTCAAATCATATCCAAAATATTCAAAAATATCCGCACTTCCTGAAATTCCGGAGCTTGATCTATTTCCATGTTTAGCTACAATTCCTCCTGCGGCTGCAACTACAAATGACGCTGTAGTTGATACATTGAATGTTTGAAGTTTGTCTCCCCCCGTTCCGCACATGTCTATTGTTGTCCCGTTGTTTCTAGGCTCAACTTTGAGGGAAAACTCTTGCATTTTATCTAACATTCCTAATAACTCATCATCTGTTTCCCCTTTTTCAGTTAAACCGGATAAAAAATCCAAATTTTCTTGATCATTTGTTTTTCCAGAAAGAACATCAATCATTACAGAATTAATTTCGTCATATGTAAGATCAATCTTTTGTTGTAGTTTTGAAATTAAATTTGATATCATTTTCTATCCTTTACCTGTTTTATGAAATTTGCCAGAATTTTTTTCCCATCTTCTGTCATAATTGATTCTGGATGAAATTGTACTCCTTCTATAAGATACTCTTTGTGCCTTATTGCCATCACTTCTCCATCATCTGCAGCGATAGCTGTAACTTCTAGCACATCTGGAATTATTGTCTTATCTCCTACAAGTGAATGGTACCTTGTTGCCCTAAATGGATTCTTGACATCCTTGAACAGATCTGAGTTTGTATGATCTACTGGACTAGTCTTTCCGTGTCTGACACATCCTGCATTTGTAACTTTGCCGCCAAATGCATGAATAATGCCTTGATGCCCCAAACATACTCCAAGTATTGGAGTAGTTGGTCCCATGTCTTTTATTACATCACTACATATGCCAAAATATTTTCTATCGGTAGGTGTTCCTGGACCTGGTGATATTATTACAGCATCGTAATTATTTTGTTTTATCTTCTCTAATGTTATCTTGTCGTTTCTAATGACATCGCAATCAACTCCCAGTTCCCCCAAATATTGTGCAATATTGTAAACAAATGAATCGTAATTATCTATTATTAGAAATTTCATTTTGTTGCCTCTCTTAATGCTTGAAGCATCGCTCCAGCTTTGTGCTCTGTTTCTTTGAATTCATTTTCTGCAATAGAATCTGAGACAATTCCTGCTCCTGATTGAACAAATCCTCTGTTTCCTTCTATGAATATACTTCTAATTGCAATTGCAAAATCACAGCACCCGTTATAAGAAAAATATCCTACTGCCCCTGCGTAAGGGCCTCTTGCCTCAGTTTCCAATTCGTCAATTATCTCCATTGCTCTGACTTTTGGTGCGCCTGAGACCGTTCCTGCGGGAAAAACTGCTTTAAACGCATCAAACATGTCGTTTTTAGGAGCTAAATTGCCAACAACATGTGTTACTATGTGCTGAACATGACTGAATCGCTTAATCTCCATTAATTCTTCAGTATGGACAGTTCCATATTTGCAAACTCTTCCAATATCATTTCTTCCTAAATCTACTAGCATTGTATGTTCTGCCAACTCTTTTTCGTCATGGAGTAATTCATCTGCTAATTGATTATTTTTTTCTTCATTATCTGTAATCTTTCTAGTTCCTGCAATTGGAAATGTTTCTACTTTATCATTAGTTATTCTTACAAGCATCTCTGGAGATGCGCCAATGATTGTTTTATTGTCTTGTTTTAAATGATACATGTAAGGTGATGGATTTAATTTTCGTAGTGTTTTGTATAGTGTTAAATTATCTCCTTGCGTATCAAATGCAAATTTCCTAGATAGTACTACTTGGAATATATCACCATCATGTATGTACTGTTTTGCTTTGTTTACAATATTTGAAAATTTTTCTTGATTCATGTTTGGTGTTATTTCTGTTGCTTTAAAATCCCCGAATGAATCTTCACTCATTTTAAATTGTTCAAATCTATTTTGATTATTATAAAAATAAAACAATTTTTTGTGTATGTTGTCGTATAATATTCCGTCATCATAAATTCCAAATTCCATTAATGGTTGTGGTGAATCATGTGTATCTGGGATATTTTCTACTAATCTTATTGCATCATAATTTACAACCCCTACTGCACCTCCCAAATATCTATAACTTTGATCCTCTGATTTTCCTAATAGTTTTTTTAACTCTCCAAATGGATTATCTGTTTGAATGGTTTCAGTTTTGTTATTTTTTATTATTTCAATTTTGTCTGAGTATCCTTTGAGAATTATTTTAGGATCAAATCCCATGACTGATGTTTCAGCTAATACTTCTGGACCTGTTAATGATTCAAAGAGAAATGAATGAGAATAATTTCTTGATATTTTATTATATATTTGAAATTGGTTTTCAGTTAGCTCTAGAGGTATTACTTTTGGTTGGGATTTTCCAAAGATGTCCACCCATAAACAAAATTTTACTCGTTTATTATTTAAATTGATTAGTTGTTTTTTGGTTTATTTTTACGATATAGGCATCAAAATTTTCTATAATTACGGTATGGTACGGTACCTTTATATGATGATCTGATGTATTCTAATTTGATATGCCCAGTGCAAAATCTATGATGCAGGATCTTTATTTTAAAAAAAATTCTCTAGCACAAACAAGTGTGACTGAAGTTGAATGTTATATCTGTGGTAGAGGATTACGTGATGGTTGTAGTATTTCTGCCAAAACACTACCAAATGGAATGGCTTTGTTTTGTGAATTGCATTACTCATTACAATAACTCAGAATAAAAATAAATGCATACTAGAATTTCATATATTGGTTTGTTTTAGGGTAGTCTATGTCTAGAACTGGTATTATCACTATTCTTGGCGGTGTTCTGTTGATTGTAATGGGATTGGCACTAATTGGTCTTTTCTAGTTTTAATTATCTTAAAATTTTTTGCTAAACGTTAGTGGAATTAATTTATTTTTAAAATCTGTTAACTCCAGACTTTTTCTTTAAATGTCCATTTTTTATTTAAGACAAAGTTACTAAATGCTGCAGTTGCAACAGCTGACACTAGTGCAATTGGATAAGACATGGTTAACTTATCAACTAGATAATACACCATTCCAAGTTGAACTAAAGCACCAATAGAGCTAAACCCTGCAAATTTACCATATTGGATAATGGTTCTTTTTACTGCAAAATCTCTATCCTCAAAAGTCCAGTATTTGTTTAAGATGAAATTACTAGTAATTGAAAACATGATTCCAAGTATGGTTGCATGAAGATACCACATATCCAAACTCGATGAAAACAGAATAGACATGATGTAATTTACTCCTAATCCTGAGGCTCCAACTGAAAAGAATCTAGCAGCTTTTGAAACAAACTTTACCGATGTTCTTTTCTCGTTTTTCTGTTCTCTCTTTCCATGTCTGTAAAGCTTCCATACCGCATGTCCAAATTCTAAAATTGTTTTGATTCCAAGTTTGCTCTTTCCGTTTTGTCTGTCTAAAAATGTATATGGAATTTCTTTTATCGATACTCCTTTTGCCTTTACTATCATTTCTAAAAGAAGTTTGTATCCTATTGCATCAAAATTAATTCCTTTAATCACATCTTTGTTAAATGCAAAAAATCCTGACATAGGATCTGATTGTTTAATCCCCAATCCTTTCTTTGCTATTATAGTTCCAATTTTGCTGATGATTTTTCGTTTTAATGACCACCCTTGAATATTACCTCCATTGAGGTACCTTGAGGCAACAACAATGTCTGTTTTTGATTGTTTTAAAACTTCGACAAGCTTTGGTATGAGTTGTGGGGGATGAGAAAAATCACTATCCATCACAACAACTATTTTGCCTTTAGCTTGCTCTATGCCATTTAGTATTGCCGAACTAAGCCCCTCCTTTGTTTTTCTATTTATTACATTAATTGTGTACAGCGTTTTTTCTTTTAATGATTTAAAATAATCTTCTGCAATTCTTCCTGTTCCGTCTGGTGAATTGTCATCTACTACTATTGCCTCTACCATAGTATTTTTTGGTAAGTGTTCTTTGATCAAATGTAGAATTCCTTTGATATTTTCAGACTCATTATAGGTAGGAATTACTATAGATACTTCAGTATTCATTACACTTGCCAATATCAATACGCTAATTCATCTCATATTAAATTTTTAAATTGAAAAATTTGACTATTGGCCATGAATCTACAAGTGGATCTCATTTTTTGATATTTGATAATTATATTGGATGTATGTGGATAATATCTCTTTTTTAATTAAACTGGAGTTAGTTTCTCATTGATACTTCATTTCCTACTGATGCTTGTAATCCAAGTCCAGCACCTGGTTCTGAAGTAATGATCATTAGAGTTTCACATTCTAGGCATAAAATAGATGGAGTATAATCCGTATTTTCTTGAGTTGGGCCAGTAGAAGCTAACACTGCATCTTCTACAATATTTTGGCTACTACAAATCATACAGGTAATAGGTTTTTGAGAAATACGTTTTATTTTTTTAATATAATAATGAGTCATATTGTAAATCTACATTCTTCTAATTCTTAAATTAATTGATTTCTACATGGATACTGTTGATATCCACGTTTTGCATACTCATAAAATAAAGTAAATTCTATATGTTTTATTGAGAATTCCAAAAATTGAACTAGCAGATGATCTATCTATTTGTCGAATTTTAAATGGAATGTGGCAAGTATCTGGTGTCCATGGGTATATTGAACCAAAAGATGCAATTTTGGATATGCTTGAATATCACAAGAATGGATTCACTACTTGGGATTTGGCTGACATCTACGGACCCGCTGAATCATTTATTGGTGAATTTAGAAAACAATTGCCGCCAAAAGACTTGCAACAATCACAAGCATTGACTAAATTTGTTCCGAATCCTGGACCTATGAGTAAATCAATTGTGGAATATTATATTGATCAATCATTAAAAAAAATGAACACTGAGACAATTGATTTGATCCAATTTCATTGGTGGGATTACAATAATTCTAGTTATTTTGATGCTCTTGATAATTTAACAAAATTACAACATGAGGGAAAGATCAAACATCTTGGTCTTACAAATTTCGATACAGAACGAATCAAGCTAATGACTAACCGTGGTTTTAAATTAATTTCAAATCAGGTACAGTATTCTATTTTAGATCAAAGACCAGAAAAATTAATGACCCCATTTTGTCAAAAACACAATATTTCTATTCTTGCATACGGTACTTTGCTTGGTGGGTTTTTATCTGAAAAATATCTGAATTCTCCAGAACCTAGCAGAGTCAATTTGAATACCGCAAGCCTGCAAAAATATTACAACATGATTGATGCGTGGGGTGGATGGGGTTTATTTCAAGAGTTATTGCAAATTTTATCGAAAATAGCAAAAAAATACGATTCAAGCATTGCAAATATTTCTACAAAATTTATTTTAGATAAACCTAGAGTTGCCGGAGTGATAATTGGCTCAAGACTTGGTCTCTCTGAGCACCGGCAAGATAATGGACGAGTTTTTGATATTGTTCTTGAGAATGATGATCTGACTATGATACGCTCTGTGACTAGTAAATCTAATGATCTTTTTGATTTGATAGGTGATTGTGGGGATGAATATCGCTAAAAACGGTAAAAATAAGATAGTAATCAAAACCAATCAGTTATCCATTGACAACTGAGCATCAACACTCTTTTTGACATACCATTGATGTTTGGTATTATTTGATTACTACCTATACCAATAGTGTCATAATGAATTAAAAATACTATTATGAAAATTCTTTACATTTGTTTATTTTTTAACTAGATTTTGTATGAAATTAAAACTTAATCTAATTTTTTTCCAAATTGATAATTTTCTATAGTTTTTTGAACATTATCTAAAATTATTTTTTTAATTTCATTATTTTCCATGCCTGATGTTTTCATAAGTTTGATTTGATCTAAAATTGCAAACTGCACTCTTCCTTGGATCTGATCTATTAAACTAAACCCTTCTTTTGGGAATTTTGTTATAAAAATTTTTGATTCGTCGTTATTCATTTTATGTCACTCAAAATATCTTGAAATATTTATTTGATGTCTTCATATCCGTGATAATGTTTTATTCGTTCCAAATTGGTTGTTTTTTTAACCATGAAATTAAATCTCTGTAAAGACGACTCTTTTGTACATTTAATACATTAATCTCCATATTGGTTGATAGTTTTGCTGTCTTGGTATAGTTGTCATATTTTGCAAATATGACTTTGTCAAGGTATGTTTGTCCTTGAATCTCTTTTTTTGCTAATTCTTCTGATTCCGTCATTGCAAAACATGCAAAGAGTACTCCATCGACCCAATATGCGCTACCTGATTCAAGCGATGCCATCATGCTAAGAAGGTCATCTAGACTCAATTTTATTAAATCTCTAACAAAGATGGTTTTGTATGGTTCATAAATGAAATCTGTCATTTTCTATCTTGTCTTTACTGGGTTTATTTTAAGCCTAGTTTAGAATGTTTTTCCTGATTTATGCTGAATTGTGAAATTTTTCTATAATGTCAATTAGTTTGTCCTTAAAATCAAATGGGATTTTAATAAATTCTGCAATATCTCCTGTCTCCTCAGATCCAATGATTACAATTTGGTCTATTTCTATTCCGGTCCTTTCTTTCCACATCAAAGAATATGCAGTTGCTTGCATGAAATATTTTTGAACTTTATCATAATGTTCAACTAGTTTACTTCTACTAGTTTTAAAATCAATAATTGATAGATTTCCATTATACTCTGCAATACAATCACACGTACCTGCAATTTTGAGCTCATCGCTATACAACGGAAGTTCAATTCCACGAATATTGTTCATTTTATGCAAATATGGTTTTAATCTTTCAAAATGATTTTTTGGAATATCAAGAAAATCTCCAACCGACTCTTTATTTTTTAGATAATCCTCACACAGTTTGTGAGTCATAGTGCCATGAATTTGAGCATCTTTCATTATCTGATCTGCCAAATCTTTTCCTACCTTTTCTCTCCATTGATCAAGACCTGATGTATCTGATGTTTTTGATAGTACGGTTGTGATCGATGGGTATAGTAATCCTTGTGGTGTTTTGTAATATCTTACTCCTTCTATTTCTGTTTGACATGCTTGAAGTATCGATGTCATAACGTGCGTATATTGCAATATCTTTTTTGTTATGATGTGATAATAAAATTAAGCGGTTTAATGTTAGTTTGAGGTTTACTTAATTTTCAAAACTTTTTTCAATTTCTTGAGCAAGTAATTCTAGTCTTGTTGTATCCCCTAATTTTCTATAAGTTAGCTTTTCTAATGTTTTGATTATGCTAATTGCTGCTCTGTATTGTGGAATTTCAGGCTGATTTAATTCTCCATACATTCCCATTCCTTGAATGCCATTTTGTTTAGCAAATCCTAAGATCAATCCATTGAATCCTGTAATTATTGACTTTTGTGGTGTCGTTAAAACACCTAATCCTTGCATTTGTTTAGTTATCTCAATCGATGTTGAAGTTACAAATGTTTTTGGGTTTTTATCTAATACTCTATTCGTGTGAAATCCTCCAAGCGTGTAAATAAATTTGGCAGAATATTTTTTTGAAATATCGATCACATCTTGGCACAAAGCATATAGTTCAGGTGTATCTTGTGGTTGACCCGTTCCTCCTCCAAAAATAATTAATCCATCTGCATATCTATATTCCCAACTTTCATTTGGTAAATTTATGTGACCTCCTTCATCTACCACATATGTTGGATATGGCGTTTTTGCAATTCTGAATTTTTTTGTTTTTAAACTATTGTTGATAAAATTAACTACAATGCTTCCAACATTTCCCATATCTTGCATTGCAGCAATAACTATGGGTTTTTCAATCTGTGGCTCTTCAATTTGAGAAAACTCCATCGTTTTTTCTAGAATTTACTTACTTAAAACTTAAGATTTGTATATTATATAAAAAATTCAAGTAATGTGAATTATGTATGATTATTGGAAAAGTTGGAAAGGGTGAAAAGAAAATCAAATTTGAACTTGATCTAAAATGCTCAAAATGTAATAAAAAAGTACCTGGAGGAATGAAGACTGGAGAAAATTATTTTGATACAGATGAATTTAAAATTGAGATTGCAAATTTTAAGCAAAATTATCTATGTGGTGTTTGTAGGGATAAAATGCGATAATAAAAAATATTTTTTAGTTTTTTTATAATTGATGTTATTTTATTTTTATTCCCATACCACGTGTACTAATTCTTTGAGATTTCTTCGTGGTTTTGGGAATTTGTCTTGTTTAGGATATCCGATACATAATACTGATGATGGAATCAATTTTGTATTGATGACTTTCATCACTTTTTGTTCATCAAACATTCCGATCCATATTGAACTCAATCCTAATGCTTGAGCTGCAAGCTGTGAATACGCAGCAGCTAACGTCGCATCTTGTATTGCAAATTTTTTGAGAATCTCTTCAGGAAAATCAAATTTAACTCGTGAAGGGTTTTTACAAAAAACTAGAACTAGAGGTGCATTTACGTATGGTTGATTATTGCAGGCTTCAACTAATTGTTGTTTTTTTACTGGACTTTTAACATAAAATATTTCAAATCCTTGAAAGTTTCCTGCGGTAGGTGCTGTGTCTGCAGCAGCTATTATCTTATCAATTTTTACCGTTTCTACAATCTTATCACTAAACTTTCTAGTTGAGCGTCTTTTTGACATCACCGTGAACAAATCGGTATTGATAAATTCAGTTGGTGATGTTTTTAGAATTTCAAAGAGTAATTGATTTCGAACATTACCATCATTTTGACTTTTTATGGTTGGTTCATATCCTATTGGGTATATTTTTTCAGGATTTTCTTTTGAATCCATGAATTGTATGTGAAAAATATCTTATTAAGTAATTCTTAAAATTTTTCTAATTATCCTGAATTTTATTTGGATATTTGATGTATAGGTGAACCACAACTGTTGCATTTTTTACTTTCGATGTACTTTTGAATCGTTTCTTCACCCCATAACAAGGCATTTCCTTTGTGACCTTTTTCACATTTTATCTTAAATAATGTA
This sequence comes from Nitrosarchaeum sp., assembly GCF_025699065.1. NCBI lineage: Archaea > Thermoproteati > Nitrososphaerota > Nitrososphaeria > Nitrosopumilales > Nitrosopumilaceae > Nitrosarchaeum > Nitrosarchaeum sp. The sequence continues at coordinate 188,453 of NZ_JAILWF010000001.1, read as the reverse complement.
CTAGCCATTATTAATTTTCTATTTAATTCTAAACTTAAGGATATTGTTTTTGGATGATGCACATTAATGACTAGACCTGGCATTGCCAGCATCACTTGATTCATCTTTCTTCTGAAATACTCTGTACTCTCCAATAATACTACTGCATTGTTGACATGTATATTGACCTCTTTCTACTAGAATCAAATTATCTGAAACTTGCTCATTGGTATTTTCTTCTAGATGTATCTTTGGTGGATTATCAAATTCTTTTTCGCAGTTTTTACAATAATGTTTTGACATTTTTTGTTCTTCAAGTTTGCCTATTGGTGCTAAAAATAATTTTCCAACACCTAAATCTGCTTTTTTGGCTTGTTCTTCAGTCAATTCAGCTATGACATATCCTCCTGATCCTTGTAGCTTATGTTCTGTCATCAATAAACTACTTTTTTCGGTCTTAAAATACTATGTTTTTGAAAATTGTTTATGGTTTGATTTTTGCTTTTCTTATTTGATATAATATTGAACAACTTAAACCTAGAATAAATAATCCGATTCCAAACATGCTCAAAAAAATCATGTTTGTAGTATTGTCTTGAGGATTCAAGAATACTGTGCCACCGAATAATGTTAAGGTTAATCCTGCAATTAATGATAAAATACTTGGATGCCTAAGTTCAGTGATTTTCAATTGATATTTCCTAAATTTGTTTTAATTTATTCCTAGTTATGCTATTAAAATTTGAAGCATCTGCAATGGCTACAAAGTATTATCGTGAGGACTTCACGTGACTTCTTTAGATTATAATGGATTAGTCATTCTATAATACAAATTTTAATTAGATGTGATGTTGAATGTGAATTTTTTAATTGATTGTTTTTAAATCTGATTTGATTCCTTTTGATTGTATTTGTCTGCCATTTTTTCATAGAAAAATTCTTGTCTTTTCAAGTCTTTTTCTGAAATAATTCTATATTTTCTCATAGGTACAAGTCTTGATATTTGTTCATATGTGTTCATATCTCTAACATCTGCAGCGTGTGCAATTTGTAATAGAGGTGATTTTTCTTCAATCATTGGCTTTACTTGTTCATATCCTCCACTTTGTGGCATTCCTGTACGGTATAGCCCGATATTTTTTTTACTCTTTGAAATTTGTGGATCTTGATAACAACAAATTGAGTATTCTCCATTCTCTTTTTCTATGATTGTTAATCTAGTAAATTTATCACTCCAATCCTCAATCTCTTTAGAGACTTCCACGGCCTCTTTTTTATCTTCAAAAACCATTGATACAACTAAGCGGTCTTTTTCATATGCCCATGATATGCCATAAAAATTTCCATGCCACTCTATATCTAAAGACATTATTCTTTTGTGATCAATTCTCAAATTAACACTTTCGAATTGTATGTTTGATGTTTTTTGAATCTATAGACCTTAAACAATTATTTTAAAAATACTGAATCTAGTTTACTTAAACATCTAAACTACAAATTTGTAGATATAAAAAATATTAGCAGAATTTATCACATTCACATTTTCTGCTAGTAAACATATTTTTCAGATAATCTAGTTTTGAATGAGACACTGAAGGTTTTTTACCCACAATTTTGAATAATGTAATCCCAGTGGCAGAACTAGTTCCTTTTAATGCCCATGACCCATTTTTCATAAGATATGGTTTTGGATTTTTCATGGTCACTTTTTTTCGTATTTTCATATCATATGCCTCGACTGTTGTCATCACTAAATAATTCAAAATTTGTATTACTATCCCTAAGTAAATTTTTTCACATAAATAAGCTCAAAAATAGTTTTTTTACAAAAATTGGAGCCTATTTTTCTAATGATGTTTTTTAATTTGATTATTAAACATTAGTTTTAATTTTCAGTCTTAACTAAACAAATGTTCGAAATCATATGGTGCCTAGTTTTATATCCCCTGCATTGTATAATGCTGACGCCTTCGTTTAGTGGTCTAGGCATGCTATAAACGACTGCTACTCCAAGACGTCAACTCAAAATTTCATCCAAATAATCTTTTAATACTTTTTTAATCTCATTTTTTTTTAATTCAACTTTTGTATCGCCAATCTTTAGACTATCTGCATCATCAATTGATGATAATCTATGTGATAAAAAATCTGATAATAATTCTAAATTAAAATCATTATTGTTTTTAAGATTTATTTTCAGATACTTTTCTTGTATTCCACCTTTTTTTGTTAATCCTCCTGATGGAAAAATTCTAATGTCTTCATTAACTTTATTTTCATTTTGTTTTTTACCAAAAATTATATTATCAATATCATTACCTTTATGAAAATGGAAAATTGTAATCATAAATTCCATGATTTATCCTATTTTATCTATGATAAAGACGCTTGCACTATTGTTTTTTCTTTAAAAGTGCTTCTTCTGGAGTTTTATCTTGATTGATTTTCCAATGCCATTCATGTTGTTTTTTCCAATGTTCGTCTAATTGTTGTGTTGAAGGTTCTTTTCCTAACGGTGTTCCGCAGATCTTGCATTGTATCATTGTTTTTTTGTATATCTATAGAAAATTAAGGTTTGTTATGACATATTCTGTGTTTTTTGATTTTTGTAACGTAGTAAAACTAGGAAAAAAATAAATTCTCTTAAAATATTTTTTTGATTATGTGATAGTGTTAATTCTAGTTTTTTAGATAATTCTAATGATATTTGATATATTTGTCCTAGATGGCTTCCTAATGTGAACGCATCTAGTGATTTGTCTGGAATTTCTTTAATGTTGTTTTTATACAGATTAGTTGCATTAATGTTTGTCCAGTTTGTTTTAAAAATTAAATCTGATGTTAATCTAATCAATTTTTCATCTAATTTTCCTTCAATTGAATACAAAATTTTATCAATCTCTATTTTATCTAGTTTGTTTAGTTTTATCATGACTTTAACGAGTCTGTCTCTATCTTCTTTTTTGGTTTGATGATTGGGTGGCACTGGGCTGGAAGGTTATCCTCAATTTCCATGATCTGCATTAAATTGTATAAAAATTAAAAGTTACCTTGAATAATTTTTTAAAATTCACGCCTGATCTATCTAAATATCTCTGTTCTTTTTTGATTTTTGAGTTTTAATTCTTTTGAATTCTTGGGATTTCTGTTTTTTCCTTTGTTGTTCTAAATTCATTATCAGATATGTTTTTCCGGCCTCACAGAGTTTCATTTCTCCGGTAAATTCATCATGTATTGACTCTAATGACCCGTCTATCAAAAGTCCTCCCACTATTTCCCATGCTTTTTCAATGGGTATTTCAAATTTGTAAGAGAGTGTTGAAACTTTGGTATAATATCCATTTTTTGAGTTTCGTAAAACAAACTCTCTAATTTTATCCTCATCTGTTTGGGTTTTTGGCCTAGACGTTCTATCCCCAAATCTCTTAAATGGTCTTTTATTCTCTGGCAATACTTTTTTTATAATTTGCTGCTATTTTAGGACTTGTAACTACAAATCTAAAGACTTTTTGAATACATGATATGTTACTTTTCATGAGTGATAAGGCAAGAAGAATTGAAGAATTAAGAATGAAAACTGGTCGAAGTAAACGTTGTCTAGATTGTAAACAAAATCGTTGTATCTCTGATAGTTGTCAATGTGGCTGTCACTGTAAATGATTGGTATCAAAGACCTTGTTTATCAGACCTGAGTGACGAGCTTCACTGCTCTAGTCTGAGAAAGGTTATGGGCATTGTTCATTTCCCAATCTATCCAATCAACAATATTGTCATTTTTTACCACTAAAGAATTTTTTCATTTATGTTCTGAATGTATTACATTTAGAGTAAATGGAATCCATTTTTTTGATTACATTATTGTTATCTTATGGCATTTACAAAAACAATTGGCATGAATCATATCATGTGCATTTCTATATTCACATTCTTTAGTGTGTTCCATATTCCATTTTGATTTTTACTCACTTAAAGTTTAATGAACTATGGTTGTTTGACTTGATCATTTGGAAGCCATCGATTCTGGATCATTATTTCCTGGAAGATATTTTTCACCTAGCTTTTCCTTCATTTTTAGATCAAATTCTTCTTGCAATCTTGTCAGGTACATTTCTGCTTCAGTTTCATCATCAGGAATTCCAGTGTTTACATCATAATTGAATCCAGTTGCTAGGTGATAAAATTCTTCAAAGAACTCTTTACAATCTATAACATCTGTCTGTGAATCAACTGCAACAACTAAGCAGTTATTTTCTTCTCTGAATTTTAAACAAATTTCTTCATCAATCATTGTATCTACTAACACTGCCATGATATACGGTATTAGTGAAGTATCAATTTTTTGATCATTTTTAGAACTAGTTATCCATAACTCATATCCATCTGCAAGATAATCAAAAGTATTCACTACAGTTTCTCTGATATCGCTATTTAAATGAGATAATTTTGATTTCCATGATATTGTGTCTTTATTTCCAGGCTCTACATACAACATGTCGAATTTAATATCTTCATGAATTTGCTCAAATTCCCATACTTGCTTATTTGTTAACATGGGCGAATATTTCTCAATAAGTATCTCTGTTAACTGATCCATTATTTTGAATTCAATTGACCACTGTTTATGCTTATCTTCAAAATGTTGTAACTTTTTTTATTTTGATTGTTTTTTAATTTTTAGAAAATTAAAAATCGATACTTTGTTTAATCCTGAATATTTGATTTAAAAAATGCTAATGTGCATTCTGCAAGTTCCTTATGATTGTGTTTTTTGATCGAATGTTTGCAATTTGGACATATTCCATGATCTTCTTCAGTAAAATCATCACCAATTTGTTTCATACAACACTCCATTAATTCTGCCGTAGAATGCGATTCCATGGATAATTTACAGGTGGGGCATTCAGTCATTTCGTAGACCTCTGTTTAAAATAATAACCATAATTTAAAAAAATCTCCTGTCTTAATTATATCTAGTTTTATGTTTGATTAATTTGATCATTTCTTCAAACTTGGAAATTATTTGACTATTTGAATCAATTATTACAAGTTATATTGTGATTTTAATAATTTGTTATGAGTTTAATGTTATGAAGAAAATTGATAATCTTCTCTTGAAATGTAGTTCTTGTAATGTTAATGTAATTTTTGATTTGATAGATGATATTGAATGTGATTGGGGTTCACATACAGTAATACAATGCCCAAACTGTGAAGAACTATTCTCTATTGATAATCCATGTCCAGCGTTTTCTAGTATGATTGCACTTCTTAAATTGAATCCAGATTTATTAAACTCAATTGAAAAATACAATTATTTATCAAAATCACATCCATGTTAGATGACTCTAAAAATAACCATGTGATTTAAAACACGATGCATTTTTACTATTTTTTAAATAATTCTAACTCTTCCAAAATTTTACCCATAGAATGTTTCCATCTTCTCATGGCTTCTATGTCATGTGGTCTATTTTTTTCAAATTCTTCTTTTTGTTTTATTAATTCTTGATATCTTTTATCATCAAATTTTTTGTTTTGCATATGTTTTCTCCTCTATTCAGAGTATCTCTTTATTATTTAATACTGATTAATAATATGCGTAAGCATGTGAAATTTTCAATTACTGTTATGATGTAATCAATTAATCTATAGAAAGTTTTACTTATTCCAATGACCTGTTTTTTTTAATGAAGGTACTGCTAATTTTGCTATTACTTGTAGTTGCTTTTGGTTATCTGTGGTATGCAAATTTTCTCCCCTTTGATGATCAAAAATCTACAGAGTTACAACATGCATCAGAAAATATTAAAGAATTATCAAAATTTGTGCCTAGTAATGAGAAAAAACTACTAACGTATTCTGTTCAGCCTATTCCGAGTTTACCTGATGAAAAAATCCCATTAAATGCATTACATAAAGCACTTGAAACTTGGGAATCATTAAACCCAAATTTGAATTTTATAGAATCTGATAAACCCGATTTTATTATTCGATGGCAAGTATATGCATCTGAAACTCATTCAGGTTTAGCTACTTGCAATTCAATGTTATTTGGAATTTTAAATCGATGTGTATTGGATATTTCTGTTGGTGATAAAGATTGCAATGGGAAATATGTTCAAAATGATGAAAATATGGTTTCAAATATAATAATGCATGAAATAGGTCATGTTTTAGGTTTAGGGCATAACACCGATAAAAGTAGTTTAATGTATTCAGATGAGTCACCTTCATCTGATTTTGATTCTTTGGGATTTACAATCCCCAAAAAATTTGAAGAACTTTATGTTGGTCAAAAATTACTACTTGAACAAGATAAACAACTCCGAATTCAAATTAAATCTCTTTCAGATAGTATATCTCGTAAACATCTACAGTATGATGAATATTATAAACACTATTCATATTATGAAAATAAAACATTATCTGCAGAAGAATTTGAAAAAGCACAAATAGCTTTAAAAAAATTAAATTCTGAAGCAGAACAAATCAATTTACTTATAGAACAACAACATAAATTAATTAATCAAAGTAATTCTATTTTGGATGTATTGGACTGTCATCCTAATTTTGATGTCAAAAATTAATTTCATTTGAATTTTTAATTTGTTTATTTTGTAATATCATATAATAAAATTAATCCTATAGCTAATGATATGATTGCTACACCCATCGAAATAATTAATTTTAAATTCATAAATTAATTTGAATTTGTCTGAAATTAATAGTTTAAGGGAAAGCAAGCAAATTTGATGTCTTTATTGCTTCAGTCCCTTTGGGGGATATATTAAAGCCATCAAATATGCAAACAGCCTTGCTTCCAATATTTTTGATGTTTTAATTATGAAAAAACTGTTAAAATGAAATATGTTTTTTTAATTGATCAAAATGGTTAGAAAAAATGATCCTTTCTTAAATTTGTTAATTATGACTAAATATTACATATTTTAGAGTGATAGGAAATTGTTTTTCAATTTAAACACACTATTTCTTTTAATCTATTTTGATATTATGATATTGAGTCATCATGTTTGACGGCATTCCTACGTTTGCCTAATCGACCATTCCCTAGAATTCATAGCCGTCAAACATCTCATTAATTTGATAAATTATCTTTTAATTGATTTATTTGCTTTTATAGAAAATGTCCAAAAATCAATAATTTTATTCCCATATATTGCTAAGAACTTTAATGAGTCAAAATAACGTTATTGCTTGGTCTAAAGATTATTTTTTAAAATTATCTGATTTTAAAGCGGATTCTAATCCTGCAGCATTTGAAGATTCTCATAGTACTATCAAATACTCTTACATTTGGACCATAAATTCTGAAGGAATTGGTGATGAAATTAAATTTTTTATAGAAAATATTGTTTTAACTGCTGAATTTTATCCAATGTTGTCTTGGATAAGACAATCTCAAGAAGCAACATCGCTTTTAAAACATGAACAAGGACATTTTGATCTTGCTGAATTACTTAAACCTAAAATAACTAGGCACCTAGAAGATGCTTTCTTTGGAAAAAAATTCTCTACCCGTGGTCAAAATCAAGAACAACAAAAACAATATGCACGTGAAAGTTCATCTTTAATGATAGCAAACGAAATGGAAAAATGGGAAAAATATCTTTTTGACGAACGTCAAGAATACGATGGACAAACAAATTATGGACAAACACTTGAAAAACAACAAAAATTTGATGATATATTTAAAAAATTACGGATGTAATTTTTTTACCACTCTTTACAATCTTGTTATATTGTAACTTGCTAATCTTATTCTTGTTTGATAATTTTGTTTTCAGGGATTGAACTGATATAATTGACAAGACTGCGATAATATTTTAGATGGAAATCTAAATCTCTAATTTCAGTTTGTTTTAGTTTTTCTAATTCTGGTCCAAAATCTCTCTTGTCTGTTTGTATGTGATTTAATGTGTTTTCATTTATCTCAATCATGTGAAACAAACTATGTAATACTTCACTTTTTGTTAGTGTTTTGTCGCATGATCTTTTTAAAAGTGATTCAATCCATTCCATGTTCTTTTATTTTAAAATCCATATTTCTATTCCTGAATGGACAAAATCTCACTATTACTCTAATTTTATTTAGTAATTGATTGTTTAAACTAAAAAATGAGGCTAGTCTTTTTTTGCCTTCTTTTTTCTATCCATTATTTCTTGATTTCGTTCAATATCTGAATGGATTTCAACATGATCATACAATGCTTCTTTTGAATCAAAAATTTGTTCACAATAATAACACTGATGCATTATACTTTTACGATGTTCTTAAATTAATTACTTTCTCTATTTTTATGCCTGAAACATACATTAGACTATAGATGATTTAACAAAAAATCATTAATGCGTTTCTAATGCAATCTCTGTATTGCAGGATGGTAATTTTCCTGACTGTTTTTTGAACTCTTCAATTAATTGAATTTGTCTTTCTTTTGGATTATTAGTGAATTCACGTTGATATGATTGTGTTTTCTGTTTGCATTCATTTCCTTCAAATTCCGTTTCTACGTATTTTGTGAACGTCTCTTCTAAATTACTACTTTCACCTATGTAGATCACATCTTTGTTTCTGTTATACAATACATACACCCCAGGAATAGCTTTAACAAATTTAGCACTTTCTAACCACACTCTCATTTTGTCTTCTAATAATTCCATGATTTACTGTGATCTTACTAGATATTAAACTACATCACATGCATTTGATAATAGTAGAACCTTCATGCTTTTAATATTAAAGAAAATCAGGTTTAATCCTGTCTCTTTTAGAAAAATTTCCAGATCAATTTTCTCCACGTGATATTCAAAAAAAAATAATTTTTGAAATTGAAGAGAAATTAAAATCAGGTTATAAAAAAATTATTTTATGTGCACCTACTGGAGTAGGAAAATCTCTAGTTGGAGCTACGGTATCTAGATATTTTGATAGTTCATTTACAATTACAGCCTCAAAACACCTTCAAGATCAATACATCAAAGATATTCCATTTCTCAAACCTGTAAAGGGTAAACAAAATTTTGCTTGTTTGAAAATGATGGAGTCTGAAAAAGTAGATAATACTAGAAGAGCTATGCGATGGGGGCTAACTTGTGACAAAGGACAATGTCAAGAAAAAATAATTAAAAATGGAAAAGAGGTAGTTGAAGTATGTAAATTCAAACCAACAATCAAACAAGTTGATGAACACACACAAAATACTGAATCATGTCACTATTATCTTCAAAAATATGATGCTCTTGTTTCAAAACATTCTCTATGGAACTACCATGCTTTTTTTCAAATTATGAAATTTAATAAAAAATTATTTGAAGATTATCTTAATAGGAAAGTTTCGATATTTGATGAGGCCCATAAAATTGAAGACCAAATAATGCAATTTATTGGATTTGATATTTTTAATGGTCAAATTGACGAATGTAATTTGAATTCTGGAAAATATGATTTTTCAGATTTAGATTCTATGATTCAACTAATTGATGATATTGCGTATTCTTATGCCAAAAAAATTAAAGACACTAAGGAAAGTGATTCATTTCAAAGAGAACCTGATTATGAATCTATAACAAGATTAGAGCGACGATATGATAGAGCCGCACAAGCTAAAATTGATATTCTTACTGGAAAAGATAATTTTGTTGTAAATGATCCTGTTAGAGATTTGAATGGAAACTTTAGATCAATTTCTGTGAAACCTATCGATGTGTCTTCATTTGCAAATTCTTTTTTCACCACAGAATATCAAATATTCATGTCTGCCACAATTGATCGATTCAGCTTTTGTGAAAATATGGGATTAGTCCAAGACGATGTTGCATTCATTGATACTCCTAAATCCCCATTTCCTCTTGATAATCGACGAATTGATCTCTTAAACATTAAACGATTAAGCTATGGCTCTACTGAATCCGATGAACTTGAAGTGATAAAAGTAATTGATAGAATAATGAATGAACATTCTGGTGAAAGAGGCTTAATTCTAACTTCTTCTGTTCCTCGATGTCAAAAAATCCTTAGATATCTTTCTCCAAAAAATACTAGACGAATTAGGATATGTCACAGTTATAATCAAGATGGAAAAACTCAAGATGAAATTATTTCAGAACATGCATCTGATCCTACTAGTGTCTTACTTTCTTCTTCATTATGGGAAGGAGTTGATCTCAAAGATGATTTGTCGCGATTTCAAATCATCGCCAAAGTTCCATATCCAAATTATAAAGAAAAAAGAACAAAAGCAAAAATGGACAAATTTCCATTATGGTATACATCGCAAACTCTGACTAAATTATTACAAGGATTTGGTCGTTCAATTAGAAGTGAAAATGATTGGGCAAAAACATACGTACTAGATACTGCAGTTAACAATGTGTTTTTCAAAGCACAAAGAATGATTCCACGTGCATATTATGATGTTTTAGGCATAGAAAATCAATGAATTAATGATTCTTACAAAAATTAATTTATCTAATATTATCGCCCACGTCGACTAAATGAGTACTGTATTTTTGAACTAGATGTGGAGGCTGTCTTGGCTTTTTTCTCATGTTTCTTCTTTTTTTGTTCTGTCTGTTCTGTTTGAATTTTGAATATTCTATCTGATGTTTGATTTTTTACATCGTCTGTATATGTGATGTTCAATGGTGATATTTTTTTTGTTTTTTCTTTACTCTTTTTTGATTTCTCGGTGGTATCTTGGTTTTTTTGGGTCCATTTGATATTGTTTATGTCAACAGATGATGATTTGGCAATTGTATAGTCTCCAAATGAACCCATATCACTATTCTGTTTAATACAAACATAAGCGTATTGATGAAATTTTAGCCTTTAATTTGGAGCTTGTTAATTTCTCGCTTAATTTTTTCAATATTGTTACTCCAAATTTTGATCATTTTATCCTGATTTGCAATCTCTTTATCTGAGCCTGTTTCTTTTAGTTGCTCCTTTTTGCAAATATGTGATTTGAGAGAATTTTCTGCTTGTACTAGTTTCTTTTGTTGATATTCTAGAATTTTTTTTGTAAGCAACCCCATATTTTTATAAATTACAGATCAGTCTTAAATATTTTGAAAGGATTAGAAACATATGGCAAATATCTTGATTTTAATTATCTTTAGTAGACAACAGTAATTCAATAATTGTAACGTAATTCTTTTTTCCTGTTATCTCTGAAATTAATTATAGATCGGTGATCTATAAACCTTGTGAGCGATTCATTCTTTTGTTTCTATTAAAAAAGAAATTCTTGGGATTTTTTTGTTAAATTATTGAAAATTATAATTTTGCACTAGTAATTGCACCTTGTGCAGCAGAACCAACTAATGTTGCATATTTAGCTAGTGCCCCTGTTGTGTAGTTTGGTTTTGGTGGACTCCATTGCCTTCTTCTTTTTTCTAACTCTTCTACCGATACATGAATGTCAAGAATGTTAGTTTCAGTATCGATTGTTATCTCATCGTCATTTTTTACTAGAGCGATAGGACCTCCAACATATGCTTCTGGAGCAACGTGTCCTACCATAAATCCGCGAGTGCCTCCAGAAAATCTACCATCTGTTACCATTGCAACTTTTTTTCCTAAACCTTGACCCACAAGTGCTGCAGTAGTTGATAGCATTTCTCTCATTCCTGGTCCTCCTTTAGGACCTTCATATCTGATTACAACAACATGACCTTCTTCAATTTCTCCTTTAGATACTGCGTCAAATGCATACTCTTCTCTGTCATACACACGTGCTTTTCCTGTAAATCGTGTCATTTCAACTCCAGCTGTTTTAATTACTGCCCCTTCTGGTGCCAAACTTCCTTTCAATATCACAGCAGTTCCTACCGAATGAATTGGATTTTCAACTGATTTTACTATTTGTTGTACTGGCTCAGATATGTTCATTGAAGCAAGATTTTCTCTGATTGTTTTTCCAGTAACTGTAATGCAATTATCATGAATTAATTTTTTTTCTGCTAATTTTTTTAAGACAAATGGAATCCCTCCGATTTTATCGAGTGAATTCATTACATAGTTTCCACCAGGTTTCATATCTGCTAAATGTGGTGTCTTTTTTCTAACTCTTTCAAAATCATCATATGTTAATTTAACTCCAACTTCATTTGATAATGCCAATAAATGTAAAATTCCATTTGTAGAACCTCCCACTGCATTTAGCATTGTGATTGCATTTTCAAATGCCTCAAATGTTAAAATTTCATGTGGTCTGATATTTTGTTCTAGTAATCTGACACACGCAACTCCTGTATCGTAAACCATTTTCTCTCTTCTGTCATCTTCTGCTGGAGGACTAGCACTACCTGGTAAAGCAAGACCTATAGCTTCTGAAATAGATGCCATGGTGTTTGCGGTAAACATTCCCCCACATGATCCTGCGTTTGGGCAAGCAGTATTTTCTATATTTTTTAATGCTTCAAGAGATAATTGACCTGCATCATATGCTCCAACTGCCTCGTAAACATCCACTACTGTTAATTCTTGACCATTTAGAATTCCTGGCATTATAGTTCCACCATAAACAAATACTGATGGTATGTTCAATCTGGCCATTGCCATCATAGTTCCTGGTAAACTCTTATCGCATCCAGCAATTCCAACTAATGCATCATATTGATGAGCTCTAACCATTAATTCTATAGAATCTGCAATAACTTCTCTTGAAATTAATGATGATTTCATTCCTTCATGACCCATTGCAATTCCATCACTTACTGCAATTGTTGAAAATTCTCTAGGTGTTGCACCACCATCACTGACTCCTTCTTTTGCTTTAAGAGCTAATCTAGGAAGATGGATGTTGCATGGAGTAGCTTCGTTTCCAGTATGACATACTCCTACAAACGCTTTTGATAAATCAATATCTGTTAATCCCATGGCTTTGTACATTGCTCTGTGAGGAGCTCTAGCTGTTCCTTCTACAACATTTCTACTGGAAATTTCCATAACATGACAAATGTAAATTGCTATAATTTAGACTTTATTGAGATTATCTTTTGAAAAAGTTTCAATGATTTAAATTGTAATCTTATTTGGGAATCATATGGAGCAAAAAACACTTGAATGCCCTGTTTGTAAAAGTAATAAAGCAGAAATTGCAGGTGAGAATGTAAAATTAAGCGGTAGATTTGAAGATAAAGAATTTCTTACTACTGAATTGACTGTTTTGCGCTGCACTACATGTGGATATTATATGCTGTTTGATAAAATGGCCCAATTCACAACACAAGAACTATCTGACGAATAATAATTAAAAATACTGAAAAATTATCTTTCTAATATTGGTTGTGTGCCCACTTGTTTTAATAATTCTTGAATCTCTTCAGGAGTTTCAGAACCGTATACAATGAGAATTCTGTCTTGATCCATTGGCTCATACCCTGTAACGTCATTCACTTCTTGACCATTGATGAAAAATCTCAATGAATAATCTTCATTTGAACAAAATTGTCTTCCATCTTGGAATATGAAGCATTTATCATCCACTTTTAATTTCATTGAATTAAACAAAAATCCTAAATTCACACCAGTTGCATGCTTGTGAACTGTGGTTCCATCTCCTCCTTCAAAATGAATCCAGCTTGTCTTAATTTGATAAGCAGGTAATGAAAAGTCAAACGTGTCTCCGAATATCTTAACTAACATTGCAGCGTGAGAGTGCTCACTTCCTAGTGGACCTGCTCCTTCTGGTGCGCCAGGTGCATTTGTTGTCATATTCATAAAAATCCAAACTGAATAACCTACAATTACAGCTATTACCGCAAATACTCCTATGGCTATCATCATGTTCTTTCTTTTCTCAGAAGAGCGCTTTGTAGCGTAATTTTCACGCTTTTGCTCACGTTCTCTTCTCTCTTTTCTTCCCATGATTAATCATAAATCAAAAATTTGCCCTAATTAACTGTTCGATGAAACAATAATAAAATCAAAAAATTCAATTTTATTATGAGTTGTATTTTTTGTGATATTTTATCTGGAGTTAAAGACGCTCATATTCTATATGAAGACTCATCACATGTTGCATTTTTAGACAAGTATCCAATAGATGTAGGTCATAGTTTGGTGGTTCCAAAAAAACATCACGAAAGAATCACCGATATGAATTCAAAAGCCGTTGGTGACTTGTTTTCCATAGTGCCAAAACTAGCTAACGCCATTTTATCTGCAACTAATGCTGATGCATTTAGTCTTGGACAAAACAACGGAAGGGCTGCAAAACAGATCATTCCTCATGTCCATGTCCACATTATTCCAAGGTATAATCACAAAGGAACGATTTGGACAAAACGTTCAATCTCAAATGCAGATGAACTTTCAATTCTTGCAAAAAAAATCAAGTCTTTGCTTCTTTAGTATGACCTGGATTATATCGAAGTATGGCGCCTACTTTACCCAAGCTTGATAGCATAGTTCCATGTTCTGCACTTCCTGAAACTACTTCTAATTTGCTTCCTGTTTTAGCGGCAAGAAGTTCTAAATAATCTACTATGTCTTGTTCATTTGGTTCAACTTCCATTGCATTGCATGCAGGGCAAGGTTTGCTTGAGTATTCTGTTTTTTTTGGAATAACATCTCTTCTTTCAACAATTATCTCTTGAATATTATGACATCTGCGGCATTTTCCTTCAACTCGATTTAAGTTTGTGTCATCTGTGATGATCAAAGTTTTTACTACATTATTTTTCAAAAGTTCAATCACGTCTTGTAATCCATATATCCCTAACCCTGAATGTGAGTTTACCTCTCTAAACAAGTCTTCAATTAACTTCTTTTCTTCTACCATTCTGAAATCTGATAAAAGCTCAGCAGATTTTGCAAATGCCTCTCTAATTCCCTCTGCTCCAGAATATCCACAATCTAGTGTATTGATGATCATGTTTTGTAATCTGTATTCTAAATAATTTCCATTGATAAAATCTTCTTTTGTAGGTCCAGGACCTGAAATTATTAGTCCTTTTACAGGATAAATGTCAATAAAGTATTCTCTTGTTGTTCCGGCAACCCTGTTGTAAAAATATGAAAGCTCCATTTCTCTTAATTTTTGGAATCTTTTTGCAGATTGTCCTCCCTGTCTGTGTTTACCTGCTACTCCAGAGCCTGTTTGTGAAAGTACTTCTATTTTATCGCCATGTAATAATCCCCACCCGGCATCTTTAGCATCAATAGCTAAGAAGCCAATCAGATTATCGTCTTTTAACATGTCTTTTAGAATGTCTACATGAAAATGATCATCACACCTGTAAAGATACTGTTTCAAGTCTTTTGGAGGATCAATTTCCCATACTTTTACCACTTCACTTCCTAAAGGACCTCCTCCTTCAGGTGGCAGTGCTCCACAAAACATCACAAGTCCTCTATCTGGTGTTTTTTTGAGCAGTTTTAATCTCTGAACTACTTTGCCTAGTGAATCTACTACATGTGATCTTGTCAAATCTGATTTGATATTGTCAGCTGTCCCTTGTTCTTGCTGTAAGGTGCTTATAATTTCGTGTAGTTGTTTTCCTTTTGGGATGTATACGCTGATCAATTCTGTCCCTCTCCCTGATTTTTGGGAAAGTTCTTCTAACATTTTTCTAATTTTATAAAGTTTAACAGAATCTACTTTTTCTATGTTGATCTTTTCCATTTGTTTTTGCTCCCTGTTATACGAATATTAAGTTTGGTTGGTTCAATTCATCATATTCCTAAAATTATAATTCATCGATGGATTTTAAAAAGACTTCAAGTGGTTGATTGCCTCTTATTTTGATTATTTTTTCATTATTAAAAACTAGAAAATATGGTGTGGCATCAACACCTATCTCTTTTCCAAATTGATATAATTGATTCACTTTATCTAAATATTTGTGATCATCAAGACATGTATTGAAATTATCTAAATTCAATTCCACAGTCGCTGCGAATTTATCTAATGAGTTTCGATTAATCCATCCTGTTCTTTCGCCTGCCCAGTTCTTGTATAGTTCGTTGTGGTATTGCCAGTATTTTCCTTGGTCTTGAGCACAATATGCTGCTTCTGCAGCCAAAATAGAATCTTCACCATTTAATGGAAAGTCTTTGAATATCATCTTTATTTTTCCAGTATTGATGAAATCTTGTTTAATCGTATTTAGTGTGGTTTGATGAAATTTATAACAAAACGTACATTGATAATCGCCCCACTCTAAAATTGTAATTTTTGCTGACGGATCTCCTAGAATCGGTGAACCGTTATGAATTAAATTTGTCTCAGTTAGTATTTTTGAATTATCATCTGTTTGTGGGTAAAATGCTAAGAACGACCCTACCAAAATCCCTATTATGATTGGAATTGTAAGTACGAAATTTCTCTTCATAGATTTGCTGATTTTATTTTCTAGTAAATAGTTTCCTTGTTTTATCCAATTGCTATTGTCCATAATGCCGCATTTTTTGCAGATATTTCTGCTACAAAAGGATCATCTGCTGATGAAATTATTATGACATCTTCTTCATATGGGCATAAATTCTCAATGATGTATTTTCTTGTTTTTGCGTCTCTGGGAAAACATTCTCTTTCATTTCCTGGAAAAACTAATTTTTCATTTTTGTATATCATTGTAGTGCAACCTAAAGACCCATACAAAATTGCATAGTCTCTTTGCTCAATACCTGTTTTGATCATTTTGGAATATTTTTTTAATAAAATCGCATGATTATGTTTTCCTTGTATTATTGATGTTTTTTTTACTTTACATTCTTTTGCTATTGTATTTTTTATTTGATTTGTTAGTTTTTTTCCTTTTTCTGTAAGAAATGTTCCAGATTTTGTTGACTCTGCAATCTCTGCTTTTTTTAAATGTGAAATTAATGTCTTGACTGCTCCTTCTCCTAGATGAATCTCTTTTACAAAGGTTGCTCTACTAACAAAACCTTCCTTATCTAATAATTGTAATGCCTTGAAAACATGTGGTATGCTAAATGTGAGTATTTTGCTTGAACCTTTTCTAGATACGATATCTTGTAACATTTGAATATTTTTACGCAAGATTCTTCTAGCCTAAGTTGATATATAAATTCAATAAATAATGATTGAAATATTTTTGTTATGGTTGAGAAATTGAGCTTGTGTTTTGATTTTTATTTATTTCCATTTTAATTGGTTCTAGGATTTTTGAATCTCCTATTTTCCCAAAAATTCTTTGAATTATGCTAGAAAAAAGTTCGTAATTTCCTGTAATTTCTTTTTCAGATTTATTGCACTCTTTCATCATTGTTTGAATAATCGATTTGTATCCGTTTATTCCATATAGATCAATTAACGAGGACTCTATTGTTTGTGATATCATGTCTTGATATTTTTCTTGACTTTGTCCTAATTCCAAATTTCTCATTTTCTTAATTTTTTATTGTGAAATACGACAAAAGTAACAGTATGTTCGATCTAAAAATAACATTAATGTTTTGAGCCTGCAATAATTTTTCTTTATTAATTGGACAAATTGTCCAAGAATTTAAATACGATTGATTGACGGAATCTTTCATGTCTCAATCAAGACAAATTAATGCATCTAAAAACAGTGTTCCTGTAATCGCAATTGTGGTATTATCTATCGTTTTTGCAGCAGGATTATTTGTTGTTGGATTTGATCAGGGACATATCTTTAGTTTGGTATATGGAGAAGAAGCATTTCAAGATCTTTACATCCATGAACTTACTCATGATATGAGACACGCTGCTGGTTTTCCTTGTCATTAGGGAGTTAACCTGATGAGAATATTTCTTTTTATTATCATTGTTTTAATCTCAGGTTTCTCGGCAGGACTAATTCACAGCACTGCTAATCTTGTATTTGTTGAACCTTCATTAGATCATGCAATTGGCATTGAAAACCAACATCTTTTTGCTTCAGGTGAAGCAAAAGACACTCCTGAATTTAGAGCAGAATTTGATTCTTATCGATATTGGCAAAAAAGTGGTCAAGTTTTAGCTGGTGCAATTTTAGGAATATCTATTGGTTCTTTGTTTGGAATTGTTTTTGTACTTTCAAGAAACTCTTTACCTGGAAAATCTTATGTGAGTAAATCTCTAATTTTAGCAGGAATAATGTGGCTTGCAATTTACTTTATTCCATTTTTAAAATATCCTGCAAATCCACCAACAGTTGGCGATCCAGATACTGTTGTATTAAGATCGATATTGTTTCTAACTTTTATTGCAATTTCTGGATTTGGGGCTTTAGGATTTTACAAGATATTTAAAAAATTAAAGAATAAAAAATTTATTGCGATTTTAGGATATGCTGTTTTTGTTGGAATGGTATTTTTTGCAATGCCAGAAAACCCTGACAAAATCACTGCCCCTATGAATTTAGTTGATCATTTTAGAATAATGTCTGCAGTGGCAGTTTCAATTTATTGGTTATCTTTGGGTATAATTTTAGGTTCTCTTTGGAATCATTTCAAGCCTGATAATGAATTAAAGTCTACTTTTAATTAATTGTTCTAACTCTCTAGAATGAGAATGTTATGATGTAATTTAAATAACTCTTTATTGATTTTTAATTTAATTGACACGACGTTTAACATTACCTCAATTAAAAAAATATGATGTCACTCAAAAAGTAATTGAAGCATTAGCAGATTCTGAATCTCGGGCAATACTGTTTTCAGTAATAAAAAAAGGAATGACTGCAGCTGACTTATCAGATAAACTAAAAATCCCGCTCAGCTCCGTTTATAAAAAATTAGGTGATCTTGAGGAACTTACATTAATTGAAGTAGAACGATGGATGATTTCAGATAAAGGTAGAAAGTTCAAAATCTACAAAAGTCGAATAAGTAAGGCAGATATTTCAATAAAAAAACCTGATCCTGTCCTAAATTTGGTACCTAACTGATGATCTAAATGTCAAAACCAAACATAATCCAACTGAGTGAATTTGACATAACTCAAAAAATAATTGAATCTTTAAGCAATGTTTGCACTAGAGCTGTGTTATTTTCAATTAAAAATGAATCAAAAGATGCAACACAAATTGCAGATGAATTAAAAATTTCAATATCTACAGTTTACAAAACCTTATCGAATTTGGAAGAATTAGCACTTGCTGAAGTAGATAAATTTGTAATCTCCCCTGAAGGAAAAAAGATTAAACAGTATCGTAGTCGTATTGGTAAAGTTGAAATCACTTTGACTGATTTAGAACCCACATTACATCTTTATCCAAATACGTCTAATCCTAAAACAAATACCAGTTAAAATAATAAAAATAAAAAAGATTGAATTTTACATTCTTAGTTGTTCATTCTAAGATTGTAGAATTAATCTTTTGTTTAAATACAGTTAGCTAGACCTAATCGTTAATCCATGCAATACAAATTTTATTGGTATTTGATTATTGTTGTTTTAGCATTTGGGTTGTATTTTATACCTGCTAATGTATATGCTCAAAATCAAGAACAATATGCTTCTATTTTTACTATTGCTGAATTAGGCTTGGAGTTAACAAAAAAAGCCATTTTGGAGGATAATTATGATGCTGCAGAAAAGTATTCTGCTCTAACTAATAATTTCTATGGGAAAAATATTCAGTTTTTAAGAACAGTTGATTCTGATCTTTCAGATAATATTCACCTAGAATTACTTGATATTCATTCAAGTATTTTAGCAAAATCAAATTCACAAAATTTGATTGTTCAAATAAATAAACTACAAGAAACTTTGTCCTCCAATTCATTAAATGATGATTCTAATGTGATTGTGGCTTTTATTTTATCAGAAGCTGACGAACAATATCAAACATTTTTTCAACATAAAAACAATGAATCATACTTTTTTACCTTATCATTAATCGAACATTCAAAGCTTATTTTGAATCAAAATCCAATATCTGACGATCGGTTGAAACAAGAGATTGACTCGTTTTTTACTGATTTGGATAAATCTGTTTTAAATAAAAGTAGTTTTGTGACTGTTGGCAATTTAATTACTGCCATACAACGTGATTTGTTAGAAACTGAAACGATTACAATCGATAAAACAAATCTATACAGTGTAATTAGAAACTTATATTCTAAATTAATTACTGCAGTTAATTCTGATGATTATTCAACTGCTGAAGAACTTGCAATTGAGGCGTATCTTGAAAATTTTGAATATTTAGAATCTGATATTAAAAAAGTGGATGAGTCGTTATTAAATACATTGGAAATTGATATGCGTGAAAATCTTCGAAAAATGATTATTCAAAAAGAGGATCCAAACACAATTGTTCAATTTATTGAAAATTCAATTTTACCTGATTTGGCAAAAGCTGAAAAAATGACTAGTGAACTTATTCCTCTTGTTAATGGCGGGGCACAAACAACCCAGAATTTAAAATCTATGGGAGATACATCTGATGATCAAAAAACAGTAGTTAAAAATAAAATCGATATAATTCGTGAGCAGTTAGAAGAAACATTACTACATTATGACCAAGGTGATATTCAATCGGCTCATGCATCATCTCGCTCAGCATACCTTGATAGTTATGAATTTGTAGAGATTCCTCTTAGGGCAATTGATCCAGATTTTACACTTGAGGTAGAATACCAATTTGCTACTTTGCGAAACTTGATTAAACAAGAGGCCCCTCAAAATGAAATTCATGATGTCATTATTGGAATAAAACGAAATCTTGATGAATCTGAAAGAATTGTAACTGGGACGGGTGAGCTTGCCCCAGCAATTGCATTTTCGTCTTCTTTTGCAATTGTATTTAGAGAGGGATTGGAATCTGTCTTGATTCTTGGTGCTATACTGACATATCTTGAAGCATCACGAAATAATCAATTTAAAAAATATGTTTATTATGGAATTGTTGCTGCCTTTGCAGCTACTGCCGTTACTTGGGTTATTGCATCATATATTATTGAAATCTCAGGGGCAAATCGTGAATTGATTGAAGCAATTGCGGCATTGTCTGCAACTGCCGTTTTATTTTATGTTAGTTTCTGGGTTTTAAATAAAATTGAACACAAAAAATGGATGGAGTTTGTTAAAGCAAAAGTTTGGCAAGCTACCACTACTGGTAGTGTTATGGTCTTTGTAATGCTATCCTTTTTTACTGTGTATAGGGAAGGATTTGAAACTGTTTTATTTTACCAAGCAATGTCTGGGTTTGCAAAATACATGGAAATCTATGTAGGTCTTGGCTTTGCCATTGGATTGGTTTCACTTTTGGGTCTGTATTATATAATGAGAAAATTGGGAAAACGATTACCATTACGTGTGTTATTTGGGTTGACAATGGGTGTGGGCGCCTATTTATCAATTGCATTTTTAGGAAATGCAATTAGAGAACTTCAGATATTGGATATTGTACCATACACTGGATTAATTGGCACTATACCTAGATTAGATATCAATCTTGCAATGATGACTGGAATTTATCCTACTTTGGAAACTATTATTGCTCAGGTGATATTACTTGGTGTTTATCTTGTTGCATCAACATACATTTTGATAATGCGTCCAAGAAAAGAACAACAACTAGCTTCAATGCGAAAATCAAGGAAGGGCTTTGGATGAATAAGCAAAGAATCAGAGTTGGAATTGATGTTGGTGGAACCTTTACAAAAGCTGTCGCAATTAATGTAAAAACCGGCTCACTTTTAGCAAAATCTACTGTTCCTACAACTCATAGTTCAGAAAAAGGTGTCTCTGAAGGTATTGTGATTGCATTAAAAAAAATTATTGATGAAACTGGAATTGGAATTAATGAGATCGAGTTAATCTCTCATAGTACTACACAAGCAATTAACGCATTATTAGAATCAGATACATCAAAAGTTGGAATAATTGCAATGGGCGTAGGCCCTTCAAAAAAGGACATAGTCAAAAGAACAAATTTAGAGGATTCTACAATAAATACAAATCAAGACATTAAAACAACACATGAATTTTTAGATACATCTCATTTAATTACCGAAAAAGAAGTAACTGCTGCAATAAACCGATTAAAAGAAAAAGGTGCAGAGGTGATAATTGCAACTGAAGCGTTTGGAGTTGATGATCCATCAAATGAATTATTTGTTATGAATATCGCATCAAAAGAAAAAACACTTTCTATGGCATCTCATGAGATATCTGGAATTTATGGTTTAGAAATTAGAACTCTGACCGCAGCTGTTAACGCCAGTGTTTTACCTAAAACATTTAAAGTTGCAACTTTTGTTGAAGATGCAATCCGTAAAACAGGTGTTACTGCACCATTGATGATAATGAAAGGCGATGGTGGGGTTACTAGTATGGATACTTTTAAAACAAAACCAATCCTTACGATTCTTTCCGGCCCTGCAGCAAGTGTTGCTGGCGCATTATTATATCTAAAAATAACAAATGGCATATTTGTTGAAGTTGGTGGCACCAGTACTAATATCTGTATTATAAAAAACGGTAAACCTGAAATCCGTTATGTTACAGTAAAAGATCATCCTACTTGTATTCGTTCAATGGATGTGAGAATTTTGGGCGTTGCTGGTGGTAGCATGGTTGGATTAAAACAAAAAAGGGTCTCAAACGTAGGTCCGCGTAGCGCTCATATCACTGGCCTCAAATATTCTTGTTTTGCAGATCCTGAAGATCTTAAAACAGGGAAAATAATCCTGATAAAGCCCATGTCAAATGATAAATCCGAATATGTTGCAATAAAATGCAATAATGGCACTTATGCAATTACTAACACATGTGCGGCAAACGCATTGGGCATGATCGAAAAAAATGATTATGCATTTGGGAATCAAGAATCTGCAAAAATTGCTTTGAAGATATTTGCTGAATTTGTAGGAGTGTCATATCATGAAATTGCTATGTCAATAATTCAAACAGCTTCATTTGAGATCACAAAAACTATTACTAAAATCTTAAAAGAATTTAAAATGAATCCATATGATACAACATTAATCGGAGGAGGGGGTGGAGCTTCAGTTCTTGTTCCATTTGTTGCAAAACAACTAGGAATTAAATATGAAAAAGCACAACATGCTGAAGTTATTTCTTCAATTGGTGTGGCGTCATCGATGCTTCAAGAAGAGATGGAGCAAACAATGATTGAACCTACCCCTGAAAAAATTAATCAAGTTTATAAAAAAATACATACTGTGCTAGTAGACAAAGGTGCTATTCCTGAATCAATAATGATTAATAGTGAATTTGTATCTGAGAAATCTCTTTTACGTGTAACTGCTGTTGGTAATGTTGAATTAGATAGTGCTGAGACCTCAAAAAATATTTTTACATTAGAAGATGCTAAAAAACGAACTAGCAAAATAATTGAAATTTCTGAAGATTTAATTGACCTGAGCTATGAAACTGATCATTATTTTGTGTTTACTGGTCATATGGAAATTAGAAAATTATTTGGCAAAAAGACACAACATCATATTTTAGTTTTAGATCGATATGGAAAACCAAAACTATCAATAAAAAATGGGAGAATTATTCAAGGTGGCAAAATAACCGTCTTGGAAGAACTAACTGATTATTTTGAATCTGGCAATTCTGAAATTGCACCTAAAGTTTATCTTTTAAATGATCTTAAACTGGTAGATTATTCTAGTCTCATTAATACTTCTGATATTTTGGATGTGATACAGGATGATCTAACTGGTTCTGAAAAAACTGCTATAATTATTGACTATCAATAAAAAGGCAAAGCCCCCCTTTTGTACGTAAAAAGTTGGTAATGACTTGAATTATGATCAGTTAGAAATTTCAAATACACCAGAAAAGAAAACACTGTTTGTTATCTGAATTGGGCACAGTTTTTCTAGTTTCATCTTCTGCTTTTTTGGCATAATCTAGTTCCTGTGAAATGTATTTCATGTCATATCCAATCTTATTTGTTTGAGAAAGGAATTGGTCTAATTTTCTATTATAATCATCATAATGAGTGGTCTTGTAAGAATTAACAGATTTTTCCAATCCAAGATAATTTGATACTAGAGAATTAAGATCTTTTTCAATATTGTTTCTTTGATAGTATAGATTATTGTAATTATCAAATGCTTTATCCACATGGAACTTGGCTATATCACTGTGGTAGTTTTTTCGTGCATCCATCACATAGTTCCACGATTCATTCAGTCCTTCTTTTATCTTAAGAATAGATTCAGAAGCCAAGTCAATTTTTTTCGTTAAAATTTGCTTTTGTTGGGATGTAAATACTGGATATTGTTGGGGGCTTGAACTTTGAGAATTGATTTTCTTTTCAAGTGATTGAACAAGTTCATTTTGTGTACCAACATAATTCACATACTTGGCTTGCGGAGGTTTGACGCTTGTTGCGCCTGGATAAACTTTCATGACAGTATAATCTCTTGAATATCCTTTGATTTTTTCCCACAATCCATCGCATCTAGAATCTCGCGTATCCCCATCAGGACAATATGAGTAATATCTAGATTGAACAGCATGAACATATCCTTCAAAAATATCTCTGTCATATCCTAAATAGTATAAAGCAAAATGAGCCAGCTCATGTGACAAGACCCATACAGAATCATTAAAATTTGATGACATACATTCACAGGTTTCAATTGTTAATGCATTTTTGTTACTTGTATTACTCCATTCAAAAAAACCTCCAATGTTTCTTGCGTGTAATATATCACGTCCAATATTTTGATTATAGACTACAATTACAAGATCAGTATAATCAGGAGATGTATATGACCTATATTGAGATTCAGTCATACATGTTGGAGGGTAATAAAAAAAATCTAAACCGTATGCCAAAAGATATTTTACAATAATTTCTTTGTTAAATTCATTCATTCTTTGTACATCGTTGTGATAGCAAGAATTGTTGCCAGTTACCCATACTGTATGAACTGTTAATGTATCTTGGGCAGATTTTGCATAGATGGTATTTACAGGAATTAGCAATCCTGAGAAAGCAAATAAAATTAGAAATAACAATATGAATTTAGGCAAATATTATCATAATAGATAAAAAACAATAAGTTATAACATTTTCAAAATATGGTGTTATGTTGGATTTTTACCTGATTTACATGGTAAATCGATCTCACTTCCGAATTAGATATTAAATTTAATTCATTTTCGTAAACAATACTCTGCTAAATTCTGAACGGATACCTTCGCAATTGTAATCTCTTGAACATTTTTCAATCCATCTTTTGTCTTTGCACCATGTCTAAAGGAATACCGTCTTTCAGACTGGAATGTTCTTTCAAGTAATTCCAAAAATTTCCTGATCAAATTATACTCCATAATCACAATTCCGTCTCTAGTATGTGTAAATTCATCTAGTCGGATTCTCTGTTTGTGGTCTTTGATGTTAGATATCTTAAACACTGTATAATCAACTAACCAACGAAATGGCTCCATCATATCATACACTAGAGGCTGAAAACCAGTATGAGATTTATGATAAAATCCATAGTAAGCGTCCAAACCAAATCCATTTACAAATTTGGAAATCTCTCCAGCTAGAACAGAATAGCCATAGTTTAACAAGGCATTGATGATATCTGTGGCGTTATTTTTTGCCAGTCCCACATAAGACGGATTTCTGGATGAAAATTCGTATCGTTCGGGAATTAGTTTTGCAAATGCTCTAAAGTAGATATGAGATGTCTTTGATTCGTTACTGATTGGAGAATGATCATCTAGATTTAATAGATGAATCTCTAGTTTTGAAATGGCTTCTTTTACTTCATCTCGTTCTGTTAATTTGAGGAATCGTATTTGAGATTCTAGTTTTGCCTTTACAATCATTTTTTGTAGATACTGACATTTCTCTTTATTTCGAAATGTATCATATTGAGCGATTCTATTTCTAGTTGCAGTTAATGATTCCATTACTGGATTCAGATAAGTGACTGGCTTTCCGTGATTGTCTAGTAAAATTACATTTCTGTTATTTTCAGATAATAATGCCAAAGCATCAGTTGAAATGTATCCTTTACCCTGAAGTACGATTTTCTCATAAGGCATGTTTTTGATGTACCATGATTCTGTGGTTGATTCTGAGAAAGGATCATGACAGTCTTTAAGAATAATTTTAGAATTTTTTATAGAAATAGAATGACCATAACCTTTGAGGAATTTTATATTATAATGATTTTTGTGATTTTTGAGAGTCATTAAATTCGCAATTTATCAAAAATTGAATCATACTTAATTTGCACTATGTCCTTCAATCCGTGATTTGTTTTTTCATCATAATCGGATTCATATCTATGCCAATTTTTAAGACCTTCAGTATAGATTTCGTCGAGAAGTACTTTTGCTCGTGTTTGTGCAAATGTTTGTTTTTCATCATGTGTTTTACCTTTACATGAAAAATGTTTTCCGTTAAAATCATCCTTCATTTTCTTCTCAATTTTTCTGGCATGTAATTCAGCTAGATCGAGGTGCCCTTGTTCATGCTTCAAGATTTTTGATTGATCTGACCTAATTTTCATTTCAGATTTAACCCAAGATATAGATTTTCGATAATATGCTGTAACCTTGATGTTTGTAATTTCAAATTTTGTTTGTGTTTTTCTTTCAACCAATTTAATATCGTATGAATAATCTAGCCAAGTATGTGTCCATGCCATTTGAGAGTTATTCTGTTCTATGGGCCCTACAAAATCATCCCATGTTAATTGAAAATCATTTGACCAAGGAATACGAATCTCAGACATTATATCGACATGATGTATCGAAGATTTAACTAATTTCCAACATCTCACACAACATCATGATTTAGGTCATAACCAACTTTTCATTCGAGAAAGGGGGGCTTTGCCTTTTTATTGACTATCAATAAATTCATTGATTTAGGTAATTTCTAGTAAATTATTACTTATCTGTAATTCAAAAAAATTACATGCTCTGTTAGATATTATGCTATTTTGTTAGTATGTTAATTGAAGATGATCTCTTGTAAAAGTCGTGCATTAAGTACAGTACTTACAACTGTCATCATATTGGTGGCATCAGTTGTACTTGCTTCAGGAGTTGTTTTGTATGGTGCTAGTCTCTTTCAAGGTGGTACTCAAACAGAAGCAATTTCAGTATCTGATGTTAAGATATGGGTACACGCTACAGATGCAAACGGATTAGCTTGGGGTGCAGCAGGTGTAAGAAATACAGGTGATAAAGTGGTATCCGTTGACAAAATTCAGATCAGAGGAATAGATATTCCATTTGGACAATGGTATCCAGATGTAACTGTAACACCAACCTTATTCCAACAGGCGCTAAATCATACTGGATGGTCAGGAGTAACAGGTAGTCTAACTAATAATGTTGCATGTAACCCTGTTACCATACTTGAACTAAGTGGCGGATCTGCAACTGATGACATCTGTGCAGATGTTGCTACAGGTCCGGTATCTTTGACTCCTGGACAATCAGCAATTATCTACTTCAAGTTAACTAATGGCACTCTATCGCCATTAGACTCTGGAAATAATGCTGGTGTAAGCATATTTGCTGGAAAAACCGGTTCACCTAGAAGCGTAACAATACAAGGCCAATCATAATTACACACAAACTAGGGTAAATTTTTCTTATCTGTAATTCAAAAAAATTACATACTTGCCTACATAACCCACTAAAAAAATACAAACGTAGTAATAATGACAACCAAACTAACCAAAAGTCGTGCATTAAGTACAGTACTTACAACTGTCATCATATTGGTGGCATCAGTTGTACTAGGTTCAGGAGTTGTTTTGTATGGTGCTAGTCTCTTTCAAGGTGGTACTCAAACAGAAGCAATTTCAGTATCTGGTGTTAAGGTATGGGTACACGCTACAGATGCAAACGGATTAGCTTGGGGTGCAGCAGGTGTAAGAAATACAGGTGATAAAGTGGTATCCGTTGACAAAATTCAGATCAGAGGAACGGATATTCCATTTGGACAATGGTATCCAGATGTAACTGTAACACCAACCTTATTCCAACAGGCGCTAAATCATACTGGATGGTCAGGAGTAGCAGGTGGTCTAACTAATAATGTTGCATGTAACCCTGTTACCATACTTGAACTAAGTGGCGGATCTGCAACTGATGACATCTGTGCAGATGTTGCTACAGGTCCGGTATCTTTGACTCCTGGACAATCAGCAATTATCTACTTCAAGTTAACTAATGGCACTCTATCACCATTAGACTCTGGAGCAAATACAGGTGTAAACATATTTGCTGGAAAAACAGGTGCACCACAAAGCGTAACAATACAAGGCAAATCCTAGGATAGGGGGTATTTTTGTTATCTTATCCAAAAATCTATTTTTGAGGTAAAAAATGGGAAAAATAAAAGATGAACAAGGTTTAGAAAGTTTTCTAAAAAGTGATTTTTTAAGTGAACTTCAAAACCAAAAAGGAACAACGGTGATTGAAACTTATCCTCTTAAAGCTCCATTTAGCTATGCCAATATATTACAAAACGAAGAAAATGGAAGTATCTCATTTCAAGTAGATGAAACAAAACTTAATCCATCTGAACAAGTTATTTATAATCAATTATATCGATTAATTGAAGAAAATTTAGATTCTCCTGAAAATATTGAAAAAGATTTTGGATTTACATCATTTGTAAATAAAATTCTCAAAGAAAATGAAAAAATATTTCAGAATTATCCTCTAGCAAGTATGGAGAAAGTAAAATATTATCTGGAGAGAGACATTGCAGGTTTCGGATTGATAGATTCACTTATGTATGATCCAAATATCGAGGATGTTAGTTGTAGTGGTATAGATACCCCTATCTATGTTTGGCACAGAAAATATGATAGTATCCCATGTAACATAAAATTTGAAAGTGATAAATTAAATTCATTTGTATCTAGAATTGTGTTTAGAGCTGGAAAACACATTAGTTCAGCATATCCGATTTCAGATTTAGCATTAGAAGGAAACCATAGAATTTCTGTTTTGTATCAAAAAGAAGTTACTCCAAAAGGAACCAGTTTTACAATAAGAAAATTCAAACAAGATCCCTATTCTATTATTGACTTAATTTCTTTTGGAACAATTAGCGTAGATATTGCAGCTTATTTGTGGATGTTGATGGAAGCAAAAATGTCTATAATGGTAATTGGCTCAACTGGTAGTGGAAAAACAACCATACTAAATGCAATAACTGGACTTGTTAATCCTGATTATAAAATATTTTCAGTTGAAGATGTTGCTGAAATTAACATTAAACATGAAAATTGGTTCAGTTTAGTTGCTAGAACTGGATTTGGTCCTACAGGAGAAGGGGAAATTGGATTGTATGATTTGATAAAATCAGGTGTACGACATAGGCCTGATTATATTGTAGTGGGAGAAATCAGGGGTGCTGAGGCATATGTCATGTTCCAAGCTATGGCTACAGGGCATGGTGGTCTTTGTACAATGCATGCTGATAGTCTTGAATCTGCAGGAAAAAGATTACAACAAAAACCAATGGATATACCTCCCTCTTATCTCTCATTGATGAATTGTGCAATCATAATTAGACGAGTAAAAGGTCAGGATGGAAAAAGTACTAGAAAAGCAATATCTGTTCAAGAGATTAATAGTGCTGATTCGTATCATTCTGCATTTGATTGGGATCCAAAATCTGATTTTTTTAATGCTCAATTAGATGACAGTGTGATGCTAAATAGAATTGCAGTTCAAACTGGAAGAAATATGGAAGATATTTTGGAAGAATATGATAAACGAAAAATTGTTTTAAAGTGGTTATTAGAACGTGGAATTCGAAGTTATGCCAAAGTAGCAGAAAATATTGGAAAATATTATAGAGACCCAGAAACAATGCTAAAAAAAATTGAGTATGGTGGATAAATGTCTTTTATAAAAAAATATGAGAAAAAAGACAAACAAAAAAAATTAAATAATAAAATAGATACTGAGTTACCTTTTTTCATCACCATAGTTACATTGCTTGCAACAAGTGGATTTGGACCCTATACCATTTTTCTTAAAATAAAAGAGATGGAACTTTTACCTGTTGTTAGAAACGAATCTCTAAAAATTTTAAAAAAAATCGATATTTTGGGGATGGATCCACTCTTGGTTATGGCGGAAGTAAAAGATAATGGACCGTCTAATTTTGGAGAATTCCTTAGTGGTTATGTCGGTGCAATTCAAAGCGGTGGAGATGTGGTTAATTACCTTAAAACAAAAATGACTAGTGCTTTTGAAATTTATGAAAGTGCTCAAAAGGGACTAGTTGAAAAAGTAAAAGCACTTGTAGATACATACATGACAATGCAAATTGTTATTTTGGCAGTATATATCATAATTACCGCAACTACTACTGGGGGAATTGGCCCTGCTCCGTTGGAAACTGATATTGATCCTCTTTATTTAGTAATTTTTATGCCTCCTATTGTATCTGGATTATTTATATTCTTAGCAAAATCTGTGAATCGTTCAAAAATACAAGAGATTGAAAT
The DNA here is from genome assembly GCF_025699065.1 of Nitrosarchaeum sp. Lineage (NCBI taxonomy): Archaea > Thermoproteati > Nitrososphaerota > Nitrososphaeria > Nitrosopumilales > Nitrosopumilaceae > Nitrosarchaeum > Nitrosarchaeum sp. The sequence goes on along the minus strand of NZ_JAILWF010000001.1, from coordinate 158,038 downwards.
AAAAAAAGTTATCATGTTTGGAATTCCTGGAATTCTTGTATCCATTGTAATAATTTATCTAGATCTTTTTCCTGCATTTAGTTTGTATATTTTAGGTGGTGCGTTGGCAGTATCTGCATTATGGCCTGCACTAAAATTTCAAAACAGATACAAATTTTCACTTGATGCAGAATCTGGTTCATCAATAATTTTAAGAGATGTTGCAGAAGCAAGAAAAGCAGGACTTGGTCCTGAAACATGTGTTATTCGAGCAACAAAGAGAAATGATTTTGGTTTATTTAACAAAGTGGCAAATGGCATTTCCAATAAATTAGAATGGGGGATGACATTAGAAGATATTTTTATGTTTATTAAAAAAGAAACAACCGATTTTCATGTTCTAATTAATTTCAGGGTTTTATTTGAGATTATTTCCTCTGGAGGTGGTAATGTTGCAACATTAGATACATTAGCTGGTGTTTCAGAAAAAATTCGAAATATTGAAAAAGAAAAAAGAGAAATGCTAAAACCATATGTCTTAGTCGGATTTATGTTGATAGGAATTACCGGGTTTACAACCTTATTGGTAATTGATTCTCTTACTGGTTTAAGTACAAATTTAGAAGTTGATGAGGTAAAACAAAATCAATTACAATTAGAATCTGATGATCGATTTCAATTATTAGGAATAGCAATTTTGGTGCAATCTTGGTTGTCTGGACTCTTTTTAGGCAAAATTACAACTGGCTCATATTCTGCAGGTTATCGATACTCTATAATATTAATACTCATAGCTATAGGCTCAATAATTATAATTCAATCAAAAATCTTCAGCGTTTCTACGATATTTAGTTAGGCAGTATGTATTGTTATGTTTCACACTGTTTGATATATCAAAAATTTAATAATTTTCTATAGATTGAAAGTAATTTTTTTAGGATTATTGGTAATGTGTGGTGTAGTTGTTTTTCCTGCTTACGCACAATCTACAGCCCAATTTGGCTATCAACTTCACCCTGAAAAATTATTGGAAAATACCGAGGGAACATTACAGATATTTGTAACCTCAAATGATATGATGATCCCTAGAACAGTGGATAATCTTAAAGTAATAAGTTCTGATAATTCAGTAATACAAATAATTAGTGTTCAAGAGAATAATATTGGATATACAAAAAACGTTCAAATTAAGGCAATAAAACCTGGAATTGCTAATATTGCATTAGCTGCACCGGGGTTTACATCCAAAGAAATAACTCTTGAAGTTTTTAATAATAATAATTATCCTACTCAAATTTTAATGAAAGTTACTCCAAATGATTTTCCTATAGATGGTCCAAGATTTGGGTATGTATCTGTCGAGTTAGCAACTACTAGTGGATTACCTACAGTAGCTACTGAAGATATTATGATAAAAATTGAAACTCCAAATAATGATATTATTAATATCAGAAATTCAGAAATGGTAATTAAAAAAGGAGAATATTTTGCAGTTTCTGAGTTTGATATAGAAAATTCAGGTGATGCAATAATTTTTGCAAGTGCTGATAATATGAAAAAAATTAGTCAGTTTATACATGTAAGAAAAGCAACTGATCCTTTACAAGTTCAATTATTTGTTATACCAGAAAGATACAATAGTTTTAGTGGCGGTAAAGGATATGCGATAGTTCAACTTTTAGACGGTTCTGGTTTTCCTGTTATAGCTGAAGAAGATATAGCCCTGAAATTGGGAGTAGAAAATCCAGATGTATCGATGAATACTAGTCATGACTTTGAAGAAATTCAATTTAGCAGCAAAGAATTAGTTATCAAAAAAGGAGAATATTCTGCATATACTACATTTACACCTAGGCCTAATTTGGGAAAATTCATTGATACCAATGAACAAACATTGAACATGTATGTTTCAACTAATAACTATCTTACCAAAGGAAGCTCTATCGTAATAACTCATGACGATGTTGGTTCTTTGGAGGGTGAAGGTCCCTCAGTTACTACCGTGTTACCATTTTTAACCACAGGAAAAAAAGAAATTATTGCTGTAACTTATTTTGAAACAGATATTGAAGTTTCACGAAAGACTGGGTCTAGCACATTAGGTACATCTGAGAGAGAACTCGTTTCTGTAACTGTTCCTGTAATGGCAAAGAAAGACTATGAAATTAACTTTGCATCTTCTAAATCTAATACAGTTAATCCAATAAATCCCATCATGAAAAAGGGTCAAAACGCGGTGCTAGTTTTTGGAAATACTGGTACCGTTTCATCGAAAGTTCCGATATCATTTTATGTTACCGACACTAGTGGAGTTAAATCATTAACTGCAAATTCTATAGGTCCAATAAGCGATGATCTCACCTTGATTGTTGAACCTATAGTGCCAAAGATTTTAGCTGAACATGAATTTCCTGTTTTAGCATATCTATTAGAATCTGAAGAAGTTGAGGAAGGCACAACAACTTCCACTATTGATGAAGAGGAGGATGAGGATGGAAGAATTGGAGTAACCACATTTATCGAAGATGCGGTTTTAACCTTATCTGCAAATAATTTTGTAGATGCTGAACCTCAAATAATTAAAAAAAATCAACCATATGTATTGTTCGATTTAAAATCTAAAGAAATTGGGACTACTTCATTATCTTTTCAAGCAGGTCAATTTGGGGGTACAATGAGTATGACTAGTACTACTACTGATCCTGCAAATATTCATATGTCATTTGCCAAAAACTTGTTAACAAATACTGAAAGCTTAGCAACAATTCAATTATTAGATTCTGTTGGTAACCCTGTATATGCAAAAAAAGATGTTTTGATAAAAATTGTCTCCAATAATGAATCTGTATTAAAAATCCCTGAAAATGTCATCATAAAAAAAGGTGAATACTTTAGCACGATAAAATTGGAATCTAAAAATGAAGGACTAATAGAAGTTGCGTTATTGTCTGAAGATCTACCATTATCTAAATATGAATTAAATATTGTAGATGTGAGTCCTGTTGTCTCTATAGAGTTAATTGGAGGTATGAATTGGAATGAAAGGATAGAGGCAAAATTATCTGTTGCTATACCTCAGATTGATACTGCTTTAGATGGATTTAATGTAGAGTGGACTATTTTAGGTGGAGAAATATTAAAAATTGAAAATATAACTAATAACAACGGGGTTGCATCTGCACATGTTTTAGCCAATGATCAAGATTCAGTATCCATCTCAGCTACAGTTTCAGGAAATGGTTTCAGTTCTTCTTCAATAAATACACATGCTGAAATATTGAATAAACCTCTAGCAGTTACGGTAGAGCAAAAACAATGGTATGAATTTAATGAATCATATATGATCATTATCGCAATCCCGTTATCTATTGTTGGAGCATTATTTGTTTTGAATCGTATTGGTAGATTGGATGCAATAACTGAGAAATTAGGAATTGGAGAAAAATTTGAAGAAATCAAGGAAAAAATATCAAATATTCGAAATCGATAAAAATTTTAAAATCATTTGATATGACTAGATATATTTTATCATTAAAAGAGAATGAACTAAATTATTCATATAAGTGTAGTAAATCATGATTGAATCTCTATTAAATTATGATCATATTGGGATTATGCTGGCTCTAGTAATGTTGATAATTGGTTCAATAATAGATATTTGGAAAAGAGAAATTCATGATTATTATTGGATTGGATTTGGCGGTGCTGGATTTTTACTCGTTTTTATAAATTCAGATTTACTACCTAACTTATTTAACATTGGAATTTCATTGATTATTGCACCTTTTGTTCTTCTCATTTGGAGGATTGGATTATTTGGCGGTGCTGATGCATTTGCATTAATTGCATTGGCAGTTATTGCTCCAATGGCCACATTTTCTGAAAATCCTGTGACTCCATTTTCCACATTATCTAATGCTGCAATATTATTCATAATCCCGTTTATTGCTAATGTCATCCGAAACTCAATTGCAATTGGAAAACATGAAAATATCTTTGAGGGTTTTGAAGAAACTAAACTCAAAAAAATCTGTGCGATGTTAATAGGTTATAGGGCAAAAACCCCAAAATTCTGTTTTTCCATTGAAAAAATTGAAAAAGGCAAAAGAAAGCTAAATTTTACAATTCATCATGCAGAAAATGAAGAATATTGTACAACTCCTAATACTTGGATTACTCCCGGCATACCATATCTATTGCTAATTACTGGTGGTTTTATAATGCAATTATTCCTAGGGGATCTTTTACTCAGTCTCATTGTTCGGTAAATATCTGAAATTGTTGAAACTGTGCCTATTTTTGAATCTGTAACACGTAATAACATACATTCAGTTATGTTTCAAATATTGTAACAATTTCTAATGACAGTTGAGTTTTTGGAGGAGGATATGTTTGCTCTGGATAATCCAATAAACGAGTTAAATCGATTGTTGATAAAGTATGATTTGACCCCAAATCAGGCTAAAGTGTATCTATATCTTAGTAAAATAGGAATCAAAACTGCATCAGAGATTTCAAAATCTCTTAAAATTCCTAGAACCGAAACATATCATTTACTTAGTACGTTACAACAAAAAGGAATAATTTTTTCAGTCTTTGGTAAACCTACAAAATTTAACGCAGTTGGTATTGATGAATCAATTGCAATTCTAGTCAGTAATGAAAAAAATAGAATTAATGAGTTAGAGACAGGAAAAGCAAACATTGTAAAATTGTGGAAAACAATTCCAAAATATGTTGGAAATAAAGAAAAATCTGAAGATAATAAATTTCAGACATTACAAGGAAGAAATTCAATTTTGGTGAAACTAGAACAGATTGTAAAAGATTCTAAAGAAAATATATTGGTTTTAGGAACTGAAACTGATTTTAAAAGATTTTATCATACTAATTTCATAGACCTACTCAAAAAAACAAAATCTGAATTAAAAATTCTCACAGATTATCCAAATAAAAGTATGCATGTTTTTGAAGATCTACCACGTAAAAATATTAAAAAACTAGACGATAAAAACCGTGAAGATTTTTGCTTTATAATTAAGGATGATGACGAAGTATTGTTCTTCATTAGTAATTCCGAAGTAAAAGACATGACTGCCATTTGGACAGATTCTAAAACATTTGTAACTACACTGCGTTCATTATTTAGTTTGATTTGGAAAAAAGCTCATAATTTAGATGAGACTAGTATGGAAACATTATTGGGTTCTGATATGACATATGAACACAGATTACGAGAGATTGAACAAGAAAAAATAATTCTAAATCATTTACAACAACATTTTAAGTTGTCTGAAAAAATTCAAGGAGATAAAAAATGAAATTCAGAACAAATGTAGAAAAAAAAGATAAGGACTCCAAAGAATTGAATATTTTAATTATTGATGATAATGAACAGATTACAAAAATGCTAACTACGTTTTTGGGATTAAAGAATCATAAATGTACAGTAGCAAATGATGGAAAACAAGGATTAGCATTAATTCAAGAAAATCACTATGATGTGGTTTTATTGGATTTGGCTATGCCTGAATTTGATGGATATGCTGTAATTGAATCATTAGAAAGCAAAAATTTGCTAAAAAATAACAAGATAATTGTATTTACTGCATCTACTATTACACAAGAAGGATTAGATGCATTAGTAGACCGGGGCGTTTCATCTTATATCTTAAAACCCATTGACATTGATTTGTTGTTATCCAAAATCATTCAATCCGCTACCTCCTAATTGGAGGTATGACTAATGATTCCAATTAAGTACATTTTATTTCTAGTTTCAGGTGTGTCTAGTTTTATTATATTTTACATGGGACTGGTAAATTATATCACTGCAGTTGACGGCACTACTGGAATTATTTTATTGGTATTTGCAACTGCTGTATCTGCAGGTACATTACTTAGTACTACATACATTTCCAAAAGCATTACAAAACCTATTGAAAAGCTTGCACAAAACATGACCGAGTTTTCTAAAACAAATAAGATAATCGATAAAAAACCATTTAACACAAACATTAAAGAAATTTATGAATTAATCATGAATTTTGAGAGTATGGGTAAAAAAGTTGAAGAGACCATATCTATGCAAAACGAGTATGTTGAAAAACTAAAGAATATTGATAAAAAAAAGGTAGAATTTTCATCAATGATCTCTCATGAATTGAAAACCCCACTTGTTCCAATATTGGGATATGTGCAAATGTTGCAAAAACAAGATTTGATGGGGCCATTAAACAATCAACAATTAGATGCAATAAATGAAATTTACTCATCCGCTTTAAAGTTACAAAAACTGGTTGGAGATATTCTAACAACTCAAAAATTAGATTTAGGGAAATTAGTATTTAATCAAGAAGATATACAAATTTCTGAATTTTTAGATTTGATAATTAAAGATTTTACTCCAATAACAAATCTAAAAAAAATTTCATTATTAAAAGAGTATGATGGCGATGCTATAATTTTTAGTGACAGAGATCGAATTAACCAGGTTTTTTCTAATTTAATCAAAAATTCAATTGATTTTGTAGTTCCTGAAAAAGGGGAAATTGTAATTGGCGCAAAACCTGATAATGACTTCATGCAATTTTTTGTCAAAGATAATGGTGTGGGGATCTCTAAGGATAACCAAAAAGAGATTTTTAAGAAATTTTATCAAATCGATACTTCTACCAGTAGAAAAAGAGATGGAAGTGGATTAGGATTGGCAATTTGTAAGGGAATTGTGGAAGGGTTGGGAGGTAAAATATGGGTAGAAAGCGAAGAAAATGTTGGGACGACATTTTATTTTACAATCCCTAATTGAAAAAATGATAATCTTATTACGATAAAATTAATTATATTTTGGAAATTTCATCTAATACCATGGGATTTTCTAAAGATGATAAATCACCCAACTCTAATCCTAATAATTTTGATTTTAATAACCGTCTCATGACTTTTCCAGTTCGTGTCTTAGGAAGTTCAGATATGTTGAATATGTATTTTGGACGTGCAATCTTGCCGATTTTTTCAGAAATGTAGTCAGATAATTCTTTTTCTAATCTCTGTTCTGATTTGTTTTCAACTACAAAAAAAACTACAATGGCTTCTCCAGTAATATCGTCTGGAATTGAAATTGATGCTGCATCTGAAATTTTAGAATGTGATATTGCAACTTCTTCAATTTCAGCAGTACTCATTCTGTGACCTGATACATTAATGACATCATCTGATCTTCCTTTCATATACCACAAGCCATCATTATCTACATACACATAATCTCCATGAAACCAAACATTTTCAAATCGTGACCAATACGTTTGTAAATAACGAGAATCATCATTTAACAATCCTTTTGTCATTGCAGGCCAAGGAGATTTTATAACTAGGTACCCATTTTTTTGACGAATAGACATTCCATCATCATCAAACACATCAAGATTCATTCCAGGACACGGAATTCCAACAGTTGACGGTTTTAATTTAATTCCTGGAAATACTGATAACATTGCACCGCCGATTTCAGTTCCTCCAGATAAATTCATAATTGGTATTTTTTTATTTCCCACATTTTCAAACAACCATCGCCAAGAATCTTCATCAAGTGGTTCACCAGTAGTTGGTATGTTTTTTATTTTTTCATATGAATGAAGTTTCAATGGTTCAATGTTATTTTTTTTAAATAATCTTACCGCTGTTGGTGAAATACCAAAAATTGTAGCATTATGATTATATGCCATATCCCAAATTCTTTCAAAATTTGGATAGTTTAATGCACCGTCATAAAGTACCGCACTTGCTCCTCTTATCAAAAGACCATAAACATTCCACACAAGTCCCGTAATCCATCCTATGTCTGCAGGCCACAAAATAACATCCTCTTTATCCATATCAATTAAGAATGCTGCCTGATATCCTGCAAAAACTGAAAATCCTCCATGTGTATGAATAACTCCTTTTGGTTTTCCTGTGGTTCCAGACGTATACAAAATAAACAAAGGGTCTTCAGAATTGGTGATTTCCGTATCGCAGTTAGTGCTTTGACCAAATACCAAACTATTGTAAAAAACACATTGATCAGATTCTTCATAATCATCTATTCCTTTGTATTGTGTTATGATTATTTTTTCTATGTCTGTGTTTTTTATTGCATTGTCCACAATTTGTTTTTGAGAGATTAGTTTGCCATTTCTCTGAAACCCATCACAAACAAATAGAATTTTTGCTTTACAATCTTTTAATCTAATTTGTAATGATTCTGAACTGTATCCCGAAAAAATCACTGTTTGAATTGCACCAATTTTAGCAGAAGCCATGATTGCAATTATCGCTTCTTCGATCATTGGCAGAAATATTGCAATTACATCTCCTTTTTTGATTTTTAATTGTTTAAGGGCATTTGCAAGTTTGTTTACTTTTTGATTTAATTCAGAATATGTGATACTTGAAGTAATCCCGTCCTCTGAAACAAATGTGTATGCTGTTTTATTTGGTGTAAGATTGCTAAATCTTTCAACTGATGACCTGTAGATATTAGTATTGCCATTTACAAACCATTTTGCCCATTGAATTCCTTTTGAGGTATCCAAAATTTTGGTATATGGTTCATCCCAAATAATTCCTATTTCATTACTAACTTCTTGCCAAAACCACTCTAAATTTTGATTTGCTTTGATGGATAATTGATTAATATCTGAAATACTGAATTTGTTCATAAATTTATAAATATTTGATTTAAGAATTTGATTTTTTGTTGGTATAAACTCAAACTCAGACAAGTTATTACTTTAGGAAACTAATTGATGTAAAAAGATTTTTGAAATCATGATATGTCCATCCCCAGTCTTCTTGCACATGCAATTGCAGCTTTGCCCTCCTCTTTTGTAATTCCAGCTTTTTCAAATTTTTTTATCCATCCTGTTTCTAAATTCATAGTGTTTTCTTTGTAATACTCTCGTAAAATTTTTCCAATTTGGATATCTAATTTGTATTTTGTTGCCTCATTCATGCCTACTTGCAATGTGGAAGAGTCTGAGTTTGCTAGTATTTTAATAAATTCTATGTCTTCTAAAGATAAATACACCATGCTGTTAAATCTTCTTTTTTAATAAATCCAAAGTTATTCTAGGATCTGCTTTTCCTTTTGTTTTTTGCATAACTTTTCCTACTAGATAATTAATTGTTTGAGGATTTGATCTTGCTTGCTCTATGGCATTAGGTTCTTCAGAAATTACTAATTCAATGATTGCAGATAATTCAGATTCAGTTGTCATATTTCCTAAATCTAGTTTAGCTATAATATCTGATAAATTATCCCCAGTTTTTACAATCTCATATAATGCATTTTTAGCAGAATTTCGTGCAATTTTATTGGATAGTATTGAATCCGCTATGTCTCTGAGATGTGACGGTTTTAATTTTGATTCTTCTCGTTTTTCTCTAGTATCTACTAATCCCATTAAATCGGTTGTAATTATATTTGCAATTTCTTTTGCGTTTTCTTTTGTATGGGCATTTTCAAATAAATCTGAATAAAATTTGTCTGATGAAAGAACTTCTGCAACTTGAGTTGGAATATTGTATTTTGTAATATATCGTTGTTTTTTAGAACTAATACTCTCAGGCATTTCTGTTTTTAATTTTTCTTTAATCTCTTCGTTGATTTTTATCCATGGAATATCTCCTTCTAAAAAATATCGGTAATCCAAATCTTCTTCTTTTGATCTTGATGGTACTGTGATCTTTCTTTTATCATCCCAGTGACGTGTCTCTTGAATAATTGGTATATCTCGTGAATGAAGACTCTGTTGTCGTGTAATCTCAAAATGTACTGCTTTTTCTAAATCGTGAAATGATCCTATGTTTTTTATTTCTACTTTATTTCCGCCTTCAATTGAAACATTGGCATCTGCCCTCATAGCTCCTTCTAAACTAGGATCTGATACTCCTAGATTTTCCAATAAATCTGATAAAATATTTAGAAATTCTCTTACCTCTTTTGGATTCTCAAAGTCAGGCTCTGTTACAATTTCTACTAACGGTGTGCCTGCACGGTTATAATCTACTAAAGTGATTAGATTTTTTTCAGAACTTCCTTCATAAATTAATCTTCCAGGGTCCTCCTCTAGCTGGATTCTGGTTATTCTAATCTTTTTCTCTCCTACCATTAGAGTTCCAGTACCCCCTACACTGGTATCTCCATAGACGTTAAGTTGTGTTATTTGGAAATTCTTTGGTAAATCTGGATAAAAATAATTTTTTCTAAAAAATGCAATTTTTTCTGGGGTATTGCAATTTAATGCCATTGCAATCATTGTAGCTTTCTCTACTGCTTTTTGATTTAATATTGGAAGACTTCCTGGCAATCCTATACAAATTGGACAAATGTTGATGTTTGGTTCAAACTCTCTATAATCTGCTTTGCATGAACAAAACAATTTACTTTCTAATTTTGTAAGTTGACAGTGAATCTCTAATCCTATTTTTGTCAAATTGGTACCTCTGGCAATTTTATCGTTTTTTCTAATGCATGCGCTGCTTGTAGTAATAATTTATCATCCATTGAATTTGCGATGAGTTGGATTCCGATTGGTAATCCGTTGACTATTGCAAATGGGATTGATATGGCGGGTTTTCCCGTAAGATTGGCAGTAACTGTATTAATATCGACAAGAAATAATGCAACAGGATCATCTATTTTTTCACCAATTTTAAATGGCAATATTGGAACTGTTGGTGCAATCAATAGATCAAATTTTTTAAATGCATCATTAATTTGTCGTGTCAGTTTGTTTTTTACTTTGAGTGCTTTTAGAAAATATTTTCCAGCATGGCCTGCAGATGGAACAAATCCTCCAATAATCATTCTTCTTGTGACCTCTGGACCCAGATTTTTTCTTGCTTTTTCGATATATGAATTAAATTCGTATCCTTCAACAGAAAAATCATACCCGTATCTTAGATTGTCATATCTTGCAAGATTACTTCCTGCTTCAGTGGCTGTAATTGTATAATATGCTGCAACTGAATATTTTACCATGTCCAAAGACATCTCTTCGCATTTTGCACCCAATCCCTCCAATTTTGAAATTGCATCTTTTGTTGCAGAAAGCACAGCTGGATCAATTCCCTCTCCTATCATCTCTTTGATTATGCCTATTTTTTTGCCTTCGATACCTGAATCAATGTTTTTAAGATAATCCTCTCCGTGGTTATCGACTGTTGTATTGTCATTAGAATCAATTCCTGAAATGAGGTTTAACATGAATGCTGCATCCTCAACTGTTCTAGTTAGAGGTCCAATCTGCTCAATGCTGTTTGCATAAGAGATTAATCCATATCTGCTAATCAACCCATAAGTTGGTTTGTATCCTACAGTTGAACAAAAACTAGCAGGGTTTCTAACGGAACCTCCAGTATCTGAACCCAATGATGCGACACACTCAAAAGCACTAACAGATACAGCACTACCTCCTGAAGAACCTCCTGGAACATAATCGGTATTCCATGGATTTTTACTTGGACCATACGCGCTAAATTCTGTAGTGAGACCCATTGCAAATTCATCCAAATTTACTTTTCCTACAAAGATTGCGTCTTGTTGTTTTAGTTTAGTGATTACTGTTGCATCGTATGGCGATATGTAATTTTCAAGCATCTTTGATGCGCATGTTGTTTTTGTATCTTTGATGCAAATGTTGTCTTTAATTGAGATTGGCATGCCAAAACATTTTCCTATTTTTTGACCTGATTTTATTTTCTTGTCTATCTCTTTTGCTTGGTTTAATGCATTATCATTTATTGATAAAAATGCATGTAGTTTGTCGTCTACGTTTTGTATTTGCTCTAATGTTTTTGCCATGAATTCTTCTGCTGATAAATTTCCTGATTTTACGTCTCTAGTAAATTGCAGAGCTGAAATTTTAATGTTCAATTAAACCATCTTTGGAGCTCTGACATATGTTCCCTTATAGTGATTAAGTTTTTCAATGAGTTTTTTATCAAATGGAATGTATTTGTCTTCTCTTAAGTTAGTGATAGGAATTTCTCTAAAAGTTATTTCCTCAGATTCAACACCTGCAGAATCTAAAATGTCAAAATATCCCAACATTTTATCTACTCTTTCATAAATGGATGGATCAATTAATTCGATTTTCATTAGTTTTGCAACATGCTGTATTTCTTTTTGAGTTACCATTTTCAAATCATCTATGGTGTCAATCTGTCTACATCCCTTGGATAAAATGTAACATCGCGAATGTTTTCTGTGCCTGTAAGTGCCATAATTAACCGTTCTAATCCTATACCACACCCCGCATGAGGTGGTACTCCATAATCAAATGCTGCTAAATGATATTCAAACGCATCAGTTTTCATCCCTTTGTTTTTCATTCTTTCTTCAAGTTCATGTCTTTTTTCGATTCTGGTACTTCCTGATGATAATTCCAAATCCCCAAACATTAAATCAAATGATTCTGAAATTTTTGGATTTATTTTACTGTCTTTTACGTAAAATGGTTTAGGGCCTAGTGGCCAGTCTTTTATGAAATAAAACCCTTCAACTCCAATCTTTTTGAGATTTGAAGGATACAAGTCATCTCCCCACTCCGTTTTTGCACCTACCTTTTGCATTTTTTCTACTAATTCATCATAAGAATATCGCGGAATGTGTTCAGGTATGGATGGAACAATAAATTCTGAGTCGGAATTAGTTTTTACATATTCATTAACTGTCTTTATTGATATTTTTATGATTTCCTCAATTCTGTCCATCACATCATTGTAATCCACAAAAGATTCTTCTAAATCAATTGATATGGCTTCTGCCAAATGACGATTAGTTCTTGAAGGTTCTGCTCTGAAAATAGGTGCAATCTCAAATACCTTTTCAAAACTCATAGTTAGTTGCTCTTTGTACAATTGAGGGCTTTGAGCTAAAAATGCTTCTTTATTGTAATAAAATATTGGAAACAATGCAGCTCCGCCTTCTGTCGCAGTAGCTATCATTTTTGGAGTATTGATTTCTGTAAATTTTTGTTGGTAAAAATAATCTCTAATTATTTTTAGAATTAGGCTTCTTACATTAAAGATATGTTGTAACGGTTTACGTCTAAGGTCAATTGGACGTACTTCTAATCTTGTATCTATGTTTTTTACTGTTTTTGCTAAAGGCTCAAATGGTGGAATTTTTTCAACATCTGAAAACACTCTCAGTTCAGTTGGTATGATTTCAAATCCAGTTGGTGCTTTTTCTGATGATTTTACTTTGCCTATGACTGCAATAGATGAATGTGGTTTTAAAATTGATATTTTTTCTCGTACATCATCAGGACAATCTCCCTTTTTGGCAACAATTGGAATGTCTCCGTTTTTGTCCCTTATTGTTGCAAAACTAATATTTCCATGTCCTCTAACTGTTAAAACCCATCCCATTACAGTTACCTCATTTCCATCCATTGATGGATTCAATTCATCAGAGTAATGTGATCTACGTAATGATCCTAGTTCTGTTTTTATCATAATTTACTGAATTTCTGTCATATGGTGTAATTAATTTTTGGGAAACGATTGTTTTCATAAATACTAACCAATACCTGCAATAACATGAACTTCCATCAAAAAAGTGAATCTAATGTATGGTGATATTCAAAATATACAAAAATGCGTAGATGTGTAAAGTATCAATCAAGAATTCCTATTGCTAAAGAATTTATCCAAAAATGGGGCGTAAATAAGAACTAGTCAAATAGACTTTTTTTTAAAGTTTTGATTATTATTGAAAATTGGATCTAGTTTTCTGTTAATTTATTGAATTTAATAAAAAAGTAACATTTATCATCAGAAAATATTTCAGTCTAGATTGTAATGGATTTGTTAATTGGATTGGTGATAGCGATCTTTATAATCGCAGCCGTATTTGTGGGATATCATGCATCTCAGGAATCTCATGAAGAAATAGCAGAAAGTCATGAAAAATCCATAGACTTTATCGTTTATCATGTAAATCAAATACCTTTCATGAAATCCATATCTAGTGAATTAATTGTGTAGTTTTGAAAATAACTTGATTTTTAATTTACATTAAATTACCACTTTATGTGTAAATCTACATGGTATCTTTATCCAATAAAGAAAAACTAATTGCTTTGATATCAAATGGAATTGCAGTATATTCTTTGTATCAGGAAAGACAAAGTCTTCCAAAAAATACGACAATGTATGATTTTATTTTAAAAGTTATTCCTGATAATATCAAGTCAGAGTTGAGTGTAGAATTAATCGATGAAGTATTTCGATATGTGTCATCCACACATAGTTCATAAAGTCCAAGGAATTAGAATAAAATATCACATTGACGGCAATAGCAACATTAGGGTCTCATTGTTCTTTACAAGTACTAAAAGGTGCAAAAGATGAAGGTTTGAAAACAATTCTAGTTTGTGAGAAAAAACGAGAGAAACTATATCGTAGATTTCCATTTATTGATGAATTAATTTTGGTTGATAATTTTGTAGATGTATTAGAACGAAAACACCAATCAATTTTAGAACAAAATAATGCCGTTTTAATCCCTCATGGAACTTTAATTGCCCAAATGAGCTCCGAACAAATTGAATCAATCAAGACCCCCATATTTGGAAATAAATGGATATTGAGATGGGAATCTGATAGAACCATGAAAGAAAAACTTATGCGAGAAGCAAAACTTCCTGTTCCAAAACCTGTATTGAGTTCAAAAGATATCGACAAACTCGTAATTGTAAAAAGACAAGGCGCTGCTGGAGGTAAAGGGTATTTTTTAGCTGCCACACCTGATGATTATAATAAAAAACGAAACCAGCTGATTTCACAAGGAATTATTTCTAACGATGAGACACTTTACATTCAAGAGTATGCTGCTGGGGTTTTGGCGTACTTGCAATTTTTTTACTCTCCGTTAAAAGAAGAATTGGAATTTTTTGGCGCTGATCAAAGACATGAATCCGATATTGAAGGTATGGCAAGAATTCCTTCTGAGCAACAACTCAAAAGCAATAAGGTGCCATCATTTAATGTGATAGGAAATAGTCCCATAGTACTAAGAGAGTCATTACTAGACGAAGTCTATACTATGGGTGAAAATTTTGTTGAAGCATCTAAAAGAGTTGTGTCTCCTGGAATGAATGGCCCATTTTGTATAGAGGGAGTTTATGATGAGAATGCAAAATTCACATCGTTTGAATTTTCAGCTAGAATAGTAGCTGGGACAAATATCTACATGGATGGTTCTCCCTACTACTCATTATTATTTAATGAGCCAATGAGTATGGGTAAAAGAATAGCACGTGAAATAAAAACTGCAAAAGAAACTAATCAATTGGATAAAATTACAACTTAAAAAAAGACGGTTTTACCTTTGTAAAGATTATGATTGATGAAATCATGATTATCAATCCAAAAATTGCGCTAAATGGAAACTCTGGAATTACATGAGTTCCAATAATTTCTACTTCTTCTGAACCTACCGGTACAAAGAACTCAAATGTAGAACTATCTGAATCTGGTGTTATTTTATAATCTACTTCTTGACTGTCAACTAAAACTACAAATTCGTTATCTTGAGCATTAATCAATTCATGTTCTAAATCAATAATAAATTTCGAATCATAAGTATTCTCCAAGCCTATAAGAAGTGATTTTGATTCAGGATCGATATCCATTGCAATAATATCTGAATTTACAACATAATATATCGAATATACGTGTTGATCTATTTTCAAAATGTATTCTGAAGAATCAATATGTGATTGAGTTTGTGCAAAAACTGTAGTGTTGAAAATCAAAAAAGGCAAAAAAATAAAAAACAAAGAATTCATTATTTCAGAATAATTTGATTAATTATTATTGCTTTCTTCTATCCCACAATTAATGCACATTTTCTTGTCTTGTATGGCAAAATATGAAAAATTATGAATGAATCCAATTTTACAACTCATAATACTGTCAAAATAACATGTGATTAGAACTACTAGAGTCAAAAAAAACATCGATCAAAGGCCAATTCTTTTAAAACAAATGAATTTTACATCAATTTGATGTAATGCCTTAGATATCGTCTCCAGACAATCTGGAATATGCTGCCACGAATTTGGCTACGGTCTTACGTAAATTCTCATAAGGCATAGCCATATTGAAAATTTTAGAGTTTCCTTCAGGAAACCCTATTGCAATTACTGTGATTCCTTTCTTTCTTGCTTCCATGACTGCGTCTTCCATGTCTTTAGTATTTCCAATGGTTCCTACTTGTTGCCCATCTGTAACTAGGAAAATATATTTCCTTTCGATATTTTCTCTTTCTAATATTCTAGTACATAGTTTTACTGCATCACCGATAAATGATAATCCTGTAATCTCTATTCCTCCTATTCTTGCTCTTGATGTTTTATCATATTTTTCATAGTGGTCTTTTACTATTCTAAAATTATTATTAAAAGTAAAAAATCCCCACTTTCCATTTTTTGAATTCACTTCGTTTGCAGCTTCCCCAAGAGATATTGCAAATTTTTTCATTTCATCAAATTTCAGTCTCATGCTGGAACTTGTGTCTAAAACTATTGCCCATTCCTCTTCTATTCTTCTATAGTCATCTTGTTCAAAAATCTGAATACTGTTATTTTGAGCTGCCACTGCTTGGATAGCTGCTTGCATTTGCAATAATCCCATATCTTCTGGAACTCCGTCATCCATTACGTTAGGAATTAATTTGATCTGGCTACTCAATTTTTTCAAAAACATATGGGTGGCATTTTTCAACCTTAGATATTCGCCAATGTTTTCTGGAGCAAATTCAATTTTATCAAAATTAAGATCTTGAGTTAATCCTCCATATCTTTTCCTCACTTTTGCTCTGCGTTTTAATTGTTCAAACCATATCTCGATAAAGTTTTGCACATTTCTTTCAACCAATCCTTCTGGTGTTATTGTGATATTTTGTTTCCATGATATGTTTTTTTGATTAAAATAATGATCTACATATGGAACATTTTCAACTAATATGTTATTTTGGTTTTTATATAATACATCAGCAATATCTAATAATTTTTCATTCTTTTCTTGGTTTAATTCAATAATGTCGTTTTGGATTTTTTGCATATCTATATTTTTTATATTAAAATATTCTGTAAATTTTTTCTTTGCATATTCTGGTTTTTTAATATTGTCTCTTTGATTCAATACTTCAAAAACCTCATCAATTTTTTTAATGCCTTGATAGTATTCTGGAAATGATTTCTTTAAAAAATCATTTACTTTGATATCTTCTATGAATTCAATTATTTTGTATGCTTTTTGTTTGTCTTTGTTCTTTATCCAATTTTTGTATATATTAAAATCAGTCACTTTTGCATGCCCTGCTGCATGACAGAGTGTAGCAAAAAATAAATTCCAAATCGTTTCTTGCCCTGTTTCATAATCTGAAAAAATTATTCCTTCAAAAATGTTCTTTCCACTAACCATCCTAGGTAATGGAATATACGCTGTAGTTCTTGGCAAGTATTCTAATTTTGGAAAATTGATAGCTTCTAAAAAAATTACGTCTACATCAGTAGGTTTTTTTTCACATATATCAAAAAAAATTTGGTGTGCTACGTCCTCTACTGTTTCTTTCATTTAATCACACTTTACGATTTCGTTGTGCTACTTTGCCTTCGATTACCTTTTTAATTATCTGTCTTACTTCATCCTGAACTTCTGGATCGTCACTAGTCATTGGAACCAAAGTTTCATCTCCGCCAGTTGGAATGTCTACACCATCTGAGCAAATCTTTGCCCAGTTTACCAAATCTCCTACCGATGGACCGTAAGGAAGATCGCCCATTTTGTATTCTTGTCTTAATTTAGCTCCAATCCTTACAATAATTTCTGCATCTTCTAAAGATATGCCTCCTCTTTCAGATACCATCTTGAATTCTTTTTCGTCTATGTTATCTCCTACACTCATGTAATCGAAATTCAACCATACGCTCATTCTTCTTCTCATAGCCGCATTGATTGGTTTTGTACCTGCAAATTCTGATGATACTGGGTTCATGCTAATTATCATATACGCATGTTTGTGTCTGTGAATAATTTCACTGTCTTTTTCTGTAAGCACCATGTGTCCTCTTTGATCCAATAACGGGTTTAATTTTGTTGCAACGTCTTGTTTCATCATGTTTGCCTCATCGAGATATAATATTCCGCCTTTTCTACACCATCCAGTAATTAATCCATCAATCCAGTTCTCTTTTCCCAATCCTACATATCTTCCAAAAAGATCAAAAACAGATGTTGCTAAACCACAGTTGATTTCCCACATTGGAAGTCCTGCCAATTCGGCTACCAGATAGACGATGTGTGTTTTCCCAGTTCCACTGGGCCCAATTAACGCACATTGCTTGAAAAATTTTAGGGCCCTTCCAATTCTCTCTACATAATGCTCTCCATTATCCAAATATGGCGGAGTATCTTTTGGTATCATATCTTGCATCTCTGATGGGAATATCATGTCTGAGGAATCCATGTATTTTTTAAAATCATACATTTTTGATAACTTGTGTGTGTCTTTTTTTATCTTGGAAATTGATACTGATAGGTTAACCTTGTCTGTGTTTACCTTAGAATGATTCACTGAAGATATGATTCTTTTTTGCTCCATAGGCACAATATCTCTTTAATTAAACAGTTAATGCTCTTATGTGTGTGCCAATGTTACATACACATTGTTTAATGAATTCTGGAGGCCTTATTTATTAAATTGAACATAAATGTAGAACTAAACTCTATTTCCATGAGTAAAAATAATCCAAAAAATACGGTTTTTCACAAATATGATGTTGAAGCCTCAATAGATGAGGTTGAAAATACAGAAACACACTCTGTTTTTAAATACGGATTTACAATTCTGTCTAATCCTAAAAATGTCCGTCTTGCTATTGAAGGCGTTACCAAAATATCTGGTGATTTAAAAGAACTTGATGATATACTTAGTAAAGATGAAAACGATGTTCCAAAAATACTCTCAACAATTTATCAGGAATTATTTCCCACATTTTTCTTGCTTTCAAAAAGTCTCAATGTGTCATGTCCTCCAATACAAATTGGCGGAATGGGTGCTGGTAATATAGGATCTGAAAATACTGTCTCTGAAACTAATGATGTCATTGAAAATACTAACGAGATGACTGGAGATTCTACAAGTACAGAAATGACTAATGAATCTGAATTAGAAAATCCAGATATTGCTCAACCTAACATATAATCATGATTTCTAACCAATTGTTAACAGTATTAGTGGTGAAAATAAATTATGACAACGTATAAAACATATCTTAAAAATAAAACTCATACGTATTGTAAAAATAGACGTGCTATTGCAAATGTTGTTACAAGTGCAATTGTCATATCAGCTGTAAGTATACTGGGGGTTGCAATGTTAGGGTGGTCAAATAGTAATTTAGCAATTCAAAAACAAGAAATTGAAGAGGCATTTTCTACACAAATAAATAAAATAAACGAAGATCTTATTTTTGATAATGTTTGGTTCTCTTCTACTTGTCCTGGAAAGTGTGTTAATGTTACGATGTCAAATGTTGGAACATTGGGACTTAACGTAACTGAAATGAAATTTGTTGATGGAACAAGTTTAACAGACTTGCAAATTTTCTATTTTACTGATGGTGGAATAGTAACTGGTGGTACTTTTAGTACTAATGCCACATATACATGGATGTCTGGTGATGATATCGATATCTTTGTATTTACAGAGCGAGGAAATCAATTTACAACTCAGGTGATCGCACCATAAGGAGTCATAGGGGCCTTAGTGCAATAGTTGGAACTGTTTTTCTTGTAGCAATTGTAATTGGATCTCTATCTTATGTCACTTATAGCATGAATATTTTAAGTGATTTTTCTGAATCTCTAATCACTGAAGAAAAAAGACAAAAAGAGAAACAAACTGAAGCCTTTGAAATAACATCTGTAGAAATAACTCCTTTAGACAAACTAGACGGGGTAGTGACTAATACGGGTCAAGTTCCATTAGGTGTTAAAACATTATGGATAGAAGAGACTGGAACTCCAGATTCTGTTAGAAAATTTGATATTGGAGAAATTATTGCTCCTGGTAATCAAGTAAATTTGCTTGACATTGTAGATTTTGATATGGATTCTACAAAAGGATATACTATGAAAATGATCTCTGATAGGGGAACAATTAAAACATTTTATGTAAATTCTGTTGGTTCATCTAGTTTGTATGTAACTGCACGCTCTATTCCTCCAACAATTTCCAACTCGTTTGATGCAACTATTTTGATGCGTGTTACAAACAACTCTACAAATCCTGCTGCAATTTTGAATTTAACTCCGACCGAATTTCCTACTATTGATGACAGTACTTGTATTCCAGATTGTAGTGCAACTTATGTGTCTGGTCCTACCCCTTCATTTTATCCACGTCTTAAACCTGGAGAGACAGCTGCATTCACATGGACTTACACCATTGAAGGTATCAATTCTAATCAAATTCATTTTACCACCTCTTTAGAAAATGGAATTCCTTCTAATACTGCAACTACCACTGTTGAGGTACGAGATATCTTATCTGCTCTGGAATCCGGAACCGCAATTTCTTCTTTAGGATTGCAATCAAATGGTGTAGATAGTAGTATTTTGATACTTCATGAAGAAACTGATCGAACTCCATCTGGGCAATATCAAATGTTCTCTGCAAGTCCTGATGGTGGCAGTAATGGTCTAAAAATTGATCTAGATTCTACACCTGCCACATTTTTTACCAATACTGGTTCTAACGAAATAAATATTCCAGCTGGAGATTGGGTGACCTCACTTCGTTTACAAAGTGAAGCAATGCCTGATAGTTTGGTAGGTGAAGGCGAAGATATGATATTTCATTTTAACACAAACTCTGAAGTTCAAGATAACTCTGAAGGTTCTTCTGATAGAGACATTCAAGGTTGTGCATCATTTACAGAAACAGTACAAGTTAATTCAAGTAGTGACGATGCAGAACAACGTAACCCATCTGGAACTACAGATACTGGTAGTAGCGATTTGGAAATGCCTTATGATGGTAATGAAGATCAATACGTTGGAATGAGATTTACAAATATAGATATTCCAAAAAATGCTATAATTTCAAAAGCATATTTGACTTTCAGAGCAGATAGCAGTGATTCCGATTCTATTACTCTGAAATTTGATGCAGAAGCAACAGATGATGCCACAACGTTTTCTGAATCATCAAACAACTTATCTCCTAGTAACAGACCTCGTACTAGTGCAAGTGCAAATTGGTCCCCTGAAAATTGGAGTAATAATAATTATTATTCTACCCCTGATACTCTACTTAATTCAGTTATTCAAGAAATTGTTAACAGAGCAGGTTGGAATAACAATCAAGACATAAACATCTTTGTTGAAAGAGTTTCTGGTTCATCAAATGATAAACGAAGAGCTGATTCATATGATACTGGTGGCGGTTCTGACGCTCCAATTTTGACTATTGAGTATTCTGTATCTGGCGCAGAATCTCCCACATATTCAGCTAACGGTGGACCTCATGGTTCTGGCGCATATGTCTTTAATGGCGTAAATACATGTTTTAGAAGCATTAATGATGTAAGTTCGTCTAATGGAAATGATATTACCAGTAAACCCGATACTACTACCCTTTGGTTCAAAACCGCTGCAGCTGTAGGATCTACTGATCAACACATGGTTGCATTTGAAGGTTCAGGTACCTGTCCATCATGTGATTACTATAGAATCTTTTTGGAGGCAAATACTGGAAAAGTGGTATTTGAATTTAATATGGATGTTGGGGGTAGTGACACAACTACATGTAAAAGTGTAAACCGATATGATGATCAACAATGGTATCATATCGCTGCTGTTAGAAAATCTCAAAACGATCGTTGTGATTTGTATGTTACTGATCTTGCAGGTAATACTCTTGAGACAATAAATGAAAATGTTAATCATCCTGGAACTGACTCTGTTGACACTGATGGTAAATGGTACATTGGTAGTAATTCTGCAGAAAACGGTAATTGGTTTCACGGTATGATTGATGATGTTATACATTGGAACAATAAAGAACTCAGTGCAAGTCCAGAAGTTTTAGAATTGGCTCGTACTAATTATGGAATAGCTGCACATAAAATCAACATATCATTTACCAAATCGGATTTTGTACTTGGTATAAACACAGAAACAATTGCAACTGCAATTGATCTTGATGTTCCATTTTATGATTCCATGGGAAATGGCGTTGATGATGATTCAACTTATGGTGTTTTTAATTATACAATTCCATTAAGTAATGTTACAATGTCTAATCTTGATAGACTGAATTTTACTGTTAATTATGTCGAGTCTACTCCTAACGTGTGGTACCCTCTTCAATTAAATTTTAAAATAGATGATGAGACACATACTCCAACATCTAGTCTTATACAAATTCCTCCACCTGATACTCCATTCATATCGTATTGGACATATGATAAAAGTGATAGATTGGAAGTAACCATATACAATGTAGGTCCGGAAGGCAGCTGGCTTGTGTATCAAGGAACAAGAGCTGTATTCAAGGATCCTGATGGCGATGTTTCATATGCCGGAATTATTTGTTCGGTAAATTCTACAGAATCAGACCCATGTAATACCGGTGGTGGTAATAACGAATGGAGAGTTGATGAGGACAGAGACAGTATATTTATTCCAGTTGATAATATTGGAAAAATCTACTTTTGGGATATTCAAAATAGACCTGACAGAGACGTATCAGGCGGTACTGAAATTCCTGCAGGAGAATATGACATGTTTGTATTTATCAATGGATATGATGAAGAAGGTTCTACGTTTCTAAGAAATCTTGAAATGGGTAGAGTAAAGGTTCAGGATTAACTATTTTTTAATAAATTAGGCTCAATTCTAATTTTTAGGCACAATTGACTATATTGAGCCTAGCAAAATTCTGTAACATTAGAATACATACAACTTTTAATGTAATTTTCTCCTACCAAATAGCGTATGCAGTCTGCTGAATCTACTGATCCTAGTGATCCTACAATGAGTGCTGAGCAAGATCAATCTGTTTCCACTACATCTGTATCTTCACATGAATCAAATTCCACAGTGGCAAATATTGATCCTATTGCATCTGGAGCAAGCACTCTGGCTCAACTAAACACATTGATTGAAGAATCAATGCAAATCTATGAGCTAGAAGATCAAAAAACAAACATTATCGATGACCTACATAATGCATTAAAAATAATTACAGAATTTCTGAGTTTTTCAGTAAATGTTCATCCTCAAATATTTAATCTCCCATCTGATAGCAACATTGTCTTGTTACCTAATTTGGATTTAATCATCAAATTATCAAATGGTAAAACAGAAACTAAAAAGTTTTCAGATTATCCACCTGAAACAATCACCCAAATAATTGAATATGTTACTCCCCAGTTAATTGGATTAATTCAAACACAAAAAGCATATCTTACAGAAAAAATCACTTTCTTAAGAACAGCTACAAAACAATTAAACACATTATCTCAACTAAAAGAAAACCTACCAAACATGGTGCCCTCAACGGAGAACACTGAAAACGTTGTATAAACTGATTCGTAAGTACAAGACAGTCAATGCTCTAAAATCAAATCTAGAAAAAGAGATAGAAGAAGTAGGGCAAATAATATCTGAATATTCTAATATCTTAGGTGAAAAAATTAGAACAAACGAAGAATTTTCAAAAGACGATCCTGAATTTTTAGAATTAAAATCAAAGTTAGATGGAGATCCAACAGATAAAAAAAAATCTGATGACAAAATGACTGATTCTAAAAATGATTCTAAAAACAATAAAAAAACTCCAGATAAAAAAACTCAGGAAAAACCAAAAAAATTATCTAAAAAAGATAGCCCAAATTGGTATAATCTTGATCAAATTATGATATACAACGGAATTGGACTAAAAGGAGAACTTGAATTATATTTTAAGGCAATTGATGAATTAAAGTCAAAACAAGAAAATCTGGAAAGAACATTATCTGCATTAAAAAACATCATGGAAAAAGGCCTCAAAGAAGACATGGCCTGTATTGTTTTTCTAGGTTCAAGCGGTCCACTTCAACTATCATTTATCAAATCAAGTGACATTAGGAAGAATTTTTCATTTAAGTCGATCTACACTGGAAATGCAATTTCCCAAGAAAATTTACTAAAAGTAGGCG
Organism: Nitrosarchaeum sp.; assembly: GCF_025699065.1. NCBI lineage: Archaea > Thermoproteati > Nitrososphaerota > Nitrososphaeria > Nitrosopumilales > Nitrosopumilaceae > Nitrosarchaeum > Nitrosarchaeum sp. Next base: position 133,796 of record NZ_JAILWF010000001.1, on the reverse strand, counting down.
TATAGTGAAGGATTATGTTAAAAAACCACTTATTTTATAATAATTTCATATATAAAGAAAATAAGAAATACGATCGATCCGATCAAAACTTCTTAGCTATACCACAATATAGCCTAGTCCTTTCTTATTGAGGATCCAGAAAAAACATGACCATAGAAACACAAACTTCGATATTTGACTCTACTCCAGATACACAGTTGTATGAGTACAAATTGTCCATTGATAAAGTTCAATCAGAACTCTTGCAATATGGATTGACATCAAATCAAAGTAAGGTGTTTATTTATCTTGGAAAATACGGTGCAAAGACAGCACCTGAAGTATGCAAGGCACTGAAATTACCAAGAACTGAAACATATCATTTACTATCAGCATTACAAAACAAAGGAATCGTTTCTGCAACATTTCAACATCCGATTCAATTTACAGCATCTCCATTAAACAAAGCAATATGGATTTTAGTAAATGCTGAAAAAGAGCGAGTCAAATCTTTAGAACATATGGAAAAAGGCTTATCTGAATTATGGGATAACATTCCTACTTTTGATTCATTACACGATGAAGTTGAAGAAAAATTCCAAATGCTCCAAGGTGCAAATCAAATTCAATCAAAAATCACTGAAATGACTGATAACTTTAAAGATGAATTTTTAATCCTCGGTTCTGAAAAAGACTATATCAAATTGTATCATGGTGAGTTTTTAGAATCCTTTGTAAAGTCAAAACAGCAGTTTAGATTACTAAGTGCATGTTCAGATAAAACTACATACATATTTGATAATCTGGAAAGAAAAAATATCAAAAAACTAGATAAAGACATTCAAAACCACTTGTGCTTTATTCTAAAAGATGACTCTGAATTATTGTTCTTTACCAAAAATGCAAACTCTACAACAGAACCATTTGCAATGTGGACTAATTCAAAATCACTTGTATATTCAATGAAATTACTCTTTGAATCTCTTTGGACCAATTCAAAGAACATTCATTTGTAATAGTTTGTGTTGATTTTCTTTGTTAGAATCAAACTAGTCTCTCTCTTTATATAGAAAATTCTATCTTCTCTCTTTGTAGATATGGATTATACTTATTCCAAAGTAAAAACAGGGATTCCTGGACTAGATTCTATAATTTCTGGTGGATTAAAAAAAGATAGATCTATAATCATTTCAGGCCCACCTGGCAGTGGAAAAACAACATTTGGCTTGCAATTCCTGTATTCTGGGGCACGTGACTTTGATGAGCCAGGCGTATACATAACAATGTCACAAAATATTGATGAGATAAAAAATGACTGCAAATCATTTGGGTGGGATTTTGATGATTTAATCAACAAAGACAAAATCATGATGATTGATGCAAGACCGTTTAAGATTCAAGACGAGATTATTGGCAAAGATGATTCTCTGTACCGAGGAGAGCAGATGCCATTTGAGCATTTGACAAAGTTGTTGCTAAGCAGCATCAAAAGAATCGAAGCAAAAAGAGTGGTAATTGACTCTGTTACAATTCTTGCAATGCAGTATTTGGACAAATTTTACATGAGACAGGGATTGCAAGGAATGATTCAGGCATTAGAAAATTATGGCGTGACATCTCTGATAATATCAGAACATTCAGAAAACAACGAGATTCCTTTGGAATGGTTTGTTACATCAGGGATTATTCAACTCAGACATACAAGAAAAGAAGATACCATGGAAAGAACAATTCAGGTAACAAAGATGCGTGGAATAAAACACAGTCAACAGATTCATCCTATAGTTTTAGATGGGGATGGAATGCATATTCAACATCCTAGATTAACTCCTTGAGTTATTTTTTCATTTTTTTAATCTGTTGTAACACCATTGGCAAAAATGCACCAACATCCGTAACTATACCTAATGCCTGCCAAGTGCCCCTATCCATAAGCTTGGTAACTGTTGGCTGATTGATATCGACTACAACAACTTTGACGTTTGCAGGTAACATGTTACCAGTTGCAATAGAGTGCAACATTGTAGAGATCATAATTACCATGTTTGCATCTTTGAGAACTTTTTTGTACTCTCTTTGTGCCTCTGCAACATCTGTAATTACATCTGGTAATGGTCCATCATCACGAATAGACCCTGCCAATACAAATGGGATTTTATTTTTCACACATTGATACATTATTCCGCGTGTTAATTTTTTTGTCTTAACCATATTTGAAATTGAACCGGCACGGAAAACAGCATTTATGGTCTCCATATGATTTCGATGTCCACGATATGCCAAAGTTGCATCATGAACATTCATTCCAAGCGATGTTCCAAGTGTGGCATATTCAATATCATGTACGGCTAAAGCGTTTCCAGCTAAAACTCCGTCAATAAACCCTAGTTTGATCAACTCTGCAACGGCATCAGCTGCACCGGTATGTACTATTGCAGGACCACCAACAACTACAATTTTTCCGCCGTTCTTTTTTGTCTTGTAAATGTCTTCTGCTACTTTTTTTGCAATATGTTGAGTTGGTCTTTCACTGGAACTTGAGCTTCCCATAAACTCAAAAACATTAACACCTTCTCTTGGACGCTCAGGTGGCGTGATCTTTATTCCACTTTCTCCAACAATAATGTTGTCTCCTTTTTTAACATCCCTTACAGGGACACAAAACGCTCTGTTGTTTTTTACTACAATGCATTTATCCATCATCATATTTTCAACTTGAATCCATTGTTTATTGTGAAAAACTCGAGTATGGTTATTGGTGGTACTGTAAAAGTCATCTGGCATTACCATGTCTTTTGGTGCTTTTTTTAATGAAATTCCTTTTTGTATTTTTGAGACTGCCCCTTCACGATAAATTGTTTCTAAAATCTCATCTAGATGTTTTTGATTTTTACCTGTAACTGATAACCGTGCATATGATGGGTCTTTTTTCTTTTTTCCTATGTTGATTTCTTCTACTTGAAATTCTCCGTGAAGATCCATTATCTTGTCAAATATTTTTGTTAAAATTGATGAGTCAATAAGATGCCCGTCTACTTCAATCTCTTGTGTGTATTTTGCCAATTGTTATTCTAAATCTGATGATAACAAAAGCTTTACGCTGATTTTATTTGACTATTTTTGGTAAAAAAATTTCAATTATACTGGTAGAGTTACCTTGCCTTTGTATTCTGGAATGTTGTCTTTTTGAAATGATTGCTCCAAGATTTCTTTTTGTGTTTTAGTTACCCCTTGAACAATTGTTTTAGAAATACCATATTTGTCAACCAAAGCAAGTATGTACCCGCTGTTATCTGTTAACACAAATCCTGCAGATTCATCAACAAATGCATAAAGATTTTCCTCACCAACTGGGTCCCAGACGTTTGATTTGTTATCTCGTAGTGCCAGTGCAGGCATTGCTTTTCCATTAGTCAGTTTGTTAAGATATTCTCTAGCTTCTGCCACTCTTTTTTGTCCTGTTTTTAAGGCTTGAAAATACTGCACGACTCAAAGAAGATTTGATTGTTATAAAAACAATATCTCAAAAGACTGTTATATCTTCTTAATTTGATAGAATCATGCCTCTTACAAACAATGTAATTATAAAATTAAACGAAATTACCACATTAGTGGAGGACAAAAATAATCTAAAAGAGCAAGACATAGAAGAGATAAAATTAATTTTCAAAACTATACTAAAGAGTGGTGAAAGATATGATGTTGATGATATTGAATCATGGTTTGAAAATGAGGGTAGTTGGACAAATAAGCAGACAAGAGTCCGAGTGATCAACCTTTCTCACTATGTTCAAGACAAGTTTGAACAAACAGCAAGACTGAAAATTATTTCAGATGATTAGTACTTTAAAATCAATATCAAATTTCTAATTGCTCTAATAAACGTCCCACAATTTTTGCGTTCTCTTCTCTCTCAATTAGGATTTTTTCTAGTCTTTCTTTTTTTGATTTATCTTCAGATGAGATAATTTGAAAATACTCATCATCAAGATCATTATTTGCTTGTAATCGTTTGATTACCTCAAAAAGTATACCTATGATTTGTTTTTGCGCTTCAATTAATTTGTCTTTGCTTTTTTCAGACATATCGTTATTTGGATACTATTTTTTTAAATATCTCTATTAACTTTGGATCTCTAATTTCGTTTTCTGCAGTCTTAAAAAATGAGGCCAATGATTTTTCAGAATGTCCTTCATTTGAATAGGTTTTTGCCTGTAATGCCATTTCTAATTTGTCTATTTGATGAACTAATTGAGCCTCTTTAGAGTGATTTAATTGATATTCAATCCAAAGTTCATTGTATTGTTTCTGTAACTTCTTTGGTAAATTACTGAGAATTTTTTTCATTGCATTATTTTCTAATTTTGTTTTTCTTTGTATTGGCATTTTTTCTGGAGTGATATCTCCAATTACAGCCTCTGCTATGTCGTGTAATAGGATAATTTTTAAAATTTTTTCTGTATTGTATCCTTCTAAATCTGCAAAAATCATTCCAATTACTGCCATTGAAAAAGTGTGTTCTGCTACAGATTCTGGATCATTTATCAATAATTTATCAATCCATCCCTGACGAGGTATTTTTTTTAATTTTGCAGATGTGTTAAAAAAATCAATAATCAAGGCTTTAAAATTGTTTAATATGATGATGGATTTTAAGATCTGCAATAATGATTTGAGTTATTTTGTGATTTTTATCAAATTCTGAATCATGACATGTGAAAAATCCGTACAACTATTGCATTTACAAGTATGCCATAATAAATAATTCGAACAACATAATAGTTTAATCGATTTTTCATACGTTATTGAAAATATATACAAAGACTGGCGATGATGGAACTACTGGTTTACAAGGTAATTTGAGGGTATCAAAATCAAACCCACGAATTATAGCGTACGGTGCAATTGATGAAACAAATGCATTGTTGGGTATTATACAATCATATGAAATCGATAAAGATATTGCTATTTTACTAAATTTAATTCAAAATGAATTATTTGTAATTGGAGCTGATCTTTCTAATCCTAAATTAGAAGATAAAAAAAATAGAGTTACTACAGATATGATATCGAATTTAGAGAAAAATATTGATAAATATGAATCCGAATTAGTTCCTTTGACCAATTTTATCTTGCCTGGTGGAACGATTTTAGCATCACAACTACATCATATTCGAACTGTAACACGAAGAGCTGAAACATTCATCATAATGCTAAGTGAAGAAGAAAAAATCAACGACAACTGTATCAAGTATGTAAATCGTTTATCTGATCTTTTTTTTGTATTGGGGCGTGTTTTAAATAAAAGAAGTGGAAAAAAAGACATAATTTGGAAAGTCTGATTAGCAATTAATGAATAATACTTTCATTTATGATCAAATCGCCAAACATTAATCATGCATATTGCATAAATTGCTATAATGACATTGAAATTCTCATGAAAATTCGATGTCCTTATTTCTTACCTATTTCATAATATGTTGAAGCAAAATGGGTAAAAACTATGTCGAAAAGGCAATGAAGAAAATGCTTGTAGAAGAACAAGAAAAATTGGAAAAGGAAATACAAGAAGCAGTTCAAAATAAGCTGAAAAAATTATCCTCTGATTAAATTTACATTTTATTGATTTTAGTTGCATCTTGATTAATTGTTTAATCCCTGATTATCTCATCATGATCTTGTGTTTTTTTACTATGTTTGGTGATAAAGACAACTTTTAATTCCTCAAGCTAAAGCAAATTTGTTGTGCCAGCGTAGCTCAGCCTGGGAGAGCACTCGGCTGAAGACCGGGCCGTCGGGCGTTCAAATCCCCCCGCTGGCATTTACTATTCACAATTTAGGTTTGAGTCTATTTTTGGAATTGTAATATTCAAACATATTTTCAGATATGACATTTTCACATTGGACCCTGATGGTATAGCATCCGTTTTCAAACATAAACGGACCACCACAGGTAAACGCAAACGTTTCAGTAGTTTTGGTATCAGTTTTTAATCCAGCAGAATCAATTGTTATGCCTGCAGGACTGAGAATAGTCAATGTCGCATATGTGTAAAACTCGTGGTTAAACCATACATGAATTCTAATTTCATCATTTTCACTGTAAAATTGTTTGTCAATTGAAATTATTATCTTAGAGTCTGTCTTCATTTTCTAACTCTTCAACCTCCAAATTATCTCATATTCTCTGCAACATTTCATGATTTTTTCTGTTTCTAGTGGAATGTCTTACCAATGTGTTATAACAAGGACATCGTATTATTGATTCTTCAAAATAATAGTCACAGTTTCTACAAAAACTACCTCCATCTCTGTATATTCTACTCCTGTTTCCTTGCGGATATTTCTTGCAGATGTTCTTGCATTGATTCACATATGATTTTGAAGTTCACATATTCATAAGTTCTTCTGATGTTTTGTATCTAGTTTTTATTTTCTAGCTCAAGTTTGTAAATATTTTAAAATCCATTTTTATTACATGCCTGTTATTGAAATAAAAAACATCTCCAAGATAATAAATAATTTATTTTACAAAGTAAGTGAATTAATAAAATATAATCAAATTCAAATCTAATTATTTAACAAAAATCTAAAATTTAATATTAAAAATTTTCATTGCTCTAATATGTTCAATTCTAACAATGTCGTATCAATGATCTCTTTTAATGTTTTTAAATCAAATGGTTTGTAAATGACACCGCTTACTTGTAGTATATCGTGAACGTATGATTCACTTAGTTTGTCTACTCCTGTAACAATTATGATTTTTGCATCTGAGTGAAATTTTTTGATATTTAATATTGCATATAGCCCATCATATTTTGGCATAACAAAATCAATGAAAATTATGTCTGGATTGTATTTTTTGTATAAATCTACAGCCTCCTTTCCATTTCTGCCTCTTCCGACAACATTAATTTCATTGTCGTTTAACAGATTGCAAAAAACCTTTAGAGTCATTTCATCATCATCAATGACTACACAATTGACCATATTTTCTTATTACATTATTATATTATTAATTTTGCGTTAGATTAATTTATTACATATTTTATATGCTAGAATCTTACTTTTGAGTTAAATTTTAGACGTAAACAGATTTTGTGATTTTTTTGAATAAACTTATCATTTCAATTTGAAATTAGATCTAGAAAAGCACTCAATTTTAGTCCAAAAACTAAACGAAAAAACTAGAGACCGTTCTAAATGATTATTTATTGTAATGTTTCATACATGCATTTCCATATTTGGAAATATTCTAATTTCTTTGACATTTTGGTAAACAAGTGAGTTTACATAATTCAAAATAATATCTAATCGTATGGTTTGTAATGGCAGAAAGAATAACCATAATGCTAAACAGTGACATTGCAAAAAAACTGCGAAATTTACAAGCCAAAAAACTGCGAGAATCTGCATCCTCTGTCAGCTTTTCAAGAATCATAAATGAGATCCTAGAAAAGGGACTGAAATAATTTAGTCTTGCTTGATTGATCTATGAATGGTTCGTAAATGTCTTTTTAAGTTGCCTTCCCCTGACAGGCGTTTTGAGCAATGAGGGCATTGAACTTTTTTGACCAATTCTTATATTCATAAAAAGTATGAATATATTATAAGTTATTATGTCATAAGGTCGTATATACAATATGACAAGTTGTATCGTAGTGGACGATGATCCAGATATTGTTAGCGTATTTTGTGATATGCTATGTATGATCGAAGTAAATGTTCTTGCAACTGCCAATGATGGCCGTCATGCAGTAAATATGTACAAAAAGCATCATCCAGATATTGTTTTTACAGATTTGAACATGCCACGATACGATGGACTGTATGCAATTGAGAAGATCAAGGACATAAATTCTAATGCCAAGATAATAGTAATTACTGGCGATTCTAATGCATATATGCATCCATTTCTTAGCTCGTTAAATGTACAGGTAATTCGAAAACCATTTGCTGTCCAAGCAATAAAAAAAGCAATAATTGACTGTCTTACTGGAAATTCAGAGCAGGCATCATTCGACATAAAATATCAATTCAAAGGGGAAACCAAATCTTATTCATGCACAGTTAACTATGAGCAATACAAGAACTTCAAAGCATTGCCAGTCGTGGAAAAATGTGAAATAATCAAAAAAAGCAAAAAGCAATTTGACAAGTATGCTGATGAGATGCGCAAAGCCATCAATCTGGCAATCAGAAATGACACCAGTCACATTCGCAGACTATCTGAGATTGTAACCTGATTAAACCAAAAAATATTAATATGAAAGTATGAACTAATGAATATCATGACTGGCGTTACTCAACTGTTGGCAAAGTCACTTGAAAAAACAATGCTAAAAAATCTTGGTGAAAATACGGTTCACAAGATACAGGATAGATTATTTGAGAGATATGGTATATCAATAACTCAGTCAATGGAAGAGTTTGAAAAACTAGATTCTGTATTGAGGGAATTTTTTGGAGCAGGAGCTGAGGGACTAGAAAGAAAATTCCTTGAAAGTCTGTGCAGCATAAAATCAAAAAAAGACCAGACACAAAAGAGATTTACAATATCAGAGCCATCAATTGGACAATCAATCTTAAAAGCATACAGTGATGATGAAACATCAAAAATACTAAATGCGTCAATTGGTGAGTCATGGACAATTTTGGAAATGCTCGAAAGATTACAAATCCCTCAAACATCAGGATATAGAAAAGTCAATTCATTAATCGAAGATGGACTCTTGATAAAAGATGGATACGAGATATCTGCGAGTGGACGCAAGACTGACAAATACAAGTCATTGTTTGACAATGTGGAAATTGATATCAAAAACAACAAGGTTACAGTAAATGTCCAGTTTACACAAAATGTTATTAATCAAAGTCCAATACTTCAGACAGTATACGGAATATAAGAAAACCATCAAATTTTCTATTTAATTTGATTAAAATTATAAAATATTTTGATATTTGATTATGCTTCTAAGATATGTAAGCCGTCAACTTCTAGTCTTATTGGATGAATCTGCTGACTGTGTTTGATTCCACGAAGTTTTTTGATTTGAATAGTTTGTCTTGGAGTATTTTCTATTATTTGGTTATCCATTTGAATAATCCCTGATGTAACAAACCATTCCAAAGGAATCTCGTTGTTTTCTGAATGTTCTGATATTATCAGAGATGTCACGCCATAATTTTCTAATGCCTGAATCATTCCTTGCAATCCCTGTCTCATGTAAAATTTGTCCAAATACTGCATTGCAAGAATTGTAACAGAGTCAATTACCACTCTTTTTGCTTCGATTCTTTTGATGCTGCTTAGCAACAACTTTGTCAAATGCTCAAATGGCATCTGCTCTCCTCGGTACAGAGAATCATCTTTGCCAATAATCTCGTCTTGAATCTTAAACGGTCTTGCATCAATCATCATGATTTTGTCTTTGTTGATTAAATCATCAAAATCCCACCCAAATGATTTGCAGTCATTTTTTATCTCATCAATATTTTGTGACATTGTTATGTATACGCCTGGCTCATCAAAGTCACGTGCCCCAGAATACAGGAATTGCAAGCCAAATGTTGTTTTTCCACTGCCAGGTGGGCCTGAAATGATTATAGCGCTATTCTTCTTTAAGCCATTTGAAATCAATGATTCAAAACCAGGAATGCCTGTTTTAATTAATGATGTATGTGTTTGGTTGTATTTTTTATTGTTAAACATCTGAAATTGAGATTTATAGATTACGATAAAGAGAGCAGTACAAACAATGGAAATGACAATTGAAAAAATTCTATCAAAGAGAAAGTAGATTGATGCAATTAATGAAATCATCATAGATAATGTAAAAATAATCTGAAATGGATAAAATTTATTCACTAATGGCTTATCTTCAATTTTGAAATAATCGTCATATTTTTTTGTCTGTTCATGTATAGGTTGTTTTGTAATTTCAATCTGTCTGGATATTGGAATGTCATTATAACATAATTCGTGAAACCAAAAGTTTTTTTTCCTTATTGCCCTTTGATCCAAACCAATTTCTGACTCACATCTATCACATTTGATTAAATCCTGAACGAAAATTCGTTGTTTTACTTTTTCTGTATTCTTGCCTTCTAAATCCCTTTGATGAATTTTTTGAATTTCAGCTAGCATTCGATCTAGATATTTTTTATCCGATTGAAAAATCTCCTGCTCTTTTTGAATTCTTTCTATTAGGTATTGGGTTCTTCCCCAATCCCCCAAATTATGTTGCATACTTTCTTCTAATTTTGCGACAAGTTCATCATCGTTCAATAATTATGATTATTTTTGATTTTTAGTAATCATATATAGACTGTCAAAATTTGCCTATCAGTCAAATATTTGTACTTTTTAAAATCGTTCAAAGATAAAAAATATGCCTGATTATTCATTCTTTGGCTAAATTTACAATACTTGTCTAAAAAGCTCAAAAATGATCTATATTTGTAAACAAAACCATCCATGTATGTTAATTCAATTTTGTAAATAATCAACAAACCATACTTATTTACATGAAACTAAAAACAGGATTAATTTTCTTATCCTTTTCAATCCTACTGTCTTTAACTGTAAATGAGTCATCTTTTGCATCTCATGATTCAAAAGAATCCATAGAAAGTATTCAAGCGGGATGTCGTGAAGGAAATATTTTGATTTTTAGATTATCAAGTCACGAATATCTATGTACGAGTCCTGACACTGCAAATAGATGGGCAGAATTAGGATTAGCTGAAATTATTCAAAATGCTACAATTCAACCTACAGAAATTCCAAAAATATCTGAGCGAGTTACAAATGTTGAGCCAACTCAAACAAAAAAGACTCCAATAAATGATAGTTCCCAATGTCGTGAAGGATATACTCTGGTTTTTAGATTCGCTCACAAGGATACATTTTGTACAAGTCCATCAACTGCTGCATCATGGGTAAAATTAGGATTGGCAGAAATAATCCGGCAAGAAACAACTGTTCCCAAAGTAAATGAAGAAATAAATTCAAAAAACACAACAACAGTAATTCTCCCAAATATCATTTCTCCTAAAAAGAATATGGATATCCCTTCTTTGTCAAAACAACCTGTAATGGGTTCAGAACTTTTAACATTACATGATTACAGATATCCTCCAGCAATTCATAAGGTAAATGATCGAATATGGGTAGCAGTAGGATATGATTCGTCAAACAGTGTGATGATTGAAGGTGAAAAAGGAATCATAATCATAAACACTTTGAGCTCATATGAAAATGCAAAAAAAGTAGTTGAGGAATTTAGAAAAACCACAACTAAACCAGTTAAAACAATAATTTACACATCTGGCAATTCCGAAGATGTTGGTGGGACTAAAGCATTTTTAGAGTATGGTGACGAAAATGTTGAAATTATCTCTCATGACAATAACTTGAATTTTTATGTGAAGCAAAATATTATGTTGAATCAATTCACTGGACTTAGAAATTATTACACATCGGGTTCTTTATTACCTAATGGAGATCAAATCAATTCTAAATATTATGTTCCTCCAACATTGAGCAGTATTAATTATATTCCACCAACAGATACCTTTTCAGATAAATTCAATCTCAATATTTCTGGAGTAAAGATGAGTTTAGGCCATGTGGGGGATAGCTCATCTGAACAAATCTATATGTGGCTTCCTGATGATCAATCCCTTTTAATCGGAGATAATCTATATGGTATATTTCCAAATAATCACATACTTGGTGGTATGGAATATCACAATCCTATGACATATGTGCAAATAATTGATGAGTTTATTCCACTAAAACCACAATCTCTGATTTTATCCCACGTAAAACCTGTTCTTGGAACAGAAAATGTCAGAGATATTTTGGTTTCAACCAGAGATGCTACACAGTATGTTTATGATCAAACAATCAGAGGAATAAACAATGGATATCAAATAGATGAGATATCTGCCATGATTAAATTACCTCCAACACTTGAAAACCATCCATGGCTTGCATATCCAAAAGGACAGATTCCATGGAATGTAAAACAAATCTATTATGGAACAGTTGGTTGGTATGAAGAAGATGCAGCATTTTTACATCAAGTTGATTTAGAAACAAGATCTTCTAAAATCGTAAGTGGCTTTGGAGGAATTGATAACACACTACTTGAAGTTAGAAACGCAATTAAGAATGGTGAATATGAATGGGCATCTGAACTTGTAACTTATGTGTTGTACGTAGACCCTGAAAATTTGGAAGCTAAATTGTTAAAGGCAAATACATTACGTGTATTAGGACAAAGAGTGTTATCATTAGATGCAAGACAACTGGAGTTAACTAAAGCATTGGAATTGGAAGATAAAATAAAATTTGATGAAAAATCTACAAAATTAAATTACGTGGATTTGGAAGAGATTCCAATTGAAAAAGTATTGCGAGTATTACCTACAAAATTAAAATCAGAGAAAGCAGATAATGTGAAAGCCATCATGCATGTATATTATCCAGATGTTGACAAATCCTTCACACTTATTTTCAGAAACAATGTGTTGATAATCCAGGATGGAAATAACGCAGATGCACGATACAAAATTACCTTAGATACTAAAACCCATAAATCCATTATAGCAGGGGAACTGCAAATTCTTGAGGCAATTAATTCTCAAAAAATTACATATCAAGGAGATGTAGATAATTTAATGTATTTGATGGGGTTAACCCAAGATGACCAAGTTGGTATTCCTGCCAAATTCAAAACTTGATTTTAACCCATTTATCAATTCTGAAAATATGAATTATCACAACAATAAATTATTGATGAAATATTTCAAAAAATAAGCGCCATATTCATTAATTTTTAAAAAAATATTCTGCATAATATTTAAAAACAAGGTAGCCTCTTGTTTTTCGACATTAATGGCTGAAAAAAAGACAGTAAAGAAAACTGCCTCAAAGACTAAGGCAGTAAAATCAAAGTTAAAAACAACCGCTTCAAAGGCAAAACCCTCCACATCAAAGGCAAAAGCAACAAAATCAAAGCCCAAAAAATCAAAAGAAGAAAGCGACGATATGGGAATTGTTATTGTAGATGATGATATTGTCATTGATCAAGAAAAAGTAAATGAGGAAAGAAGGGCATATCTTGAAGAATCTAGGTCTCAAGATGCATATGACTAAAGCAATCTTTATTCGCTCTAAGATCATATAATCAATATGAAAGCATTGTGCTTGATTACCGTAAAACCAGGTAAAGTTGATGTAGTTGTTGACATTGTAAAGAAAAAACGTAAAATAGTAAAAACTACTATGGTGGTTTCCGGTAGAGCAGATATTGCTGCAGTATTGCATGGAAGTATTGATGAAATTAACAATACAGTAATTGATTTTAAAAAAATCAAAGAGATTGTAACTACTGAGACACTAATTGAAGTAGAGGTGAATATGGGTTGGTAAGAGCTATAGTGTTGGTAAAATCCCCTAAGAAATTAATTGCCGCAAGACTACGTCAAGTAAATTCTGTTTATGATTCATTTCCTACAAGTGGCCAATTTGATGCAGTTGCCATTATTGAGGTTGAGACCCTTGGAAAAATTAAAGAAATTACCAATCAAATTCAAAAAATAAACGGGGTAGAAAGAACTGAAACCATGATTGAAGTTCAATGACAAAGAATTTAACATACTTTGGAGTAGGGTTTATGTGAATATCAAAAAAGTAGGAAATGTCATTTTAGCAGTTAAAGACATTGATAAATCATTGAAATTTTACCATGAAATTATTGGCTTGCCAATAAAAAGACAGAGACGATCATGGGTAGATTTAGGCACCTCTGGAGCTTTGTTGAGTTTACATCCGGCATCACTCACAGCGCAGCATATAGGAAGCTCAATTGAAAACGGAATTACAATTGGATTTTTGGTAGGTGATGTTTCATCTGCAGTTGAGGAATTAAGATCAAAAGGTGTTAAAATTCATCGCGAAATTGTAGATAGGGATGCTGGAAAAAATGCAGTTATCTTGGATCCTGACGATTATTTAATTTCATTATTTGAACCATCATTTGATGATAAAACAGAACAAACAAGTGGATATCACGGATTTACTCCCGCCTAAATTGTTTTTTTAATTGTATTGATTATTTTATCAATATTTTTTGCAGATCTATCAATTGAAATGTAGTATGTCATTTCATCTTTTTGAAAAATTACAATAGATACTTTTTGATGTTGTAATAAAACATAATCGAGTTTTCCAACCGCACTTACTGTATCTTTTCTTAGTGTCATTAATGTAGATATTATGAAAAATTCATTTTTGACTTGTTCTGATTTTAATAATGGTTTTACATTTGGTCTGACAATTCCAGTTAAAGTTCTACCATATGCATTTACTATTCCTGCATATCGTATACTCTTTGATAATCCAATGATACTTTGACATTTTTTCCTGTACTGAACAATTTTATCTTTCCAAATTTCAGATGGAGTTTTTGCCATATTAAAAATTAAATTTGAAATTAATAAGCATTCTTACTTAGTAGAATAAACTTTTTCAAAATAGGCTTGTTTGAAAATCACAATTGAACCTTGTTAGTTCATTTTTGAATGAGAATCTTTTTTCTCGTCTAATTTTTTCTTTAATTCTAGGTTTTCTTTTAACAGTTTGTCATTTTCAGCTTTTAATGTATTGACCGAATTTACTCGATTAAACAATGGATGTCCCGGAGGAATAATTCCATTAGAATTCATTGTCAATAAACCTGAGGCATATCTTTGATATGACTGTTGAAACCCTTGTAATTTTTTATTAATTATAGCATTATCTTCTGCAAATTTTTCTTTCATTGGATTTTCAAAAATTTTGAACATTTGGTTTGTTAATCCTGGAGGAAGTCTTGGAAATTGTAATGCTAAATGAGGTATGTTTGGATTTAGTCCATACAGGTCTTTGAGATGTTTTATTGGCAAATCTTCCATGATAACTCGCTATTTTTGCCATATTTTTGCCTTGTCTTTAGGCGTTTGATATGCAATAAAGCTAATTTACAGTCATTTTAGCTCAATTTGAGCTGATCGCTGATCCTTATAGATTCCAATTTTAGATCGCAAATAGGCATGACAGAAATAACTAAGACGTGTATACGATGTAATAAAAACATCCTAGATGGAGATCTGCATAAAATTGTAATTTATGTAATTCAAGAAAAATTCACTGAACATCATTATGAACACGTTGAGTGTCCTGGTAAATTTACTGTTTAACCGATATACTCATAAACTTTGTAAATTTCACCAGATAATCTTGAACGGTATTTCCATTCATTATTTTTCCATACTACTTCCTTAAACAAAAGTTGATTGCTAGGATGTAATTTGCGATAGACATCGTCTCCAAATAAAATTTGATTTGGTTTTGCAAGCGATTGAATTTTGGATGCAATATTCATTGCAGGTCCCATTAAATCTACGTGTGACACATCTGGATTGGAACCATATCTTACAACAATACTCTGTCCAAAGTCAGCCCCGATTTTTACCATTAAATCAGGATAATCATATTGATTCAAAATTGGATTGATGCCTTTTTGTATTACTGCAAGCATTGATTTTGCACAGCTTAGTGCATTATCTGCAGCTAATAATCCGTTATTTGATGCAACAAAATATCCAATAACTGCATCACCAACAAATTTTAAAACATAACCGCTATGCAAGTTAATTACTGATGCCATCTCTTGAGCAAATGAACTAATTATTATTGCAAGTTTTTCTTCAGGTAGTTCCAAGGTCATAGTGGTAGACCCTACTAAATCAACATATAGAGCAATCATGTCAAATTTGGCAAAAACATTTTTTCTGAGAAATTTTTCAGAATCATCAGTTATCCCGACATATTCATAACCCTGTTTCAATGCGCCCCAAATTCGTTTCTGTGTTTCTAATATCATTGAATCAAAGTCTACTATTTTTTGCTCATTTTTACCTAGTAGTACATCTAACACATTTGGATTTGACTGTTCTTTAGAAACAGTATCTTTTTGACTCATTTTTGGTTTATCAGATTCATTAATTTTAGACATTTTATCACTCTATTCTAACGGAAAATCCGTATTACAGATAAGGCATTTTCCCCTATTCCCCTTATAACCTTCATTATAGTATTGCACGATGGTAGATCCGCACTGATTACAGATTATTTTAGGTTTGGACATAAAGGAAATAGCTTATTTTTGTATTTAAAACATACAAAATCTTAAGGTTTAATGACTGTAAAAATTCGATAGTTATTGTGCGATTAGGATCTAGATCATCAAATGATTACATTCAACTTCTAAATAAGAAAAATGAGGATATTCAACAACAATTTCTTGAAAAAATTCTAAATCTTACAAAATTAAAAAATGTCCAGGTTATGTTAGGTGATGCAACAATTACAGAACAAAAAACATTTGACCCTGCATTAGTAAACGATTTTTATCAAACAATCATTAAAAACTTGAAAGACTGGTCAGTTCAAGAAATTTCTATTTCAAACAACGAGGATGTTAGAAGGATTTTTACAAAGTTTGAGATAAGAGAAGGAAATTATCTGATTTCTGGACATATGTCTTTGCAATACCATGTTCTGTTATACTATAAACCGGATCAACAAGTAATCAAATTACAAAAGGAATTATCGGACATAATTGATTTGACAAAAAACAAGGAAAAACAAATGTCTGATAACAGTGATCAATTTGTATTAAATAAATTAAAAGAAAAAGGCTACAAAGATTTTGATCATCAAAAATTATTTGAAATATTTTATGAAAATGATGAGTTTAGAGAAAAAATATACAAAGAAATAGAAAATGAAATTGAAGTGGATTTTCAAGAATTGTCAAATAAAAAAACAAAATTGATCAAGGATTTAGATAATTTGCTAGTTGAAACATATCAGACTAGTCCTGTTCTTATTGATGATACTCGATTAATAACAGGAGAAGAAGGATGTTTATGTACATTTGATATCGAATTCATTAAAAATAAAACAAAAGAAGGGTTATTTGATCCTCGTAAGATGTCCGAGTCTGTAAAAGACAGCATCATAAAGCGATTAGATGAATTTTCAAAATTATTACAAAACTAATTTATTAGTTAATTTAAAAAAATCCTACTCTCAACTACATGGAGAATGAATTTGTGTTATTATTATGATTATTGGCCATATTCTCAAAATTTGTGCATAAAATTGGAATAAAAATCCGATCATTCAATGGAAGAAGTCAAATATCTCTTTTATCTAGCAGAATTTCTAATGAATCCATCATATGATGAAATACAAAACGCAAACTCATTACGAGGCAAAGACGTACGAAAAACACCATTAGTGTATTCGCCAACATTTAGCAATCTTACAGGTTCTGAAGTTTATTTAAAAGCAGAGTTTCAACAAAAAACGGGATCGTTTAAACTCCGTGGTGCATATTATAAAATAAGTAATTTATCATCTGATGGAAAAAAACATGGAGTGGTTGCAGCATCAGCTGGGAATCATGCTCAAGGAGTTGCATTTGCATCTTCATTGGAAAAAATACCATGTACTATCGTTATGCCAAAAAACGCATCACCATCAAAAGTAGCTGCAACTAGAGGTTACGGTGCAAATGTAATCTTAGAGGGTATCAACTATGAAGAGTCATCTGCTAAAGCAAAAGAAATTTCACAAAAAACAGGTGCGACAATGATACATGCTTTTGATGATCCACAGATCATAGCTGCTCAAGGAGTAATTGGATTAGAAATTCTAGAGGATTTGCCAGATGTAGATGAAGTGTATGTGCCAATAGGTGGGGGCGGACTTGCAGCAGGAGTTTTAATTGCCATAAAAGAAAAAAATCCAAAGATCAAAGTAGTAGGCGTTCAATCAAGATCGTTTCCATCTATGTATGAATCAGTAAAAAATGGGTCTTTAACATCAAGTGGTGGCGAAAGAACTATTGCAGATGGAATATCGGTTAAAGTACCGGGGCAAACAACTTTTTCAATAATTAAAGAACTAATTGACGAGATAGTATTGGTTGATGATTCAGACATCATCAAAGCAATGTTCTTACTCATGGAGAGAATGAAATTTGTAGTAGAACCAGCTGGGGTAGTAGGTTTGGCTTACTTAATATCTGCAAAACCATCACCCGGGAAAAAAGTTGTTCCTATACTAACTGGAGGCAATGTCGATATGTATCTTTTAGGACAAATTGTAGATAAAGGGTTAGCAACTATGGGACGTTTACTTAAATTATCTATTTTGTTACCTGACAGACCTGGAGCATTTAAAGAAATAGTAGATGAAATCAGTGCAGCAAACGCAAACATTGTCGAAGTAGTGCATGACAGATTAAGTTCCAACATAAATGCAGGTTCTGCCGGAGTTACACTAAGTCTAGAAACACAAGGAAAAGAACAAGCAGATAAACTAATTGAGACATTAAAAAAGAAAAATATTCAATTTAGATTATTGACATAAACTAGTTGAATTTCTTTTGAACAAATTTACTAAGGCCTTGTTTTTTTAGAATTTCAGATTCTTTAAGAACTGAATTATGTTGTTCGGATTTGTGTAGTTTTAATTTCTTTTTTAATTCTGGAAATTCATTTGCCAAAATTTTAAGAGCATATATTCCAGCATTTCCTGCTTTGTTAATTCCTACTGCCACTACAGGAGATCCTGTGGGCATTTCAGATATCGAAAGAAGAGAATCTAATCCGCCAAAAGAAGAGAACTTGGAATTATCTGCTCTTTTGGTTTGTTTGTCGTTATACACCATAATTGGCACTCCAATTACTGGAATTATTGTATGTGATGCAATCATGCCAGGTAGATGTGCTGCTCCTCCAGCACCTGCAATTATTATTTTAAATCCCATTTTTTCTGCATACTTGCCATATTCTTCTAATCTGGTAGGGGTTCTATGTGCAGATACTATTTGATCTTCGTGTTTAATTTTGAATTTATCTAAAACTTCTGCTGCATCTTTCATGATTCTACTATCTGAACTTGAACCCATGATGATTCCGACTAGTGGTTTTTTTGTGTAGCTCATAATTATAGAAAAATAAAGCAAGTTATTATCTATAATGGCGTATTGTAGGCTTGACTAAGAAAAATCATCCTTTTTGATTATTTTTAATAATATTGATAATTAGATTTTCAGATTATGACATTTGTTGTTTTAATTTGATTAGTAATGAATCTGTGATTTTTAGTAAATAATTCATTTCTGGATCATTTGCAATATTGTGAATCATAATGTATGCTTGTTGCTTTTACAGTTAATCAGAAGTATGTTATCTCTAATAACACTCAGATGAATTGAGCCTATATTACAAGATAGAATACATCTAAAAAATAGCATTAGATATTTTTAATCGATATTCAAGAAAAAAGCATGGGCAAAGTTCTTGGGATAATAGGCGGAGGGCAGCTTGGCATGATGATCACAGAAGCTGCCAAGAAAATGCCAGAACACATTTCAAAGATAATAGTTCTGGATCCTGTAGCAGATTGTTCTGCGTCACAAGTTGGTGCTGAGCAAATAATAGCAGATTTTAAAGATAAAAATGCAATAATTGAGCTTGCCAAAAAATCAGACATTATAACATATGAGATTGAATCTGGAGACAGCGAGGTATTAAAATCAGTTGAAAAAGATGCAGAGATTAATCCGTCTCCAGAAACATTAAAAATAATTCAAGACAAGTTTTTACAAAAATCATTTTTAGCCGAAAATAATATTCCTGTTCCTGAATTTTTACAGGTAAATTCAATTTCAGATTTAAAACAAGGTCTTGAAAAATTCGGATATCCATCATTACTAAAGGCAAGACGTGATGCATATGATGGAAGAGGTAATTTCAAAATAGACTCATCATCTCAAATCCAAGCAGCGTTTGATTATTTCAATAAAAAAAATCTCATGCTTGAAAGATTTGTTCCTTTTAAAATGGAAGTTTCAATAATTGCTGCAAGAAATACTAAAGGCCAAATCAAAACATATCCATTAGTGGAAAATATTCACGAGGAGAATATTCTTCGCCAAACAATTGCTCCGGCAAGAGTAACTGAAAAAGTTGCAAAAAAAGCAGAAGATATTGCACAAACAACTATGACTGTTCTAAAAGGAGCTGGTATTTTCGGAATAGAGATGTTTGTTACAAAAACAGATGAAATTCTAATCAATGAAATTGCACCACGTGTGCATAATTCTGGGCATCATACATTGCAATCAAGCAAAGTGTCTCAGTTTGAGCAACATCTTAGAGCTATTTTGGGTTTAGAATTGGGAGATACTATGCTTTTACATCCTACCATTATGTATAATATTTTAGGTCCAAAAAATTTTGAAGGTGAATACAGTACATTGAATATTTCTAAAGAAAATGTTTTTCTTAAAATGTATGGCAAAAAAATTTCTAAACCATTAAGAAAATTAGGTCATTTGAATATTGTTGGAACAAATAATCAGACTATTGATCAACTATTGAATGAATTATCTCAGATCAAAGACAAAGTAAAAGTAAAATCTATCTGATTGGTTTAAATGTTGTAAATGGCGATTTCCAACATGGCAATAAAAGTAGCAATGATAATAACGGGAATATCTATTGTATTATTGGCGTTATACGGTGCAGACGTTGCAGTTTCAATGGGCAATGCAGATCGTGATGGATTTTTACCATTAAATGATATGCAACGAGGCATGGGACTAGGAGGTCCAGCAATAATTTTACCGATCATAGCATTTTTCATTACTCTTAGAGAAAAATCAAAAGGATTGGGCGGTCTAATAATTATCTCAGGAGTTTTAATTCTAATTGGTGGGTTAGCAATGATATTTACTCCTGCTCCTGAAGGAGTAGAAAGAAATCCTCTTATGCTATTTGCACCAGCAATTATTCAAATTGCATTAGGTGCAATTAAGATAGTGAAAAACTAGAGGATTATAATTATGCCAATTTGCGCAAAATGCAATAACGATGTATCGAAGGTTTATGATTGTGATCATACAAATGATCAAGAATATTGTACTGAATGCTATACTGAACTGCATTATTATTTGACGGAAGAAAAATAATTTGAATGAAATAAACACATTCATTCAATGGATAGTTTCACTAGTTGCTGAGAACCTTTATCCTGGTGTATTTCTAGCTGCTTTGTTAGAAACAGTTTTTCCACCAATTCCAAGTGAGGCAGTATTTCCTTTAGCAGGATACAGTATACTAAAAAATGATATGAATGTATTTCATATTTTTGGAGTCGGAATAACTGGAGGATGTGGTGCAACAGTTGGTGCTTTTGTAATTTACATGATAGCAAAAAAAGTGGGGCGAATTGGATTGATAAAATATCTCAAATATGCAAGAATCAAAGAAAAAAGTTTAGAAAAAGCTGATAATTGGTTTGCAAAATATGGTGATAAATCTGTCATCATAGGGAGATTGATTCCAGGGATTCGTGAACTGGTATCGATTCCAGCTGGAATTTTCAATATGCCTCCATTAAAATTTCTTATTTTCACTTTGATTGGGTCATGCATATGGAGTACTGCATTAACGGCAATCGGATATTATTTTGGAATGGCCACGTTTGATTTTTTCCAATATGTGACAATACAAAATCATGTGAATTGAATAAAATAACCAAAATTCTAAAAACATCATAGTTATGGAAAAATCCAAAAATCATACACGTCATTATTGGATTAGACATAAAGATGGGTATCTTTTTTGTGGAATTTGTAAAAAGAAACGATACTATACATCAAGAAAAATTTTAAAAAAATGATTTAACAGGTCCAATTAAAGTTATAACGTCTATCTTATCATGACACTTCAATGCATGCAATAATTTTGGCTGGTGGAAGAGGAAAACGTTTACGACCTATTACCGATTATGTTCCAAAACCCCTTGTGCCTCTAAATAACATTCCAATCATAGAATGGCAAATATCATATCTCAAAAAATTCGGGGTAAAAGAAATTACAATTTGCACAGGTTACAAGACAGAAATGATTCAAAATTTTCTTGCAGTAAAAAATAATTTAGATGTAAAGATAAAATTTTCAGTAGAAAAGACACCATTAGGGACAGGCGGAGCAATTAAACAAGCAGGATTATCAATAAAAGATAAATCATTTTTTGTTTTAAATGGTGATACAATCACAAACATTGATCTTGGAAAATTAGTAAAAAAACAAAACTCAATTGCATCAATTGAATTAAAAACAAAATTTGGAGTTGTGGAGATAGATGGAGACAAGATAACACAATTCAAAGAAAAAAAAGAGATTCCTAACGTATGGATGAATGCAGGAATATATCATTTACAAAAAGAAATACTACAAGATTTGCCAAAAAAAGGAGATATAGAAAAAACAGTTTTTCCAGATTATGCAAAAAAAAGGAAACTATCAACAGTAAAATTCAAAAATGTAATATGGCATTCTATTGATTCATTCAAAGATATTGAAGAATGTTCATTAGAGATAAACAAAATAATAAAATAATTAATTTCTTTATGCCCCAGTTCTGTGAAGTGTTACCATCATGTATGCTATCTCACTTACAAATGACTCATCTACATTTGCAGACGCAGCATATTTTGTGGCATCGTCCCAAAATGTTCCTTCTGAACTAGGTTTTTCTTCGAAAATTTGCTCACTCAACGATTATGATTAGAAATTAATTTCATAATAAACAACCTCAATCATAATTAACACAATGCTAAAAGAGTTGGACAAAACATTAGTCACAAAACTTTAGGCTCATGAATATGATGTTAACTGTTGTGCTTAAATCCAAATTATGCAATAAGCATTGTAGATGATGTGCAATTGTCCGTTTTGCAGTGAGCTGGAAAACTCAAAAAAAGAGTTCCTAGAAGCATCTGAATACGAAGAGTGACCAAATTTTCTAAAATATCGGAAACACTAGAATATCCAATCGTATGAGTTAATCCATGCGTATAGCATATAGTTTAGGCTCTCTTCTTACAGTAAATCAAGTCTTAGAATGCTCAGAAATACTATCACATACTGATGTAGATACAATATGGATTCCAGAAACATGGGGGATGGAGAATTATTCAATGTTAGGTGCAGTATCACAAAAAGCATTGAAACCAAAAATAGGCTCATCAATAATTAATATTTTTTCTAGGAGCCCATCGTCTATTGCCATGGGTGCTGCAACTGTGGACACATTATCAAAAGGACGTTTGATTTTGGGTCTTGGAACAAGCAGCACGCCAATTGTAGAAGGTTTTCACGGATACAAATTTGAAAATCCTGTTTTAAGAATGAAAGAATATGTCGAAATTATAAGACTTGTTTTATCTGGAAAACAAGTTAATTATTCTGGAAAGATATTCAATTTGAAAAACTTTTCTTTGCTGATAACACCACCAAGAAATAAAATCCCAATATACCTGGCAGCAGTTAATCAAAAAATGATAGAGTTGACATGGGAGATTTCAGATGGAGTAATTTTTTATTTAAGACCACTAAATGAGATGAAAAAAACAATTCAAAAAATGCAATCAAAAAGAAAAATTGATGTAACATGTCAAATTATTACTTGTGTATCTCACGATGAGGAAATTGCAATAAATAGAGCTAAACAAACTCTGGCATTTTACATATCTGTTGGAAAAATTTATCGGGAATTTTTATCAAAAAATGGATTTGAGAGTGAAACTAAGAACATATATGAAGAGTTTAAAAAATCTGGATTTAAAACAAATCATGAGTTGGTCTCAGATAGCATGCTAAAATCATTAACAATTGCAGGCACTCCTGATCAATGTCTATCGCAACTGCAAAAATTTAGAGATACTGGAATTAACTTACCAACAATACAATTCAATCCTGTCGGTGATGTAATTGATTCTTTTAAATTATTTACAACTACATTTTCAGAGGAAAGATGATGTCCAAAGTAGGAATTGCATCATACGGATTAACAAAATTCTCAAAAGACGACTCAAAGATTGAATCCGTGCTTTTACAATCTACAAAAAAACTATTTGATGTCAGTCCTAATTTGAGTAGAAATGACATTGATGCGGTATTGGTTTCTACTAATAATAACTCAAAATACCTGTCTGCAGTTTTATCAGAAATGTCTGGAATTGAGCCTAAAATTGCCCATTCTGTAGAAAGCTTGTGCAATTCTGGAACAAATGCAATCGCATCTGCATATTCTTACATCTCAGCAGGATTGGCAGATGTGGTTTTAGTGTGCGGTGCTGAAAGATATGACAGTCCTGGGCAAATTTTGGAATGGGATAATTCAAGAGGAGAGTTTAAACATCCAATTTTTTGGGCAAGTATATTTACAAAAGCATACAAAAGAGAATTTTCTATTACTGATGAAGATTTAGCAATCGTGCCAGTAAAAAATCACAAACAGTCAAAGAATAATCCAAATGCACTTTCAGAAAAAACATATTCGTTAGATGAAGTAATAAATTCTAAAAAATTAACTGATGATCTTAGATTACATGATTGTTCAAGACCATGTACAGGAGGGGCATCAATTTTACTTGCATCTGAAAATATATGTAAAAAATATACTGATACACCTATCTGGATTTCAGGAATTGGGCAAAAAACAACCTCAGCTGGATTTACAAAAAATACAACGTTTAGCTCAATGGAATCATCAAGGATTGCTGCAACATCAGCATTTCAAATGTCAAAACGAAGTGTAAGAGATGTAGATGTGGCAGAAGTTCATGATGCATTTTCTGTTTGTGAACCAATGGCTTTAGAATCGCTAGGCTTTACTGATAAAGGAGAAGGAATGAACATGATAAAAGAACTACATACAACCGATAATTTTAAAATAAATCCAAGAGGTGGTTTAATTGGGGCAGGACATCCACTTGGAGCAACAGGGATTGCACAAACAATTGAAATAACACAACAATTGCAATCATCTGCAGATAAAAGACAGGTAAACAATGCAGAGATAGGTCTAGTTCACAACATGTCTGCAGCGTCAACATCTTCGACTGTTCTGGTATTGGAAAGATGAATTTTGATGCTGAATTAAGAAACGGAAATTTTATGGTAGCAGAATGTAACCATTGTCAAAAAGTTGTATGGCCTCCATCTGATTTTTGCAACAAGTGTTTTAGAGATGTATCATGGCGAAAAGGAGCCCATGAAGGTAAAATTATCGAATTTTCAAGGAAAAACAATTCTTATTTTTGTCTAATTGAAATAGAAAAAAGCATCAGAATAATCGGAAAACTATCTAGAGGGATTCCTGTAGAAGGCCAACATATAAAGATAGAAAAATGTGGAATTGAAAATAATAATTATAATTTTGAAATCTCTTTAGTATGATTAATTAAATTTTGTATAGATGTACGGAGTATCTGACATCTGATCAAAAGTCCAAATGGTTGGAAGTAAAACCGTTTTAATTACTTGTAAACGGTGACTGTCAATCAATGAACTCCATCCCCCTATCGATTGGTTTCCTGAAAGTTGTCTTTTTGAATGCGTTCCAGCAAAAACAATGCATGTATTTTTTTTAAGGTTTGTAGTGGATATTTTATCAATGATGTTTTTTGCTAAAACATCACCTCCCATCTGAGGTAGTCCTCCAATAAAAAATACTGGAAATGATAAATTTAATGCAGAATAATCAAATTCAATCGCATCAGCACATACTGGATTGAAATTAATGTTTGTTGAAGATAAAATATTATTTTGTAATTCCACCAACACATCATCAATTTCAATACTAGTTGCTTTCAAATCTAAAATTTTTGCACAGTATGCAATTCTGCCATCTCCTGAACCTATATCGATTAGTTCTTTGTATTGGAGAGTTTTTGCAATTGATGTTGCAATGTATGCTGAAATAACCCATGTTGGATAAAATGGCTGGCAGCTAGACCCATGTTTGATGCTGTTAAGCCAATATTCGTTAATGTCTCCTTCATAAACTGTACATAATGTGTCAGCAATTTTTTTTTCATAAGAATTATGATAGATTGGATTTTTTTCAATAAATTTATGCAATAATTTTAAATGAAATTCATCTATTGGAAAAAACTCTGATGAACAGCTAGGAATTATCTCTTGAATGTGACTGTGACCATCATATGTTTTTACAAATTCTTGTTTTAATATGCCTAAATTTTTGGCCAGTCTATCTAGCATGTCAAATATCTCTAAAATGGGATTCTTAAACTCATTGCGACTTAATTAAAAATAAAAAATAGTAATTTAACACTTGTAATGGTTATTGATTTTCAAATAATTTGTCTAGTCATCTTATAATATATGTGAAAATGATTAACAGTATGTTCCTTAATCTTTACGGAGTATTTTTACAATCAATCCAAAAAATTGATACTCCTACATTAGCAGTAATAATTAGTTCAATTACTGCAACAATCTTTGTAATTACACTGATTTTAACTTGGAGAAACCTCCGAGAAAATACCAAAGTAACATATTCTCAATTACTGAGAGGGTTTCACGAGGATCTCACAAATAGACTAGATAAAAATTCAATTCTAAAAACTACAGAAGACTGCCACAGATATGCAAATGATTATCTAAACACTGTAGATGAGATTGCGTTTTTAGCATTACAGAAAAAAATTCCTGTAGGCATTGCTCAATATCTTAATCGGTTCTTTGCATATGGTTTGACAATAATTGATTGGTATGATCATATGATTGGTGAGGATTTCAAAAGAATAGCAAAAAATAACTGGCCAAATTATTTTACGTATTGCCAAAAACACAGCATAACCCCAAACCCTGACGACAAACTGCCAAAAATAATGTTGGATTATAATCAATTACGAGATAAAGAATCAAAAGACAGTGCCAAAAATTCTTGAGATTAAACAACGTTACAACCTAAAAAAATCTTGTTTGAAAATATTCATCAATTGTTACATTCTTCTTTAGCATATGTGTTCAATAATTTATAATTGAAAATAGTCACATGATGCTTTGTAATGGTTATTTTGTAATTACCTACTTTACTATACCCAAATTATGTACAAAGAAATATGAGTAGTAAATTGACTTCAATTTCAATAATAAAACAAAAACAGGCTAAAGACAATAAAAAAATTGCACGTACACGTAGACAACGAGGGTATAATTGGGAAGATACGCTGGTAAAAAGGTTCAACTCGGTAGACCACTGGAAAGCATTCAGATTAGGATCACCAAGTATCGCATTACCTGATGTCTTGGCAGTAAACACTCAATCTAGTATGATTTTTAGCATAGAGGCAAAGTCTGGAACAAGTACATCCCTTCCTGTACCTGCAGATCAGATTGAGAGATGTCAAAAATGGATTACAACATTTGACATATACAAAGAAAGAAAAGTCATATTGGCATTCAAATTTCTTTCAAAAAAAAGGATTGGGCAGGGACTGTATGAAAATAGGGAATTAAGAGAATTTTACAAGATTTGGGATGAGTCAAAAAAAATAACAGATTGTGTTTGTACATATGATGGTGAAATATTTGCAAAAATTGACGGTAAAAGAACAAATCTTCATCTTGAAGAACAAACGATGCCATTTAAGAACAAACATAGAACTAGTGCCTAACTGACAAATTTAACAGCACAGCGTTTTTTAATGATTGATGGTAATTCATAACATGACAGAAGATAGTGTTGAAAAATCACAATCGGATAATGATGAAAGTGAATTTCAATCAAAATCATTATTGGAAACTGTATCTGAAGCAAAGGCAACAAAATCACGAGTAAGTTTTGAAGAATTTACAGATGAAAGAACTTTGATCAGCTATGATGCATTTGGAAACAAACAGATGAAGATTAAAGTTTTAGAAGTTTCTGATGAAAACCCTCCATCAAAGTGGAAATTTGGTGATCGAGTTAAAGTCAGTAAAATACTAGTCACAATAAAACACCTTTCTTCTCAAGAAGTAGAAGAAGGAGAGTTTGACATAGAAGCAATAGAACGAGAATTAGCTGAGAAAAGACACTATACTTCAACAAACAGATGGGTTCCAGCAAACGATATCAAGAATGGTTATGTTTTAGGTTCAAGACACACCACTCTGATTAGCGATGCGGCAGCTTTGGACTATATTGTATTCTAGTATAATGAATTGACGCACCAAACATCAACATATTTCAACTAAAAACCTTTAAGGAACAGAAATTGAAATCTGAACTATGATTACTAAGATTATTGAAGTTAATGGAACAGAGTTCCGACTCACATTAACGGATCAAGTAGTAAATCATGTAAATAACCTCAAGAGCCTGTATAATGCAGCATACGAAGATCCAGAGAGCTTTGAGGAAGTTAGTGCTGAAATTTCAAGTACCATCAACGATATTGCAACTGCAGTTGACCCCGAACCTTCAGACAGTGATCTTGATGGGTTAATACAAGAGATCATCAAAGTGGTTGACAATAAAGCCGCAGAGATGGAAAAAGAGTTGGAAGGTAAACCCGATAAACCTACAACAAAAAAACAAAAGTCAAAAAAATAAGAACCATTTGACCTGAAAATCAGAAAAATTTGCAGTATTAGTTATATTGTAAATATGTTATAGAAATGCATGGCAAGCGGTTGTGAATGTGGGATATGTGATCACAGAACAGAAGAAGAATGCAGAAAAAAAGAATGCAAATGCTGCTTAAATTTCCACGAAAGATCAGGCCCTAAAAGAAAATAGCAATTAATTATTTTTTAAATCAACTTTCAACATGACAACTGCATTTTTTTGCAATATGACGCGAACATCCGATTAATCGATGATCCTTACACCCACATAAAATACATTTTTTATCTTTTTTTTCCATGTTTTAGATTTTATCTAAAATATACTCTATATCATCCATTAATTTTTTGTCTGATAGTGATTCTAAAATTTTTAGTCGCATGTTTTTTAATCGATTAGAATCATTGGCATATAATGGAGCCATAGTTTCTATCTCCTTTTCAAATGAATATGTATCCAGATAATACTCAAACTTGGATTTTAGTTCTGTAAAATCAGATATTTGATTATTTTCGTTATCGGTTTTAGTAACAAAGACCTGAAAGAATCCCTTTATCTTTGATATTTCTTTTTTAATGGTGTCAAGATCACCTGGTTTATCCTCGAGTTTTTCAAGTGTACTATATGCAATTTGGACCTTTTCTAGTATCCCTTTCAAATAGTCATTATAAGTTACCATGATTAATTTTCGATTGCATTAATCTAATCTAAAAGTTTAGAATCTAAGATTATACTCTTCAGCTTTTTTTAATTCTTCTTTTGTAAGAGCCGGAATACCAACACGATGTATTGGTATTATTCCATGACTAACAAGAAGTTCACGGTATTGCTGAAAATATCTGCCTAGTTCCTCTTTTAAAAATAAAGCATGATCTTCAAATTGTTTGGATTCGGCAATATTGAGCTCATTTCTTAGCCTTTGGGATTTGATTTCTACTTCATTGATAATTTTTTGTCTTCTTTTAAATCCGGTAATGATAAAGTTTGAAGAGGTCATCAAAAATCACTAATTTTCTTCAAAAATAATAAAATTAAAGATTTACGCAGAGTTTTGAATATGAGGATTGTTTTTAATAATTTTGCTGATTTTCATCAGTTCTACAATCTTCACAAGGACAATGCCAATGACACTGAAGATTCTGGCGTTGTTTCAAATCCTTTTTCTTTCGTGCCATGATTTTAATCTAAAATCTACGAACTTAAGCTTGTTGGAATTTAGAAATCAAATTAATTTCCACTATGAAATCCATTCTTAACTTTAAATTATCACTGATTCCGCTAACTGACAATGCAAGGTGACGCATATCTCAAGTGTATTGACCCTCATTGTGGATTAGAATATCCTATAATGAGTACTAATGTAGAATGTGAAAAAGGTCATCTATTAGATGTAAAATATAAAAACAAACCTTCAGATCAACTAAAAAAAACATTTTACCAGAGGCGAGACTCTCAAGAAAATATATTTAATGAAAGTGGAGTTTGGCGATTTAGAGAACTTCTTAATTTTTGCCAAATAGACACAGAAAATGTTGCCGAGTGTTCAAAGTATTTAGTTTCACTAGACGGTTCAGAAGGAAGACAATCAAAGCCTTATCAAATGTCAAAAGCAGCAGAATTTGTAGGGATTGCAAATAACAAATTATGGTTGCAGCCAGAAGGATACAATCCAAGTGGGTCATTCAAAGATAACGGAATGGCAACTGCAGTAACCCATGCAAAAATGGTGGGAGCAAAAAAAATTGTTTGCGCATCAACTGGAAATACTTCCGCATCTGCTGGCATGTTTGCTGCAAATGAAGGAATCAACTGTGACGTATACATCCCATCAGGTCAAATTGCTCCAGGTAAGCTAAGTCAAGCGTATCAATTCGGAGCTCAAATTATTCAGGTAGATGGAAATTTTGATGATGCGTTAAAACAATCTCTTGATGACGCAAAAAACCATAACGGATACACAGTGAATTCCATAAATCCATTTAGAATAGAAGGGCAAAAAACAATTCCGTTTAGAGCTTTAGAATATCTGAGATGGGAAGCTCCGGATTGGATTGTATATCCTGGCGGTGCACTTGGAAACACATCTAGTTGTGGAAAAGCATTGATGGAGTTATACGAATGGGGATGGATTAAAAAAATACCAAGAATTGCAGTGATTAATTCTGAAGGTGCAAGCACATTATCTGATTTGTATAATGGGAAATTTGAAGGAGAAGAACTACGTTGGAATAAAGGAAATACAAACACAGAATTGATTTCAAGATATTATGATCATTTAGACAAAGAAGGCATTAGGCCGAAAACTAAAGCTACTGCAATTCAGATTGGAAGGCCTGCCAATATTCTAAAAGGATTACGTGCATTAGAATTTACAAATGGTGTTGTAACAACCGTCTCAGATTCGGAGATGTTAGACGGCATGGCAGTAGTAGGTTTGAATGGATTTGATTGTGAAATGGCTTCAGGGGCATCAGTTGTAGGAATTAAAAAATTGATAAACGAAGAAATTATCAAAAAAGATGATGTGGTAGTAGGCATTCTTACAGGCAGGCAAAAAGATGCAATGCTTCCAGTAGAATATCACAATAATCCAAAAAATAAATTTGCGATTCCACCTAAGAACTAGCCTCAATTAAACAATTTTTTTATTATTTATGCTGTTTAGACATTAATCCTTAAAAGAGGGGTTTACAAAATATTATCAACCAAGAGATGGTGCATAAAAAATAAAATGAAGAACAAATATTGTTCTAACAAGATTTTACGGGGTATGAAATGGTAGAACTTTGGGTTGAACTTACAGCGTTAGCTGCGCTAATAGGATTATCTGGATTTTTCAGTGGTCTGGAAGTTGCGTTAGTAGGAACTAGAAAGTCAACTGTCAACCAACTACTAAAACAAAAAGTAAAGGGGGCTAATGCACTTTACAAAATAAAATCTAATCCAGGATGGATGATGTCAAGTGTAAATCTAGGAAATAATATAGTAAATGTGGGGTCTTCGGCATTTGCAACCAGCATTGCATTAAGAGTATTTGGAGATAATGGTCTGGCAATAGCCGTTGGAATAATGACATTTCTTATTTTGGTATTTGGCGAGATTACCCCTAAAACATATTGTAATGCAAATGCAACAAAAGTGGCTCTAAGATTTGCACCGGTTTTGCTGATTTTTGGCTATGCGTTTTGGCCAGTTGTTAAAATGTTGGAAATAATTACAGTGTCGATAGTAAAATTAACTGGTAGTAGTCACCATGGTCCGTTAATCACCGAAGAAGAAATTAGAGGCATAGTTGAACAAGGATTTGCAGACAAAGCATTAGAAAAAGATGAAAGTGATTTGGTTCACAGTGCATTAGAGTTTGATGATACCGTAATTAGGTCAGTGATGACCCCTAGAACAAAAATGTTCTCACTTCCTGCAAAGATGTTATTAGTTGATGCTCTTCCTTTAATTAATGAAAACCCTCATTCAAGAATACCGATTTTTGGAGAATCTCAAGATGATATTGTAGGATTTGTACATGTAAGGGACATACTGACACACATTGAAAAAGAAGAAAGGATGGTCACATTGGAACAAGTTGCAAGAAAGCCAGTGTTTGCTTCTCAAGAAAAAATGGTAAGTGCTTTACTAAAAGAGATGAAAGGCAGAAAAACACACATGGCAATCGTGATTGATGAACATGGTGGGGTAGAAGGATTGGTCACGTTTGAAGATCTAATCGAGGAGATAGTGGGCGATATTGAAGATGAAACAGACAACATACCACCAAAAGAATTTGAGTCAATTGATAAAGAGACGATAATTACAAACGGAGACATTGAAATTTACAGACTAAATCAAATTTTCAAATCAGATTTGCCTGAAGGAGACGATTACTCTACACTGAACGGGCTTTTACATGAAAGATTACAAGACATTCCTCGAGAAGGAGATAAACTTGAATTTGAGGATGTTAGAATAGTCGTTGAAAAAGTAATTAAAAACAAACCTGTAAAAATCAGAATAGAAAAAATAAAGAAATAAAATTAATTTTTTCTTGCAAAATGAGATTCTAGTTTTTGTTTTCTTTCTTTCATGTTAAATATTGATTCAGTATGAGAAAATGCATTCTTGTATGATTTTCCAAACAGCATTGCCTGCATCAGCATATGATTTTCAGGAATAACAATTCCTGTTTGATCATCAGAATACATCATTTGAACTGTATCGCCAATTGATACTGTCATGTTTGCATGAATGTGAATCATGTTTGTGTCTGTAAAATTAAATCCCATGTTTTGGGCATAATCCCTAATGTCCTTTGTTCCCTTTGCAGTCCATAAAACTGCCACACCAAATTCGTTTGTAAAAATCTCATGAATTTCTGAAGGAGTTGGTGCTTTATCATTAAAACGTATATCCATAATGTGAAGATGCATTTGCCTGGTTGGAACTTTAATTGCACGGACAAATAACGGGGCATCTTTTCCAAAATACATTTTTACATCATCACCGTGATGAGGTTTTTCAGTCATTTCGATAGTATCGATTACTTGTTTATCTGTTTGTTCAATGTCTGCCCATCTTCTAACTAACGTAACATCAAATCTGACTAGTTTGTTTGAAAATTTGTTTCTTAACGGTTCCAAAATGCGTCCCATGCCAGTAACGTTGCAGCTGCCCTGCATGACATGTTTTTTTCCAATGGCCAAGTCATAATTTGCCCTTGAGTTAAACAACAAATCAGAAACTGCCTCATCACCCATAGTAGTCTCACCACCTTGATAAATTACTGATAGGTTTTTTGGATCATAGAGATTTTTTTTATTCTTGTAACCATGGCCTCCTGGAGATGCATCTATTACTAGATCACAGTCGTTAAGAGCTGACTCTATGGTTCCAGTAATTTTGAAATTCTTAAAATCGTTTAATTTTCTTTCTGGTACATAGACGTTTAACCCACGAGAAATTGCTATATTGACATCATCATCGGGGGAATACTTTCCCACGCCAATCACTGAGATTTCAGGATCATCTTTTAGAAAAGATGTGATTCTGCTCCCAATAGAACCATAACCATTAACAAAAACTTTCTTCATATTTTTTCTAAGAATGCCCCATTTATTTAGATTTGACCACGATTAGACATCATAAAACCATAAGAAACTTACTTTACTTTTAGAATTTGTTGCTCAATTAAGAATTTCAAAGCATTTGATGCCTCTGTTTCAGAAATTCTATTTTGTTCATACCATAAAAAAATATTTTTTATCCAATCTTGATTTTTAGCCATTTCAAAATTAAAATCTTTAAGAATATTTTTTTGCGGTAAATATAACATATTATCTACAACACATACAGAATAGTCATCACCTGTGATTCTAAATGCTTCTTTTCTAGCATCTAGTCCAACACCAGTATACACATCAATATGCTTTCCAATAATGGCCGGACCTACATCATTTGAACTAAACACGATTTTATTCCAAGGGGAAGGAGAGTTTGGAATTGTGATTTTTGAATTCATTTTTATAATTTCAGGATCAACTGCAACAGTACCAATAATCAATTCATTATCGTTTGCATCCAATGGAATAGGATTAAAATAGAATTTTTGTTCATTCCAACCTAAAAAATCTCCAAAAACTGTTTTCCCCCATCCTTGAACCTTTACTTCGTTCAAAAAGTCAATTGGAAACCCATACCACTTTCCATCAATATTGACAGGAGTGACATCTGATGAATATTCAGTTTCTAATGGAAGAAAATATCCTGTCACATACCACCCATCAGTGCAATTCTCTGTCTGAATTTGTAATGATTCATCTTGAATTAAAGTTGGGAGTGAAAAAGATACAGGGATAATTGAAATTACAATTAAAACAACCATTAAAGATGTAAAAATAACTTGCATCGGAGTTATTTTTGATAGCTAACTTTGTTATTAAAAATTATTGAAACAGATGTGAGAAAAATTTAAGACTTGTGCATGGATAAAATGGACAGTCAAATTTTTTACTATTTGTAAAAATATTTTTTATTGCGAAAAAACTTCTAAAACCTAGTTTAGATACAGGCTTGAATAGAATGAGAAATTAACTAAAAAAATAGACAGATTAGAGAATAAACATGACAAGTTTACATTTAAGAGCAAAAATAGTCTAAACAAATTAACAGAATTGGACAAAAATTACATTATTTCAAAACTCAGCTATGCTATTACAAATAACATAGGAGATTTTGGAAGAAACCAATATCTTCTAAAAAGGATCAAAGAAAAAGAAATTATTTTTGAATCCGATAAGAAATACCTAAAAAAAATTTTAGGAATAGACAGTATTGAGATAAAAAAAGATAAACAAACAGATATGCTAAAAAAAGAATTATCAGTATTCCTAAATCCAAAGCTAACTAAATGCTCGCTATGCAACAGAGATATTCAATTAAATGAGAAATCTACAAGACAAGATAAAGAATGGTTTCATTCAGATTGTTTTAATGCTCTCTCTAAAGTTAAAGAGGAAAAATCACACATAAAAAACACATATGAAAATACAGAGAGTACATCTAACGTACCATCTAAAATAAAAAAAGACCCTGTACAAATTCTACTAACAGCTACAATCTTTATTTTCTTAATTGTGACAGTCTATTTTCTTTTAGGACCAATAAGCATGATTGCTATGGGATTGGGTGGATTCATCACACTATATCATGTTCTTGGAGCAAGTAAAAAGTTATACTCTAAAAATATTTCAGGAATGCGTGCACCGTCAATATTTTTAATATTCTTACTTGGTTCTCCGTTTCTTATTGCAACATTGATTGCATATGAAGGATACACATTACTAGAATCCCCAATCAGAATAATTTTACTGTGGGCAATGACAATTTCATTTTGGTCGACAATGTTGTTTGTGCCAATGGCAGTTCTAAGTAAGCACAGAGAGAATAACCAGGCAGACATAAAGGAATTTCCCACTATCTCAATAATAATTCCGGCATATAATGAAGAAAAAGTGATTTCACACACAATAGAAGGACTGCTAGAAACAATCTATCCGAAAAAAGAGATCATATTTGTCGATGATGGAAGCAAAGACAAGACATTATCCATTGCAATGGAATACAAAGACAAGATCAAAGTACTGCATAAAGAAAATGGCGGAAAGGCATCTGCGTTAAATTATGGTCTAGTGTATGCAACTGGAGAGATTATTGTAATAGTTGATGCAGACACAATTATTGGAAGGCATTCCTTAAAAGAAATTGTAAAAGGATTTGAAATAAACGAACACGTTGCAGCTGTTGCAGGTAACATCAAAGTAAGAAACAGGGTTAATTGGATTACAAAGTGTCAAGCCTTAGAATACATCACTGGAATTCAAATAGTTAGACGAGCTTTTGATGTGTTTGGATCAATTACCATTGTTCCGGGAGCATTAGGTGCTTTTAAAAAATCATATCTTGCAGAAGCTGGAATTTATGGCAAAGAAACAATAGTTGAAGACTTTGATCAGACAATTAAATTATTAAAAGCAGGTTTGATTACTCAGGGAAGCTCAAAAGCTACTGCATATACTGAGGCACCAAATACTCTGCATGATTTTGTAGCTCAAAGAAAAAGGTGGTATCGTGGAAACATCCAGGTCTTGAAGAGACATTCAGATGCATTGTTTAATCCGCGATTTGGATATCTGCAAAGATTGTCGTTGCCGTATCTGTTTTTGGGGATGGTAATTACGCCAATTATTGGGTTTACGGCTACCGCAAATGCGATTTTGGGAATAATCTTGGGGGATGGATTGTATGTTTTGCAGGTATCTTTGATTTTTGTCGTAGTTCACTATCTAATGTCTGCGTTAGCTATTAGGATAGATGGTGAAGACCCTAAATTGTTATGGCATGCAGGCTTTTTGGTTTTTGGCTTTAAACAGATAATAGACTTTTTGCTACTAAAAGCAATACTGGAACAACTACGAAAGAAAAAGGCCACATGGACAAGCGCTAAAAGAATAGGCGTGTAAAAAAATACCGCGTATTTTCAAACCAAAATAATAATATCATCTAGATTTATTGAAATTATATCTAATGTATGGTGAAATTAATTTACAACTATATTAATACAAAACATTAAACAAATAATCAATATCCA
Organism: Nitrosarchaeum sp.; assembly: GCF_025699065.1. Classification (NCBI taxonomy): domain Archaea; kingdom Thermoproteati; phylum Nitrososphaerota; class Nitrososphaeria; order Nitrosopumilales; family Nitrosopumilaceae; genus Nitrosarchaeum; species Nitrosarchaeum sp. The sequence goes on along the minus strand of NZ_JAILWF010000001.1, from coordinate 97,115 downwards.
TGCAAATCAATCTAAAAATTTTAATATTGTTGACAATATTTTTGGCATCATTTTCAATATCTATTGAACAAACATTTGCAGAAATCACTGGAAACATTGATCTTTTATTAAAATACGATAATGGAAACAAGGCAAGCATCGAATCAACATCATTAAAAATCTACAAAGATTTTGATAAAAATCCAATAACCGAAATTCAAGTACAAAGTAATCCAGTACAAATAACAAATCTACCATTAAACCACAAATACAAAATTGAACTGTATTACAATGATCATTTCCAGAGTGTAGATTATTATGATCTAAAAAAGACAGCCAACAATTTTGAGATGAATGTAAAATTACCTGGAGGGATAAAATTAGGAGTTTTTTACCAAGATGGGCAGACTCCAATATCTGATGCCAGCATATTTTTTAAAACAATGAGTGGAAAGATAGTAGGATTTGATCAAACAGACTTTAATGGGGATACTGTCCGTTTTTGGCTTCCACAGACTATCAATAATGATTATTATACCGTAGAAGTAGTAATAGATCCTCAATTAAAATACACATATTCCCCGTTACAAATACAGTCATCACTTTCCAAAGACATCAAAATAGTAACAAAGTGGCCAAAGATAATCAATTCAGCAATAACAGTAGAAGTGTATAAAGATGAAAAGACCAAAGTCTCAGAATCTGATGGATCACTTACAATCCAAGTAAATGACAAAAAGAAATCAAAAGTAATAGAGTCTCCAGTATCATACAAAGGAGATGCGGTATTATCTAACATTCCTGTAGGGACATACGCATTTCATGTTGTTTCAAAAAACACTGGCGAGATTATAGCGTCAAAAAAAGTGACTCTGTCTGGAAGTCATGCACCAATAAAGATATTTACAAACGATCCTCAGCTGAACTTTGAAGGGTCATATTGCAACTGTGTTGCATTTAGATTCGATGACGTACAAGATTATTTTTTGAGCAATTCACAAATTCAAATGATGAAATTGTTTGAAGAAGAAGAAGCAGGACTCACTATTGGAGTAATTGGCGGGGTAACAGGCAATGATCCTAGGATAGTTAATGCAATCAAGGAGCAATTGCAAGCAAACCCAAGATTTGAGATTGCAAATCACAGTTGGAACAATAGGGTAATGACTAGTTTATCTTCTGAATCACAAGAAGAGCTAATTAAAAATACAGACACCAAAATTCAAGAACTATTCCAAGTAAAACCACACACGTTTATTCCACCAGAAAACATTTTTGAGGATGAGACAATAACGTATTTGAAAAAATACGATTATGATAATCTTAGTGCATCAATTCAAACAGACGTTCCATCAAAATTTGTCAAATCTGATTTTTATCACTTTAACACAGCAGTATCAACTGCAAAATTAGACCCTATCGCATCATATTGGAATCATAATTCAAAGGAAAAAATATTGGAATTGATAGATGACAGTCTTTTTGATTATGGTTATGCTGTAGTAATGATGCATCCCTATGAGTTTTCAAATTATGACGGTGGGGCATACATAAATGAAGCAAATCAAACCAAATTTGAAGAATTAAAAGCAGTTATTTCAACGCTGAAATCTAAAGGATATTTGTTACTACCTGTAGGAAAAATAGATGAATATAATTCGGTAATTTTTGAGAAGATTATAAAAAACCAGACAAATACAAATGAGAATGTAAATTGTAACTGTGTTGCATTTAAAATTGACAACGTACAAGATTTCTGGTTAAATGATGTCCAAAATAATTTGATAAACACATTTTCAGAAAATAATGTTCCAGTAACAACAAGTATTATTGGTAAATTTTTTGGAAGTGATCCTAAGACTGTTGATTTTTTAAAACAACAAATTCAAGACAAGAAAATAGATGTAGCGGTTAGGGGTTGGGAGTTGGTAGACCATTCATTGTATGAAACAGAAGAACAATCATCCAGCATTGAACAAACAAATAATCAGATATCTAAAAAGTTAGGGATACAATCAGAGATATTTTCAGCTCCATTTGGCAAATTCAACAATAACACGATAAACGCATCAAAACAAAACAACATAGCATATGTTAGTGCAATGACTACAACTGATACGCTAAATGTCAAATCTTATCCACGCCACATTCCTGAAACATCATACTTGCCAAATCTTTTAGATGATGATCCATTTCTTCAAGGAACTATAGTTGAAAAAATGCTGACTAAAATAAAAGATCAGCAAAAAAAATACGGATATGCGTTGATCAGCACACAACCATCTGACTTTGCAATACGTGATGGTGAGTTTAAAAATCAAATAAACGAAGACAAAATGAAACTGCTCGAAGAACTAATCAACGCTTTAAAGAAAAACAACATCAAAATGATATCATTAACAGACATTCCTCAAGAATCTTTATTTGAAAAATATCCCGCATGGATTAAACATGTCTACGTCTGGTACGAACAAGGAAAAATCACAGATGTAGAATTAGAAAATGCAATAAACAATCTCATATCCAGAACAATAATTATTCCTCTATAATTTAGACACATGTCATAATGCTAATTACAAATTACGTGGAATTTGTTTTATAAAATGGACTAGTCTTCCATTTACATTCATCTAGACTGAATTTATTTTGGCATTTTAAACAAACATAATCAGTTGATAATTGAGGAAAAAAATTTGAACAGTCATTGCATATGTAGTGATTTTTCATCACACGATAATCTACACCAAGTGCCTTGATCAATTTTTTACAGCTAGGACATAGATCATTTACATAAGTATTGTCTTCTGAAATATTTCCACATTCATAATGTTCAATGAGTTTACCTGATCTAAATTTTGAACTCTTACAAGAAGGACAGTAAAAAATCTGAGTAATCGATGTAGAATCGCATCTATTACATGCAATTTCTTTTTTATCAGATAGACGAGTAATCTTTCCTTGTTGCTCTAGTTCTTTTAGATATGTAGAAATGTATTCATTTGAATCATTAAATAAATTTTGTAAAAAACTAAGACTAAAGGTAGAAGTTGATTGAAGTGTCATGTCAACACGATAGCGGATTTTACTTTCAAGATCTTCAATTTGTTTTGATATAATATCGACTTGAGACGATTCTTTTTTGAAAAAATTATCCTCTTCTTCAATAGTTTCAAAAGCAGATTTTATGTGTTCAAAACGGATTGGTTTTTGTAAATACTGGTATGCACCTAATCGGATCAAATCTTTGACCCCTTCGTCATCTTCCTCAGTTGCTGTTGCCAATAAAACTCGGATGTCTGGCTTTACTTCAAACATCTGAGTTAAAACTGAACGTGCATCAGTATCTGGAAGCATATAATCAAGCAAAACAATTGGATCTTTCTTATTTGATATAAGATCTTTGAATGTCGTGATGCCACTTGCACCATTTGAACAAATGTGAATTTGAGTATATCCTAATTTTTCAAGATAATTTTTCAATAACATTCCTATTGCCGGACTATCTTCAATAATCAAAACATCGTTTTTAGAACTCATGAATTACCCTGATTAATTATTTGAATAATCATCTATGTTATTAATAATTCATTTAACATGTTGAAATAATTGTTCAAAAATATTTATCAAGATGTGGTTTTAAATCAGGTGTACAAAAGACTAAATGTCGTAAAAATCGACAATTTTTCATGATTCATGTCCCATCTTTGGCAATAGGGGCCGGAATTGCATCAATGGTAATAATTGCAATGTTTTTAGCATTTAACTTGTCAAATAATGAATCAGAGTTAGAAATCGCGCCCACCCCTGTAATCGAAGAATCAGGACCTGCACAGATTACAAGTGCAACATTTTTTGAGAACGGTTCACCAGTTCTAGGCAATCCCAACGCCCCAGTAACATTGATAGAATTTGGCGATTATCAGTGTTTTTACTGTAACCAGTTTTTCCATAAGACGGAGCCCAAACTATTCAAAAACTATGTCGAAACAGGAAAAGTCAAAGTAATCTTCAAAGATTATACAATAATTGGTCCAGATTCAGTCTCTGCAGCTCATGCAGCTCATTGCGCTGATGAACAAGAGATGTATTGGGAGTATCATGATACATTATACAACAATTGGAATGGCGAGAATAATGGATGGGCATCATCTGAAAACCTGCTTGGGTTTGCAAGAGATGTTGGATTAGATATTGATATGTTCTCCAAATGCATGATAGAGTCAAAACATACTGAAATTATTGCAAATAGTAATCAGGACGCTAAAGACCTGGGATTAACTGGAACTCCTGCATTTTTTGTCATTGGACCAGACAACAAGGTGACAAAGATTGGTGGAGCTCAACCATATGATGTTTTTGAGAGAATTTTCAATTCAGAGTTGGAAAAATAGAAAAATCATCGATCAATTTGTAAAAAGTATATAAAAATTTGTAAAAATTCCCTAATTAGTAAGATAGAATTAGCTCAATATCCTTATATGAGTACAGAAGGAGGCAAGCTACATGGCAGCTGGAATAGACGATATTGCAATTTACATACCACGGCTATACATAGATGCAGCAGATTTTGCAAAAGCCAGAGGTCTAGACCCTGAAAAACTCCAGAAAGGATTGGGAGTATCTCAAATGGCAATAGTTGATACAAACCAAGACCCTGCATGTCTTGCAGCAAATGCATGCTTACAAATTATGCAAAAAAACAAGCTTTCGCCAGAAGATATTGGAAGACTGTATGTGTCCACGGAATCTTCATTTGACGAATCAAAAGCAATGAACTCTTATGTCATTGGCATGTTAGAGCAGGTTTATGGTCAAGGAGCGTTTGAGCATTGTGGCGGAGTAGAAACAAAATTTGCTTGTGTAAGCGGGTCGTATGCACTTTATGATAATACAAATTGGATTAGAGCAGGAGAAGCAGAAGGAAAGCATGCACTGGTAGTTGTTTCAGACATTGCAAAATACGATATGGGTTCTAGTGGTGAAATGACACAAGGAGCTGGAGCAGTTGTGATGCTACTCAATGACGAACCAAGATTATTGTCATTTGATCCTAAAGTAACAGCCACATCAATTAAAGATGAATACGATTTTTACAGACCATTTGGAAAAGAGACACCAATAGTACATGGTCAATATTCCAATCTTCTGTACATGATTCAGGTAAGAAAGGCACTTGAAACTTACAAGAAAAAAGCAATATCATCAGGACTTATGAAGTTAGAACCAGGAGAGACAATTTTAGATCATATGGATTATCTTAACATGCACTTGCCATACAGCAACATGGGCAAAAAAGCTCTTGCATATTTGGTAAGACATGAATGGCGCCAACTTCCAAGATGGAAAAAAATAATCCAAGAGATAGGGATACAAGAGCCAATTCCAAAAGATCCACGTGGAACAATTGAATCAGTATTAGGAGATGAAGAGTTCATGGCAAAAGATCACGAGTTTACAAAAGCATTTACAAAAACACGAGAGTTTCAAGAAATCTATGAAGCAAAATTGGCAAGCTCATTGGTGGCATCAAAGATGATTGGAAATCTCTATACTGCATCATTGTATTTGGGATTTAGAAGTTGTCTTGAATTTGAATATCAAAAGGGAATTGATTTGAATGGAAAACGTTTCGGATTTGGGTCATATGGTAGTGGAAGTAGTGCCATGGTGTTTAGCGGCACAGTTCAACCACAATACGAAGAAATTGTTAAAAACATGAACTTGGAAGCAGAGCTTGCACCAAGGCGAAGACTCACATTAGATGAGTATGAGACACTACATGAAAACAAGCTTTCCCCAGAAGAGTCAATACTTCGTACAAAAAGAGAGTTCATCTTAGTAGATGTCAACACCACGACAGAATCAAGGGGCGAAAGACGATACATATTCAACGAATAAACAAATGTCCGAAGAGTCAAATCCAATCAAAGAGTATCTGTTTGAATATTTAGAATCTAAAAAAATTCAAGAGTTAGCATCACAATCAAAATTTCCTGAATTGATCAATGATGTTTTAGAAAATTGTTTTGACAGAGTAATTTTGATGGGAGAAAAAGAAGAGAGCATAGCGATATTTGCGACAGGACTACTGCATTATCTATTGACAAACGCATTGATTCCAAGTCAAAGAAAGATAGAACACAAAGGTGTCAAGATAGACATCGTAATACCAAATTTAAAAACGCTAGAAAATGATCCAGGTAAAGCTCTAATAATTTACATACCAAAAACAATGGATATCAACGAAATCAAGCAAAAACTTGACAGTCTAAGAAAAATACAACCAAACAACAAAAATATTTGGTTGGTGCTTTCAAAGAAAATAGATTCTCAAAATAACACATACATAATTGAAAAGAAGAACCCATCATTTTTAAAAATAATTGTAGACATTGGACAGTTTGCAAATGTTCAAGGACAAAACAAATTCAAAATACTACGCATCTGAAATTTAATTTAGTAATGACTCAAGGTCAATATTTTTTTTAAATATTCTATAAAGAGAATGGTCACTCATATCATCAATGAACGGAACAGAGCCCAATACAGATACACGAGTTAAATTTTCCAAATCGCGTTTTAATTCCTTAACACGATACCCATCAACATCAAAATTGTTTATTATGATTCCTTTGATTGGAATTTTGTATTTTTCACACATCTTACAGGTCATTATTGCGTGATTGATGGCGCCAACTCTTGTCCTAGTGACAATAATTGTGGGTAATTTCATATCTTTTATCAAATCTGTGACAAAATAGTTCTGAAGTATAGGGGTCATTATTCCTCCCATCCCTTCAACAAGCAGCATTGAATGTAGTTTTGATAATTTTTTAAATTGTTTTAAGATTAGTTGAATGTTTGGTTTAATTTTTAAATTTTTTAATGCTGTATAAGGCGATGCCATTATTGGAAAAAACTGTGGATTCAAAAGCAATTCAGGATCAGTTACTTGAGCTGCAGTAGCTAAAATCTCCACATCTTCAGATTTGAATCCCTTTCTTTGAGGAACTCCAGCTGCAAACGGCTTCATCACACCAACATCTATTCCCATCTTACGAAGTGCGACAGCAAGACCTGCAGCAACATATGTTTTGCCTACATCAGTATCGGTTCCTGTGATAAAAAGAGATTCTGGCAATAGTCTAGTCAATTATGAATAAACCATTAAATTTTTCTCTTCAAGCATGCTGTGAATTTGGTTGACAGAACGGTGTATGTCTTTTTCAAGTTTAGCACCGACGCAGACTAATTTACCTGAAGCAAAAATCAGAATCACAGTTTTTGGATCAAGCATTCTATGAATCAATCCTGGAAATTGTTCTGGTTCATACATGCTTCTAGGTAATGTTCTTGCAGCTTGTTCCAGATTTACTCTTCCCCCAAGATTAATTGATGAAACAATATTTTGTATTGTAACTGTAGCATCATTTTTAATTTTGATTTTACCCTTTCTCAATATTTCAACGACTTTGGACACTGCATCTTCGGCCAACTCTTGTGACTTTGCACCAGTACAGACCATCTTGCCAGAACTAAAGAGAAGTGTTGCTGTTTTTGGGTTTTTGAGTCTAAAGACGGCTCCTGGAAATTGTTCTGGATGATATTCCACGTCTGGAAATTTTTTTGTAATATCTACAAGGTCTAGTTTTTGGTCAATTGTTGCAGAGGCTACGACATTAACTATTGCTATTACTGGTTTTGTTTCTGTCATATTTTCTACTCTATATCATAGATCAGTTTGGTCTAATCTTAAACCCTTGTATCTATTTCTTATTGTTACCTCAGTTACACTTGCAGCTTCGGCAATATCGCGTTGAGTCATATTTTCACAGTTATTTACGCATGATAGGTATAGTGCAGCTGCAGCAAGCCCCATCGGATCTTTTCCTGCAGATTCTTCATGCTCTTGTGCTGTTTTTAGAACTTTGACAGCAAAACGTTTTGTCTTTTCTGAAATTCCAAGCTTGCTTGCAATTCTTGCAACACATTGGATTGGGTCAACTACTGGCATCTTTAGATCTAGCTCACGATGTAACAATCGATAGCATCTTGCAATGTCTTTTTTCTTGATATTTCCTGCATCAGAAACATCTTTTAGAGTTCTAGGAGTTTCTGTATCCCTGCATGCTGCATAAAGTGCAGAAGCAATCAGGGCTGAGATCGAACGTCCCCTCACCAATCCTTTCTCTAATGCTTTTCTGTAAATGTAAGCAGCTTTTTCAATTACAGCATCAGAAAGTGAGAGTTTGTCCTTTAATCTAGATAGTTCACTTAATGCTTGTCTGAGATTTCTGTCAGCAGATTCGTGAACCTTACTTCGACTATCCCATGTACGTAAACGTTCAATGGTGCTCTTCATCGATGATGATAACGGTTTTCCAGAAGAGTCTCTGTTTATTGGATTGATAATTGTTGCAAGTCCCCTGTCATGAATAGTAAGTGATGTAGGTGCGCCAGTTCTAGTAGGATCTGCTCCACCTTCTTTTGAAAATGATCTCCATTCAGGACCAGAATCTGACAGTACTTCGGTAATTACATATCCACATTTTCCGCAAAATCTTTCTCCAGTTACATTGTCTGTCAGCATTCCCTTTTTTCCACAACGACCACATGTGGTGTCAGTATTGATAATTTGTTGAACCAAAAATAAGATCAATATAGTTTAATTTTGTTACTATATGAACCGGCCTATTTCAAGAATTTTTAATGAAAATAATCAATATTGAGTACAATTAGTGAATTAGAATAAGGCAATTTAAAAATCAGTATTTTTTTGGAGGCAAATCATGAATGACACACTCGATTGAAAAACATCGAAAGACACGATAAAATGCATAATCTCAGAGATAGGCACAAGACACTTGTTTCAATAACTTAGGCCTCAATCCAATGCATCTGTTTTTGAATCATCGGTTGATTATTTTGAATGAACAAGCAATTGGGTGAGTCGATTGAAACATACGCAAAGTTGGATACACGTAAATTTTACCAAAAGCATGTTTTTATTGACAGATAATTTCACTTTTCTGTTTACCATCATACAATCCAATTATTCCCTGAACATCACATGGCGATATGTACGGGTAGTTTGTTCTGATTTCAGGGTACATTAGATCATTTGAATTCTGTGATTGTTTGTATCTGCAACATAGATGTTACCTGATGCGTCAAGTGCCACATCTTCAGGTGATCTAAATTGTCCATTTTTGTTACCTGAGCTGCCAAATTGTGACAAGTATGTACCAGATGAATCAAACTTTTGAATTCTATTGTTGTTTGTATCTGCAACATAGATGTTACCTGATGCGTCAAGTGCCACATCTTCAGGTGCCTTGAATTGACCATTTCCAGTACCTGAGCTGCCAAAATTAAAATCAAAAACAGGTTCAGCATAAATCAGTCCAACAGATAGAGCCATAAAAAATAAAATACTCAAAAATATAGGATTATGCAAAATCAACTTCAATCCCTTTTGAGTCATAAATATAGAAAACATGGCCAATAAGAAATGTTTTGATTTTTTATATTATAAAATAACGGAGATTATCAGGTATGAGTACTTCCTTTATGGAACAAACAATGTGAAGCAATGACATATGATTTTATCAGATTCTAGAGCCCATTATGAGATTTTCTAAAATCGTGTCATCGTGTATGGATTTTGTATTTTTCCATTAACACTTTTTTTATCTCACTTTGATCAAAGGGCTTGCAAATTATTGCTGTAACATTAAGGTCTTCTAGTTTCCGATAAGTTTCATATGAGACATCTGCAGTTATTACAACAATCTTAGCATCAGGATCAAATTTTTTAATTTTTTCAATGCCGTAAAATCCGTCATATTCTGGCATCATTATGTCTGTAAAGATAAGGTCAGGACAATGCTTTTCATATAGTTCAGCTGCCTCTTTGCCGTCATATCCGCACGCTAAAATGTTTAATCCCATAAGTTCTAAAATATCTGAAAACACCTTTGCGATGTTATAGTCATCATCAATTACAATGCAATTGATCATAAATGTAGCCATTTGTATTATTATATAAACAAGAGTTTGTCACCAGCAAGACAAGGGTGGATTCATTTTTTATAAGCAAGACTTGCTAAAAACTGTATGAATTTCAGTTACAAGTCAAAACTGGTCATAGGATTTTTAATTATTATATCAGTTATTGGAATATACGAACTGTCAGTATATGAAATAAAAAAACTTCCTTTAACTTATGAATTGATCTCAGAACACGAGGGGGAAGATCGTATACTTGAAAGCATTGATGGCGAACTATCAGACACATTTTTGATTCGAGAAACTCTACGACAGTATGTGATAGATGTTAACAATGACATATTGGAAATCAAGGCAACCATTGTTGGAATAGACCCGACAACAAACAATGTGGTTTTTAACAATGACCAGACTTTTTTTGTTGATAGAAATACTCGAAAACACGCGCAGTCAAACGAGTATTTTGCTTTTCCACCAAACGTACAAAAACAAAACTATGAATTCTTTCATCCAATGATATTTACATCTACAACATTTGTTTTTGAAAAAACAAACAAGATAGATGATCTTGAAGTGTATGACTTTTCATGCAGATATACTGGTACCGATGTATCTTCTGCTTTTCCACAATTTCCATCAAAAAAGATACTCTCTGATGGAAAATGCATGGTGTCAGTTGAACCGGTAACTGGCATGGTTGTAACTTTTTCTAAAGAGTGGGACGACTATTTTGTAGATAATGGAGTACGAGGCGCTCAAGTTGAATTGGGAGGTAAGCACACAACTGATTACTCGGAGTCAATTCTGGTAAATGGCGCCAAATCTGCAAAATCGCTTTATTATTTTTTTGATGTTGTACTTCCAATATTGATCACTGTAATTGGAATTATCATATTGTTAGTAGTAATATTATTTGAAAAGACAAAAAATCAAACAAGATTGATAATTCAGGCTCAAAATGACCTGATAAAAAAAGAAAAACTTTCCACTATTGGGGAGCTGACTTCAAGAATATCTCATGACTTGAGAAATCCGCTTGGTCTGATCAAGCTCACAGTGGATTCCATTGAATCAAGAATTAACAAAAAGCTGGATCCAAAATTAGATGAATATATTCCAATTCTTAATGATGCAATATATAGAATCAATCATCAAATAAATCAGGTTCTAGGTTTTGTTAAGACTATCCCTCTTGATCTAAAACTAGTTTCACTTTTACAAATGTTACATGAATCCATTACAAACGTAAATGTTCCAAAAAACATCAAAGTCATATTACCAAAACATGATTTTTCGTTGATGGCAAGTAAAATCCAGTTAGAAGCTGCGTTTGGAAATCTATTATCAAATTCAGTCGATGCAATTGGTCAAAATGACGGAAGCATAACCATACGAGCAAAAAGTGAAAAAAACAATCTACTCATAGAATTTGAAGATTCTGGAGAGGGCATACCAAAAGAGAACATAGAAAAAATATTTGAGCCATTATTTACTACAAAACAGCAAGGAACTGGACTTGGGCTGGCAAGTGTAAAGTCGATCATTGAGGCACATGGCGGGACGATTACTGTGACATCACCTCCAACAATTTTTACAATAACACTTCCAGAAAATCCAAAAGACAACAGTTCTCAAAAGGACTTACAGTAACATCAGATTTTTGACTTGTAAAGAAGCGACGCAAGAAATGAACTTTAATGATTATCATTATCATATTTGTTAGAAAATTAAACTATATGTCATCTACCTATTTCCCACACTAACAGATCTTTTTCATATAGGAAATATGCAATCGGACACATATATAGGCACAAAAATAATTAAATAAATTTTAAAAATATACGCATGACACAACAAAAAACATGCATAAATTGGTTCCAAATATTTATGACAAAACTTTAAGTTTGGACACACAGTAAAAACATCATGGGATTACTAAACAGTCTAAGCAAGTACTGCATTATGAAAAAAGTCAGAGATAAAGCAAACAATGCAGAACAAAATGAAAATAATGAAGAATCTAAATAGCAATAATTAGTAAAAGACATCAAAAGTCAGAATTATCAAAATCTCATTAAAAATTCTATTCATGGTTTTCTGTATTTAAGAAACATAATTCATGGCATCATAGTTTAATTATTAAGTTCAAATTAATTACAGAAATCGTTTGAAAAAGAAAAGCTTTGTCTGGCATCCTAATACGCAGATGAAAGAATGGGATTCATTTAACGAAATTGTAAAATCCAAAGGGATGTATCTAATTGATTCTGATGGAAATAATTATTTTGATGCGGTTGGATCAATGTGGTGTAATGTTTGGGGTCACTCAAAACCTGAATTAACCAATGTAATAGCTAGACAATGTAAAAAACTTCAACACTCTTCAATGTTTAACCTAACAAATGAACCTGCAGAGAAACTAGCAGAAAATTTGATAAGAATATCTCCAGGGATGCACAGGGTGTTTTATTCTGACAACGGATCTTCAGCAATGGAAATTGCAATAAAGATGGCATTACAATATTGGAATAACATAGGAGAAATAAAAAAGACAAAAATTGTAACATTAGAGAACGGTTATCATGGGGACACATTTGGAGCAATGGCTGTTGGTTATGTACCAGAATTTTTTGGCAAATTTAAAAAACAATTATTTCCAACAATACAAATTCCAGTACCAAACAAATACAGAATTCCTAAAGGATATGACTATTCAGAGTATCAAAATTTTTGTCTAGATAAAGTTGAAAAGAAATTTTCTAATGATGACAAAATTGCTTCGTTTGTTATGGAAAGTGGAGCACAGGTAGCAGGTGGAGTTATCATATTTCCAAAAGGATTTCAGACGAAGATAAGTAAATTATGTAAAAAATACAACGTATTACTAGTATTAGATGAGATAGCAACTGGTTTTGGACGATTAGGTTCTATGGTTCAATATACTGAACAAAAAAGTATTCCAGATATCGTGTCGTTTGGAAAAATGTTAACAGGAGGCTATCTAACAATGGCTGCAACTTTAGCAAATAAAAAAATCTATGATTCGTTTCTAGGCGAATTTAATGATTGGAAGCATCTGTTTCATGGGCACACATACACAGGTAATCCAATATCTGCAGCGGTTGCAAATGAAAATCTGAAATTATATCAAAAAAATAATTTAATTAAAAAAATTCAAAAAACATCAAAAATTTTTGAAGAGTATTATGACAAAATATCAGAAATAAAAACAGTTGGCGATATCAGGCATAAAGGAATGCTCATGGGAATAGAATTAGTCAAGGATAAAAAAAATAAAACTCCGATTAATCCAAAAAAATCAATAAACAAAATATTTTTTGAAGAAGGCAAAAAACATGGAATTTATCTTCGTACGCTTGGAAACATAATCATGCTTGTACCACCGCTAGCAATATCTGAAGAAGAGTTAGATTTCTTGCTAAACAGAACCATTGACACAATAAAATCCGCAGAAAATAAAACGATATGGTAAACGCAACAACATCAAGAAAATTGAATTTTAATTTTCAATCAGGCATACAAAAAATAACCATGTAATCACGCATGAAAAGTCAATCTTTAACTCACTAATCTTTTTTAATAGAATTCATAGTGAAATATCATGAATAATGTCTTGGAATTTATCAAAGAATGCCAAGAAAATGTATTTTCAGGCATTGGAATAACAAGTCAAGACGCTGAAAAACTATTCAACATACCAGATGAGAATGTTCCAGATCTAGCTAAAGCTGCAAATCAGATAACTAGAGATTTTAATGGAAAGAAAGTAGATGTTGAACAATTAAACAATATTAAAAAAAATGCTTGCAGTGAGGATTGTTCTTTTTGCGGGCAGTCTGCATTTTTCGATACAGGAATTGAAACCTATCAACTACCATCAGCACAAGAAGTTGTAATCAAAGCAAAAAAAGCAAAAGACGAGGGGGCAGAATCATACTGTCTTGTAGCTGCATGGAGAGAACCATCTCCACGAGATTTTGACAAAGTATGCAACATCATAAAAGAAATCAATGACAAGGTAGGCATTAATGTAGAATGCAGCCTAGGCTTTCTTACACCAGAGCAAGCAAAAAAACTCAAAGAACTCAACGTGAAAAGATACAATCATAATTTAGAAACATCAAAATCAAAATTTTCAGAGATATGCACTACACACACATATGACGACAGACTAAAAACATTGCAAATTGCTCGCGACGCTGGGTTAGAATTGTGTACGGGTGGAATAATCGGTTTGGGGGAGACAAGAAAACAAAGAATAGAGTTGGCCAATGAATTAGCTGCGCTTTATCCTGAAGAAGTTACAATAAACATACTAGTACCAGTACCTGGAACACCGTTAGAGCTACAAGTAAAATTAGAAAATTTGGAAATTGTAAGAATGTTTTCAGTAATACGATTCCTATTACCAGAATCAGTGATAAAAATTTCTGGAGGAAGAGAAACAAATCTTACTGATTCAGGAGAGCAACTATTGCAAAGCGGTGCAAATGGAATAATTACATCAGGATATCTTACAATGGGTGGAAACGAATCTGAAAAAGATTTCAATATGATTAAAAAAATCGGATTAGAGGCTTGACAAATTTTTTACAAATGATTTTGTAAATTCATAATCCTTGATTCCCATATCTGGGAAATTTTCATGATGATTGTAGATACAGTAATGTTCAGACTAAAATTAATTTTAAAAATCATATTGTTACAAATTTTAAAAAAAATGAATTAGGGCTAAATCGGCACATAGATCAGCTAATTAGTTCCAAAAGAGAACACGTAGATTGAAGAAATATCCATTGTGCCTATTAAGAAAAACATTATTGAGTAATTGAAGACATGAGCACTACACATGAGATAACACTTTTTGACAATGACTCAGAAACTGAACTGTATAAACACAAAATTACGCTTGAAAGAATCAAAAACGAACTGATCAGTTTTGGTTTAACTGCAAACCAAAGCAAAGTTTTCATCTATCTTGGAAAGTATGGTTCCAAATCTGCTTCAGAGATTGCAAAAGCATTGCAAATGCCAAGAACAGAAACATACCATCTTGTGAATTCCCTACAGAACATGGGATTGGTAACAGCTGAACTTGTACACCCTACAAGATATTCTGCAATGGAGATGAAACAAGCAATTGAAACGCTAGTAAAACAAGAACAACAAAGAATCAATACACTTGCTGGAAAAGAAGAATCACTTTCAAAGCTATGGAAAGAGGTTCCATTTTTTGTAGTTGAAACTGACGAATCAAAATCAGAAAAAATGCAGTTGTTACATGGCATGGGACCAATAATTAACAAAATAAAAGAAATGACCGAGACTAGCACAGATTCGATTAAAATCTATGGCAGTATGCCAGATGTTTTAAGATTATATCATTCAGATGTATTTGATTGGATAAACGAATCGACATCTGAACTACAAATGGTAATTTCACCTTTAAGTAAAACTCCAGAGTTTATTTCCGAGATAGATTCAAAAAAAATAAGAGTCATTGCATCAGATTCAGATAAAAAATGTTTTATCATTAATGATGCAAAAGAAATCTTAATTTTTATGAGAAACGCCAATCATGCAACACGACAAACATTTGCATGGTGGTCTGATTCTGAAACTCTTGTAGACATGATGAGTTCGCTATTTGATTTATCATGGGAAAAGGGGGGTTCACTATATTGAGCAATATGACATACGAACAATTCCAAGATATTAATCACATAGCAGTTACAAATTATGAAATAAAACATCTAATAGAATTAACGAATGAATTTATTGTGAAAATAAAAAATCAAACATACAAAAATAATATTGAACCAGAAATGAATGATTTATTGCGTTCAACAGACCGATTTCTTTATAGAATAAAATTAATGCAAGTGGCTAAAAAATGAATATTTGCGATGAAAGGCATTGTCCAAAATACAAAATAGTTTACAGAGGAGCAAAAAAAAGTAATTATACTCCTAATTGGTTTGTATGTTCAAATTGTTTAGAAAACAAACATTATTTTTATGATGAAAGCGAGATTATAAAAATAATACAGATTGAATCATCATAAACAAATTTGAACTGATGGTTTTTTCGTTCTTTGAAATTTTAGTTTCTTAATAGCTAATTGTAATTCAACTATATTCCTTTGATCTTCCATTATTTGTTCAATATTTGTAATCATGCCAATAATATCACAAAAATTTACAATATAAAAGACAGGGTGTTATAATTAAACAACACTGCAAATTCAAAGCCAATAATATGGTCAACATCTAAGATTAGCAAATTAACAACAATGAGAAAAGAATTTACGCATGACGGATTTCAGTGTTGAAAGTGAACAATAAATTAAATTTTGCAGATATAGAACTAGAACAAATTAAAGAAAATAACCTGTACAGAAAATTAAGAGACGTTAAAGTAAATAACGCATACATAACAATAAAAAATAAAAAACTGCTGAATCTTTGCTCAAATGATTATTTAGGCATACCAATTACAAAAATAAAAATAAATCAGATGCAATCAAGTTCAAGATTAGTTTCAGGAAACGATGAGATATATAAAAAATTAGAAGACAAACTTTCAAAACATAAATCAAAACAAGCAAGTTTGGTTTATCCAACAGGGTATATGGCAAATTTAGGGACAATCACCACAATTGCAAAAAAAGGAGATTTAATTTTAAGTGATGAGTTAAATCATGCAAGCATAATAGAATCATGTAGACTTTCAGGTGCAAAAATTTTAGTTTACAAACATAACGATATTGAAGACTTGACAAAAAAACTCAATCAACAGGGCAAAAATAAATTTATCATTACAGAAGGTATTTTCAGTATGGATGGAGACTTTTCAAAGTTAAAAGAAATTACGGATGTTTCAGAAAGATCAAATGCAATCACAGTACTAGATGATGCACATGGAGATTTTACAGTTGGAACAGACGGGAAAGGAACCCCAAATCATTTCAATGTTACAAAAAAAATTGACATATACATCAGCAGCCTTAGCAAAGGGTTAGGATCTTTTGGAGGATACGTTTCATCACAAAACAATGTAATAGATTTATGCATAAATAAATCAAAATCATTCATATACACATCTGCACTTCCATCATTTTTAATTCAGTATTCATTAAACAGAATGCAAATCGACAGAGAGAAACAACGAAAGAGACTAGCAAGAAATACTAGCATCTTAACAAACGGGTTAAAGCAATTAGGATATCAAATTAGTTCAAAGACACACATAATTCCTATCGTTATTGGCAATGAAAAAACAGCCATGGATTTTGGAAAATTCCTTCTTAAAAAAGGAGTGTTTGCGCAGCCAATTAGATATCCAACAGTGCCAAAAAATAAAGCTAGATTAAGAATTTCAGTCACAGCATGGCTATCTAAAAAGAACATTAACGATGCTTTGAACATTTTTGAACAGGCTCAAAAAAAATTCAAAATATGAATAATGTCGACACACATCCAAAATATTATATCATAACATTGGACAAATTCAAAACGAGGCCATACTTCTAAATTTGGAAAGAAACGAAAAAAAAATAGGCATTAATAACAAAATTATATTTGGTTGCATAATTTTTGCACTAGTTTCGTTATACGGTGTCAATAATGTAGTAAGCATTAAATATTTTTCAGAGTATATCTCATTACCAATCTACACTATAATTACGGGAGTTCTGATAATTATGGCCATATGGGCATTATCAAGTGCTGACAGAATAAACGAAATTAGTAAAAAATCACTTGTTTTCCTAGTTTTATCATTTTGTTCATGGTTTGCAGCAGAACAGACATGGAATTTGCATGAACATGTTTTATTTATTGATCCCTATCCATCCATTGCGGACTTTTTCTATATCATAGCGCCAATTTTCATGTTTATCTCATTAATGATTTTCTTGAAACCATTACGTGATCACATAAAGAAAAAACACATAGTATTTGCCATCATAGTATCAGCATCAATTTTAATTCCTATTTTAGCAATTACTTTTCAGGCCAATATAGAAACTGAATTTTTTGAAATTGCAGTTGCGTTAATTTATCCAATTGTAGATGCGATTTTATTAATTCCTGCAATAATGTCAATAATTTTATCATTCAAAATTAATAAGAATTCTTTTTGGACATTAATTTTAATCGGGATTGTAAGTTTCATAATAGCTGATAACATATATTTGATTTTAGTTATTGATGATGCGTATTTTGATGGACATCCAATAGATATTTTGTGGTTAATTAGTTATGTGGCATGGAGTTTTGCAATGTATAAATTAATTCAAAGTTCCAAAAGAAATAAACCCAAAAAATATCAAAACAATGAGGAACCTATCACAGCAAAAAACATTGCAACATATGGAATTAATCTAGTACTTGTTTTGATAATTGTTACAACAATCGCAGTTTTGTTTGCATTAAACTATTTTTGGAGTATTGAACAGAGTGGAAATTTCATGATGTTCTTTTCGCTAGTCCTAATAACATTACTAGTCGTATTTTCAAGCATAATTGTAATCCTTAATTCAAAACTAACCAAT
This sequence comes from Nitrosarchaeum sp., assembly GCF_025699065.1. NCBI lineage: Archaea > Thermoproteati > Nitrososphaerota > Nitrososphaeria > Nitrosopumilales > Nitrosopumilaceae > Nitrosarchaeum > Nitrosarchaeum sp. Next base: position 78,553 of record NZ_JAILWF010000001.1, on the reverse strand, counting down.
GCGCTTGATACAAAAAATGTAAAAATAGACAACCTAACAAACGAATTGATTAAAGCAGAAAGATTATCCGCAATAGGAGAACTTGCGGCTAGATTATCCCATGATTTAAGAAATCCGTTAAGCGTAATTAAATCATCAGTGGAAATAGCACTAATACGAAATAAAGAGTCACTATCTTCAAAAGATCACGAGAGTATACAACGAATTAACAATGCAATACAGCGAATGACTAATCAAATTGAAGATGTTTTAGATTATGTAAAAACAACAGAACTTCAAAAGAAACAAATGTCAGTAAAATCTTGTCTTACAAACATTGTTAATGAGCTACAACCAAATAAAATCAACATCAAGATTCCAGATAACGACATAACGGTTTTAGCAGATGAAGGGAAATTAGAAATTGTTTTTTCAAATCTAATAAAAAATGCAATGGATGCAATCGGAGATAATCCAGGAAATATAGAAATCAAATTCCATGATGAAGAAAAGAATGCAGTCATAGATGTAATCGATTCAGGTTCAGGAATCAATGAATATGATATGAATAAAATTTTTGAGCCACTCTACACCACTAAGCAAACTGGTACGGGTCTAGGATTGGTAAGTTGTAAAAATATCATAGAACAGCATGGTGGAAAAATATCAGTAAAAAACAATCCAACTACATTTACAATAACATTACCAAAATGATTTTTCCATAATCAGTTTAATTAGTTCATCAACATCAATAGGCTTAGCAATAATTTTCGTATTTGGATATCTGTAAATTTTATCACGTGTTGTTTGTGATTGATCTGCAGTTATCATTATCACTTTGGCACTTGAATCAATATTTTTAATATGTTCCAAACCATACATCCCATCAAAATTAGGCATCATCATATCCATCAATACTAGATCAGGTTTATGCTGAGAAAATTTTTGTACAGCGTCATGCCCATTAATTCCCTTTGCTAAAACTTCAACCCCCTTTAATTCAAGCAGATCAGATAAAGCATCACGACTGTCAGGATCATCATCAACAACAAGAACGCTAGGCAACGAAATGGATGATTTGATTGTACAATAATAATTTTAGTTAAAAAATTTTTTTAATATTTAATTGAAATATAGATAATTGTATTAACGAAGCGAATCAAATCCACCGATTGCAGGAGATCCAATTAATACGGCAAGAGTAACAATAATTCCTAAGGCAATACCCACAAGAATGAATCGCTTGTTCATAATAAAACAAATTTCATCTTAGATAAAAATGAAATGTACCAGCAGATTTGGAACAATCCTTTAAAAGAAAAATTACCAAATTAATTCATGGTAGAAGTTACACTTGCAGTTGCAGCATTGGCAGGGTTAGCCTCATTTGTTGCTCCATGTATACTACCTATGATTCCAGCATTTCTAGCATATATTTCAGGAACTACACTAAGCGATCTTAATCAAAATAAAGGAAGCAAAACAGTTACAATTAACAGAACAAACATCATACTGAATTCAGTATTTTTTGTTCTTGGATTTTCAGTTGTGTTTTCTACATTAGGGGTAATAATTAACAGTATATTAGCAAATACAGTTGGTGAAGTAATCGGAGTATTAAATCAGGTAGGCGGAATTATTATTGTAAGTTTTGGAACTTTTCTGATATTATCTACAAAAATCAGTAAACTAAATGTTGAAAAAAAGTTCTTACCTAAACGAACTAGAGCAAGCTTTCCACTTTCTTTTGTGTTTGGATTAGCATTTGCTGCAGGTTGGACTCCATGTGTAGGGCCTATTTTGGGGACTATTCTAACTCTTGCAGCAACAACACCGTCAGTTGCTTTCAATTTACTGTTAGTATACTCTCTAGGGTTAGGCATACCATTTATCCTAATGGGAGTATTTTATTCAAGAGCAAATAAAATAATAAAAATTATGAGCAGACATTTAAAATTCTACAACATAATTTTAGGTTCATTCATTATACTTTTGGGAGTCTTAGTATTTACAAATCAATTGGCATACATTGCTAATTTTCCATTACTCAATGAGTTATTACTTTGGAGTTAATTAGATGAAATCAGAAATTAAAACTGCAATCATTTTTGGGATGATCATAATAGGTATTGTAGGAACAATCAGCGTACTACTGTCTTCAATAAATTCAGACATAGAAACATCAGATAGTTCGCTTGAAACAAATGCTGTAAACAACATAGACAAATCAAAGTTTAAAAAAGCACCACAGATTGTAGGAATTGCAAATTATTTTAACACAACACCGGAAGAGTTGGCAAAAGAAATGAAAGGAAAAGTTGTGCTGTATGACATATGGACGTATAGTTGCATTAACTGTGTGAGAACCCTACCATACATTGTTGCATGGAATGAAAAATATTCAGATGAAGGATTATTAATAATAGGAATTCATTCTCCTGAATTTGAATTTGAAAAAATTCCTGAAAATGTAAAATCTGCAATCATCAAACATGGAATAAAGTATCCAGTTGTAATGGATAACGATATGGCAACATGGAAAGCATTTGAAAATCGATATTGGCCCAGAAAATACATTGCAGATGATGAAGGATACATAAGATATGATCATATTGGAGAGGGAGATTACAAGGAGACAGAAAAAGTAATTCAATCATTACTAAAAGAAAGGGCAATAAATTTAGGATTACAAATTAATTCTACTGAAAAACTAGTAGACATTAAAGAATTTGAGCATTCAAATTTCAGAACACCGGAATTGTATTTTGGATATGACTTTGCTCAAGGCAGAAATCAGCTGGGAAGTAACGAAGGATTCAGCCCAGAAAAGACAGTAACATATTCTGAACCAAATAATATCGAATTACACAAATTTTATCCAGTAGGAGAATGGAAAAACCTAGAAGACAGCATGGAGCTAGTTTCAAGCAACGGTTCAATCAAACTGCATTATAATGCAAAAGAAGTAAACATCGTTACATCTAACATGGCAAAATTAGAGATACTCCTTGATGGGTTGCCTATCTCAAAAGATTATGCAGGTACTGATGTAAATGAAGAGGGCAAAATTACAGTTTCAGAAGCAGGACTGTACAATATTGTAAACAGCAATGAGCCTTCATCGCACATACTAGAAATCAAGATAAACGAACCAGGATTTCAAATATACACATTTACGTTTGGATAATGTGTAACCCAAGTCCCATGTTACCATGGATACACATAGAAGAGTGACAAATTCATTTAAAACAAAAAACTACACCCATAATGGGGAAATGAAGATTTGATAAGTAACTCATGGAATAAAACCGAAGGAGAAAGTATTTCTCAACGAGTAATGGGAAAAGTAAGACCAGATATTCCATTAAAATCTAGAATTGAAGAAGCACAAAGAAAATTACAATTTCAAATAAGTAAATTAGAAGGGATTAATGAAAAACTACAAAAAAAACACGACGGAATTTTTGAGAAAGTAGTCAATGCACAAAAAACACACAACAATGCATATGCACAAGCATATGCAAACGAGCTCGTCCAAGTTAGAAAAATGAAAAACATGGTAAGCGGGGCAAAATTATCAATGGAGCAAATTCAATTAAGGCTCAATACAGTGTCTGAACTTGGAGATGTGGTAGTTACACTTAGTCCATGTATGTCAATAATCAAAGGATTGAGTCCTTCACTAAGTGGTATCATGCCAGAAGCAACATCATCTATGCAAGACTTGTCACAAATATTGGGAGATGTAATGAGTGGATCATCGATGGAAGGAAATGATTTGATGAGCCTTGGAAATACAAATAACAACGCAGACACATTGGCAATTCTTGAAGAAGCACATTCTATAATTGCAGGACAAACCAAATCATCAATACCAGATATTCCAGACACACTAAAACAAGGCACACCCCAAAGAAGAACCTCAGATGTTTTAATCTAAAAGTTAAGCATTATTTTATTTTCTTTTTACTTTTTTGAATTAAAATTTTTTTGATTCTAGATATGGTCGGATAACTGTATCCTCTACGACGATAATTTGCAATCATCATCTTCCAATTTTTTAATCTCCACTGGGCCTGTTCAGAAGTAACAGAATGTACCTCTTTTTGGATAATACTTTTTCTGCCAACTTTTAACGTCCCAGAGTCTTTAGCAGACCATCTGTTTTTAGCGAATTTTAGACCAGATAGAATATCATTGATTGGCATTTCTTTGAAATATTCTCTTATTTTTTTTAGCTCAACTTCAGTTAGTTCCTCAGATGTTTGTAATTCAATCACAGGTTTTTGCATGAAGTCTGTAAGGACGGGTAGTTTATGAAATCCATGCTAAATCAGAATTAACTAAAGTAGAAAATAATTGAAAAACAAGACCGCAAATTAGCAGTCAATCACTGCCAAGCTAGAGTTTTTACAAATTTCCATATATAACGCGGTTCCAAAAATTATTGTACCAAATACTATCAGAGGAATTAGGATGAAAATTTTTGTTTTTAGACCCATGTATTACGTTAAATTAATTCATATAAAATTGTCACATGTTTAATCGATCATTATTGTAAATGTGCCCCTAGTGTTAGGGTTTTGTAATAAAGAGATCATCTCTCTGGGCAGAAGATCCGATGCCTTGTCGCACTTTACAGCCAATGTTCTTGGACAGACAAAATTACTTTTTCGTATTACAATATCTTCATGATGAGTAAGAATTAGATCCTCATGACCTCTTCCTTCGACAACAAATTCATGTGAACCTACTTTAATTGAAAAGTTAACTTTTGAATTTGGGTTTTGTAATTTTTTTTTAATTGAATCAGGCAAATCAGCACAGCTAGCAGAAGCATTGACACCAATGATACAATCACCGCTTGGAGTGAGATGGGATTCTTTTGTAATTTCAATTGTTTTCTGATGATTTGATCGTATATTTTCATGACCAGAAAATTGAATCTCAAATCGCATGGGAAGAGAGGGCACCAAAGCTTAAATTAAACTTTCAAAGCATTGAAATCAAATGCTTCCTGCACAACAAGGCTACGATAGAGCCATTACAGTATTTTCACCAGACGGCAGACTATACCAAGTAGAATATGCTATTGAGACTGTACGTAGAGGAACTATCGCAGTTGGGATAAAATCTAAAGAAGGAATCGTAATTGCAGTAGAAGAAAAACCAAGAAAATTACAGATTACAGATGTTGCACAAAAAATATTTCAAATTGATGATCATATAGGAGTAGCAGCAGCAGGATACATTCCAGATGCTAGAAGTCAGGTAGATAATGCTAGATTCTTTTCTCAAAGTAACAAGATGATTTATGATGAATCTGTGGAAGTTGAAACAATTGCAAAACATTTAGCTGATCAATCTCAACAATATACACAGTATGCAGGTGTAAGACCATATGGTGTTGCATTAATTTTGGGAGGAGTTGTAAATAACAACGCACAACTTTACCTCACAGATCCAAGTGGAACATACATTTCATACGATGCAATTGCAATTGGATCTGGTTCTGATCAAGTAACAGACTTTTTAGAAAAAACATACAATCATGAACTGTCAATAGAAGATGCATCAGTATTAGCATCTGCAGCAATTTATCTATCTAGTGAAGACAGAGAAGGAACAAGTCATATCAGAATGGCACAGATTAAAACCAAAACAGAGACATTTGAACTAGTCTCAGATGAACAGATTGCAAAATATGCAAAAACTGCCAAAGAGAAATATCCTCACGAAAAAAAATAATCATAGTCACATGTGAGATTTAATTACGTTGAAAATTTCTGTTGCAATCCCTGAATCAGCATTATCTGATGAATCTTTAAAGCTGGATAAGACACGAAAAATATCTGTACTTGCAAGAGCTTGTGCAATTTTTAAAATCGATACAATTTATGTTTACCAAGAAGGAAATTATAGAGAAGACGGAAATTTACTTGTAACAATTTTAAGATATCTTGAGACCCCTCAATTTTTGCGAAGACGATTATTCCCAAAGATGAACGAGTTGAAGTTTGCAGGTGTGTTGTATCCGTTAAAAATTCCTAGTCACTCAACACCAGCAAATTCTAAAAAAATTAACGTTGGAGATGTAAGAGAAGGAGTAATAGTAAGTTTAAAGGGTAAAAAATTCATTGATGTTGGAATTAATGAATTAATACCATTTTTTGGAAAAGAAAATGTCGGTAAAAGAGCAACCGTCCAATTCAAGACAGGATATCCAGATTTTTCAGTTAAAGAAATTCAAAGAAATGAGACCTCGTCATATTGGGGTTATGCAGTTAAAGAGAGAGCAAGCTTATTTTCATTGTTAACTGAATGGCAAGGAAACATCATAATTACTTCAAGAAAGGGTAGAACGGCAACAAAAGAACAATTAACAAAATATCTAAGCTCAGATCTTCCTCTTTTAGTGGTATTTGGTTCGCCTGAAAAAGGAGTTCATGAAATATTGGGAGGTAAAATGAAAAACGTTCAGAATGCAAGAACATTGAATTTCTTTCCAAACCAGGCAACTGAAACTGTACGTCTAGATGAAGCACTTTTAGGAATATTATCAATAATTAATGCATACAAAATAGGTTAATACAAAATGGCAGAAAAAAGAAATTTCTTAATTTTAGCAATGGGTTTAGGAGCAGTAGGAGTAATCATCGGAGCAGTAACAATTTGGAATTACGCAAGTAATTTGATATCTCCTTGATCATATTAGAAATAGTTCGTTAACCACTTAATTTTTACAAGTTAACGATGTCTCACAGGGTTTATTAGACGGTTGAAGACGACTTCGATTTAACCATGGGTCATCGAAAATACGCGCAACCACGTAGAGGTAGCGCAGCATACTATCCAAGAGGACGTGCCAAAAGTATGGAGGCACGTATCAGAACATGGCCAAAAAACAATTCTGATGAACCAAAAATTTTAGCACATTGCGGTTTCAAAGCAGGCTGTGTTCAACTAGTTACCATCGATGATCGTGAAAAGACTCCAAATGCAGGAAAACAACTTGTAAGTCTTGGAACAGTGTTAGTAACTCCACCAGTTTCAATATTAGGAGTTAGAGGGTATTCAAAAGATCATTATGGATTACATGCAGAATTTGACGTATATGCAAAAGAATTTCCAAAAAATATCTCTAAAGAAATTAATTTTAAAAATAAAGAAGGTGCAATGGAAAATGCAGAAAAAATACTTGGCAGGGTCAAAGAAATTTTTGCAATAGTTGCTGTATCTCCACGTGATGCGGGATTAGAACAAAAAAAGCCATACATCTTTGAAGCATTAGTTAGCGGCGGTGACATCAAAAAACAATTTGCACATGTAAAAGAACTGTTAGGAAAAGAAATTAAAATTGATCAAATTTTTGAAACAGGAGCAACAATCGATGTCGCAGCAATTACAAAAGGTAAAGGGTGGCAAGGAGTCATACAAAGATTCGGAGTAAAGAAAAAACAACACAAATCAAGAAAAACAGTTAGAGAAGTTGCATCACTAGGTCCAATTTCACCAGCTAGTGTCATGTATTCAGTTCCAAGAGCAGGTCAAATGGGATTTCATCAAAGAACAGAATACGACAAAAGAATAATGGTAATTGGCAATACAGAAAATAATCAAATAAAAATAAATCCAGACGGGGGTTACAAACACTTTGGTTTAGTAAAAGGAGATTTCATTATTCTAAAAGGCTCAGTTCCAGGAACATATAGAAGATTAATCAAGCTAAGAAGTCAAATTAGAAACGCACCAGTAAAAATCACCAAGCCAAATATTTTGGAGGTAGTAATCTGATGAAAACATCATTATTAACAATAAAGGGAACCAAAGATAGTGAAGTTGAATTGCCACTAATCTTTTCAACTCCATTTAGAGCAGAGCTTATTCACAAAGCATTTACAAATTTGACTTCACATAAATTCCAACCACAGGGAAGACATCCAACTGCAGGTATGGATGTAGTAGCAAGATCAAACGATCCTCCAACAGGACAGCACCAAGCACGTATTGCAAAGATGAAAGGTGGCGGTGGTGGAAGACAAGGTCAAGCAGGTGGTGTTGCTTCAGTAAGAGGTGGTAGACAAGCTCATCCTCCAATAGTAGACAGAGTGATTTTTAAGAAATTAAACAAGAAAGAAAACAAGCTAGCATTTTGTTCTGCAATAGCTGCAACTGCTTCAAAAGATTTGGTAAAATCAAGAGGCCACAAAATAGAAGGCATCGAATCATTCCCAATTGTTGTTACAAATGACATTGAATCAATTTCAAAAGCAAGCGATATTTTCAAAGTGTTAGAAGATCTAAAATTAATGAAAGACGTAGAAAGACTTCAAGCAAGAAAACCACGTACTGGAAAATCATCACTTAGAGGCCGAAGTAAAAAGGTTGGAAAGAGTGTATTGTTTGTCACAAAAGATGCATCAAAAATAAGCAAAGCCTGCGGGGCATTACCAGGAGTCGAAGTAAGATCTGTAAAAGAATTAAGCGTATTAGATTTGGCACCAGGTTCCGATCCAATTAGATTAACAGTGTATTCAAAAGCAGCAATTGAAGAGATTGCAAAGATAAAATCAACACATCTAGAATTAATGGTGAAAGTAAGATGAATGTAGATCAAGCAAGTAAAATTATTTTGAAACCATACATTACTGAAAAAACATTTGCAATGGTAGAAAATGAAAGCAAAATTTGCTTTATTGTAGATAGATCAGCCAGCAAACCACAGATAATTGAAGCTGTAAGTGCATTATACAATCAAAAAGCTACTCAAGTAAACACAGCAAGAACAATTTACGGTAAAAAGGCATTTGTTCAATTTGAAAGTACAGAAAAAGCCAGAGACTTGGCCACAAAGATAGGAATGCTATAATATGGACAATAAGGCTTCATCAATACAAAGAGAGGATAAGTAAAATGGTCAAAGAATTTCTATATCGAGGATTACCAAAAGAGGAGCTAGACAACATGTCACTAGAGAAATTATTTTTAATATTTAATTCCAGACAAAGACGTTCACTTACACGTGGAATTACAGATGACAAGAGAAAACTTATTGAAGAAATAAAATCCGCAAAAGCTGGAAAAACAAAAAATCCAATCAAAACTCATTCTAGAGATTTAATTATTCTACCATACATGGTAGGTGTTACAGTAAATATTTTTTCAGGAAAAGAATTCACTCCAGTTTTAATTAAAACTGAAATGATAGGACATTATCTTGGAGAATATGTCATAACAAACAAAAGAGTTCAACATGGTGCACCAGGTGTCGGCGCATCAAGATCCAGTCTCTACGTACCATTAAAGTGATTGTCATGGGCAGATTCAAATACGCATTCCAAAATTTTGACGCAACTAAACATGTTCGTTCTTCACTAAGAGAAAAAGACATTTCACATAAACATGCACGTGAAGTAGCTGTTGCAATTAAAGGACTTTCAATTGAAAAAGCCAGAGATTATCTTCAAGCAGTAGTCAATAAAGAAAGAGCAATAGCATTTAGAAGATTCAACAATCAAGTCGGTCATAGATCAGATCCAGGAATGATGTCTGGTCGTTATCCACAAAAAACAGTAAAAGAATTCATCAAAGTATTAGATAATTTAGAATCAAATGCAGAATACAAGGGAATGGATTTAGATAGATTAAAAATTGTAAACGCAACAGTTCACAAAGGTGTGATTGTAAAACGATTTATTCCAAGAGCAATGGGAAGAGCCACTCCAAAAAATAATGTGTTAACACATGTAGAATTGGTGGCGCAGGAGATATAACATGTCAGCTGTAAAAAATGTAATTAAAGACAACTACAACATGATGCTTCTCAAAGATTACTTGAGAGTAGCAATTAAAGATGCAGGATTTTCACATGCAGAAATTTCAAAAACACCAATGGGAACAAGAGTCGCATTACATGTAACACGACCTGGAATAGTTATTGGAAGAAAAGGTTCTGGTATTAGAGAATTAACAGATAAGCTTGCAACTGATTTTAAATTAAAAAATCCACAGATATCAGTAGTTGAAATAGCAAAACCAGAGCTATCACCAAGTGTAATGTGCAACAGAATGGCATCACATTTGGAACGAGGTACTGCATTTAGAAGAGCTACAATGTGGACATTAAAACAAATTATGGATAATGGAGCCATGGGAGTTCAAATTACAATCTCAGGAAAACTACGTGGGGATCGTTCAGCATTTGAAAAACACAGTGCAGGAATTTTACCAAGAGCAGGACATCATGCAGAGGTAATTGTTGATGAGGATATTGCACACGTTAAAACTGCAATGGGGTTAATCGGAATTAGAATAAGAATTGCAATTAATGAAAAATTCGTTCCAGAATTTGAACTAAAAACACAAAAACCAAAGAAAGCAAAACAAATCAAAGATAAAGACACCGGAAAGATGAGAGACGAAACAGAAGTAGAACGCAAAGCAAGAACAGAATCAGAACAAATTGCAATTGAAGAAGAAAAGATGAAAGAGCTTGAAACACTAGAAGAAGAGGAGGCAAAACTACTATGACTCGACTATCGATGAAAACAATCAGAGAGTTAAATGAAAAAGATCTTAAAAGTAAAATTCAAGAAACAAGAAGTGAACTTGCAAAACTAAGAGTAGACGGTTCAAAAGGAACATTAAGAAAAGAAAGTGGAAAATTAAAACCATTAAGACACGACATTGCAAGAATGATGACTAGAGTAAATGAGTTGAAAAAGAAATGATTACAGAGCAAAACATAACATCACATGAATTAATTGGATTACACACAGAGATCATTGAATCATCTAATTCACAAATTATAGGATTAAATGGAACAATTACAGATGAAACAAAATCAATGATAATAATGGATACCAAAAATGGAACTAAAATGATTGCAAAATCCAACAATAGTTGGAAATTTACCTTAGACGGCAAAGACATCATTGTAAACGGCATGCAAATTTCAAAAAGATCATTTGATAGAATAGGAGGAAGGGCATGACATTAAACATTGGATTAAAAGTAAAGGCTCCAAGCAGAGAATGTACAGATGCACATTGTCCATTTCATGGAAAACTATCAGTTAGAGGAAAATTATTTGATGGTAAAGTTACAAGCAACAAAGCAAAACAGACAATCACATTACAAAAAGAATCACCAATTTACTATCTAAAATTCAAAAGATATGCAAGAAGTAAAAACACAATTCATGCACATGTACCAGAATGCATCGATGTTCAAACGGGTGATCATGTATTGACTGCAGAATGCAGACCAATATCAAAATCAGTATCATATGTAGTAGTAGAGGTTAAAGCATAATGGCAAAACAAGCAGGAAAAGGGGTATCAGAATTTCGTCCTCGAGTAACAAAAGCAATTCCAATAGGAGCACAAATAGTATGTGCTGACAACACAGGTGCAAAAATTCTAGAAATTGTTATGGTACAAAGACATCATACAAGACACGCGCAATTAGCAGCTGCGTCAGTTGGAGACTTTTGCAATGTTGTTGTAAAAAAAGGTCCTGCAGAATTAAGAAAGCAGGTATATGGTGCAGTAATAATTAGACAGAAATATGCAGTTCGTAGATTAAACGGTGTAAGAGTGTGCTTTGAAGACAATGCAGCAGTTTTGATTACTCCAGAAGGAGAAGTCAAAGGAACTGACATCAAAGGACCAGTCGCAGCAGAAGCTTCAGAAAAATGGCCAAGAGTAGCTAATTTGGCATCAATGGTGGTATAAAATGAAACCAACAAAGATGCGTAACAGCTTGATTTACAGGGCAACATTCCATACTAGAAGTAAACAACTTGGAAGTCAATTATCAGATGATCTTCGTAAAAAATATGGTAAAAAAAGTGTCAGAGTAATTGAAGGTGATAGCATAAAAATTGTAAGAGGAGAGTTCAAAGGAGTTGATGGAAAAGTATCAAAAGTTTTTACTAAGAAAAGCAGCGTAGCTATAGAAGGAGTTAAAAAAGAAAAGACAAAGGGAGATAAATTTGATGTCTACATACATACATCAAATCTTGTAGTTACAGGATTAAACACAGATGACAAATGGAGAGTTGCAAAATTAGAAGGCAAAAAACCAACTGAAAAACCAAAAGCAGTAGAAGAAAAGCCTACAAAAAAAGAAGAGACGACCGAAAAACCAAAAGCAGTGGAAAAAACAAAGAAAGAAGAGACAACTAAAGAAACATTAGTACCTAAAAAAGGAAAAAAGGAAGTTGAAAAATAATGGTTAGCATATCTGGAAGTAAAAAACTCAAAAGACAAATGGCTCCTCAATTCTGGGGAATTAAGAGAAAAGACAAACGATTTGTAATTACAGTTAGACCAGGACCACATAAAAAAGAATATTCAGTACCAACTGCAGTATTTCTAAGAGACGTATTAAAAATTGTAACAACATTAAGAGAGGCAAAAGCAGCAATCTATTCTGGCAAAGTGAAAATCGATGGAGTTGTTAGAAAATCGCTTCACCATGCAATTGGATTAATGGATGTTGTAGAGTTAGAAAATGTTCCAGAAGTTTATCGTCTAGTTCCAATGGAGGGAAAGTTACTAAAACCATTACAGATTAAAGAATCAGAAAAAACAAAAAAGCTAGTCAGAGTTACAAGTAAAACAACAATTAGCAAGGGCAAAATGCAAATAGGATTTCATGACGGTCGTTCAACAATTTCAGATATCAAAGTAAATGTTGGAGACACATGCTTAATTCAAATTCCAGATCAAAAAATTCTTGAAGTTATAAAATTGGAAAAAGGTGCACATGCTTTGGTTACTCGTGGGATTAACGCAGGACAGATGGGAACAATTGAAACCATTGAAGAAGGAACTTACATTTTACCTAAACGTGTAGTGCTAGTTTTAGGTGATAGAAAGATCGAAATTCCAACAGACATCATACTATTAGTAGGAAAACAGGAGCCTCTAATTCAAATAAAGTGATCATATGTCCCAAATATCAGAATCCCCAATGAAGAAAATAACTTTAGAAAAAGTTGTCCTAAACATGGGTTTAGGAAAATCGGGTGATATTATCGTAGTAGCAAAAAAAGCACTGGATCATATTTCAGGTAAAAAATCATCTGCACGTGAGGCAAAAGAAACACAAAGAGAATGGGGAGTCAGACAAGGAGAACCAATCGGAGTTGCAGTTACAGTAAGAGGACAAGATGCACGTGATTTGTTAAAACGATTACTTGATGCAAAAGCTAATCAGATAAACGGCAAATCATTTGATAATTTCGGAAACTTTTCATTTGGAATTAAAGAACACATCGACATACCTGGAGTAAAATATGATCCACAAGTTGGAATTTTAGGTCTAGGAGTTTCAGTGACTTTAACAAGACCAGGATATGGAATTAGAAAAAGAAGTAAACACAAAGCAAGTGTTGGAAAATCACACACGATTAAAAGTCAGGAAGCAAAGGATTATCTAGTTAAGGAGTTTGGAGTCACGATAGTATAATGGCAAAAGACAGATCATATGAAGCAACTGGAAGAAAGAAACACGATTTTGGAAGAGGTTCTAAGTGGTGTAAACGATGTGGAGATTATACAGCTGTAATTCAAAAATATGAGTTAATGTTATGCAGACGATGCTTTAGAGAAGTAGCAACATCTTTAGGTTTTAGGAAAAATATGTGATATAAATGCCAGCACAAAACATCTTAGCAAATCTATTTGTAACTTTATACAATAATGAAGCAAGAAGAAAAAGCAATTGCATAATTCTTCCAACTTCAAAGTTAGGAATTGAAGTACTCAAAACACTTCAAAAAGACGGATATATTGGAGAGTTTGAACATATTGACGATAAAAGAGGCGGAAAATTCAAAATTGAATTGTTAGCAAAAATTACAAAATGTGGCGCAATTTCACCAAGATTCAAAGTAAAAAATACAGAGTATAATGACTGGGAGCAACAATACTTACCAGCTTACAACAGAGGAATGCTACTAGTAACAACAAATCAAGGAGTCATGTCACACCATGATGCCGTAAACAAAGGATTGGGAGGATTTTTGATAGGATATGTCTACTGAGCAAATTGAAAAATTCCAAGAAGTGGTAGATATACCAGCAGGAGTAAAAATAACATTAAAGAAAAACATGATGCATTTTGAAGGCCCACTAGGTAAAACTCACAAAAACTTCAGAAACATTCCAGTAAACATTGAAATCAAAGAAGGTAAAGTCATACTAAAATCACAAGGGTATAGAAAAAGAGATTATTCCATACTACATACTGCAAGATCAATTATCAGAAATCTTTGTGAAGGTTTGGTAGTTGGATATACGATTAAAATGAAAATAGCATTTGCACACTTTCCAATCACGGTAAAGGTACAAGACAGAACTGTTTTAATTGAAAACTTCCAAGGAGAGAGATCATCTAGAATTACAAAAATCATAGGAAACACAAAAGTAGTTCCAAAAGGAGAAGACGTGATTTTAACAGGAGAGGTATGGAATCACATTACTCAAACAGCTGCAAACATAGAACTTCGCAGCAAAGTAAAAGACAAAGATCACAGAGTCTTCTTAGATGGCGTTTACGTATATGAGAAGAAAAAAGGAATAGAAAAGAAATAGATTTTCAAATATTAATTATATCTCATGACCCTTGATCCTGAATTTTCAAAACAAACTTCATCATTAATTGAACAAACTTTAGAGTTATACAAAACAGCTGGCGCATCACCAAGAGTAGGAGAACTTTGGAATTGTCAAAACGTTGGAGATTTTCTTTGTGGGTTTTTTGTTGGAGAGATGGTAGGTTCTGCACTAAGTGCATTTCAAATTGTACATAAACGTGAACCAACAGCAGATGAACACATGGAGATAATCGAATTAGTTGAAAATCATTCCAAAGAGATTAAAGAATTCTTTGCAAAATTCAACTAAAGACATTCAAGTTTAAGATAAATTCGATGGGCGCAAGGATTAAATCGCTTTTACTAAGGTACAAACTTGTGCCTCCCTAGCTCAGCGTGGTAGAGCATCCGACTGTTAATCGGATGGTCATCAGTTCAAGTCTGATGGGAGGCGCTTCTTATCTCTAGTCTCAAATTTTGAAATCTATTGCATCATATTATGATAAAATAACACATATCATTTACAATGTTTCTAAATTCGAATTTAGAAACATTGATCGATTGACACTATTTGGTTTACTCTATTAGACAGGTTAGATCTAATAGATGATCGCATATCTAGTATAATGCAGGAGGATTACATTGGTCAGAACTAGAAGGGCCAACAGATATTGTGTTGACTGTGGGGCCAGACTGGTGTATTATCCAAGATTATCTAACCCAAAAGCGCCAAATGAACACAGAGTACTAGTATATGCATGTCCTGATTGTACCGAGGATTTTGAAAAACCAAAAATGTTCTCAATTAGACGAAACCAGGTAGACGATCCTCTTGAGACAGTTGAGATAGAGATAACTCAAATCCAGAAAAAAACTGGTTGAAAATGAAGGAATTTTATTAGCAGATTTACAAGGTTGAAAACAAAATGGAAAATGTAAAACCTAGAAGCAACGGATGGTATGCTTTACCGGTATTCTTAGGATGGATTGGCGGATTAATTGCATATTTTATTTTGCGACGCGATGATCCTAGAAAAGCAAAAAATTGCTTGTATTTGGGGATAATTTTAGGAATTGTTGGATTAATTCTCAACATCATAATCATTGCACAGATGCCAGAGTTTACGCCATCTTTTAATGCCAATATCTAAAAAATATGCGTAGAATATCCATTGCAAACAGGCATAGATTTTGATTATTTCTAAATTCGAATTTAGAAATATTGTAAATTCAGACAGGCAGATATTAGAATTTAGAATCATATAGAACTAGTCGGAGATATGAAATGATGGGCACCTCAAGAATGCGAGATAATGTGGAAAGATGGTTAATTCATGAAGGGCTATCATTTGAGGATATGAAAAATACCGAAAACACATTTCAAATCCTAGTAAAGCATGCAGGAAAATACGGAATTCCCGCGGAAATTTTTGAACCAAAATCTCAACCAGGGATAATCGTTGTAGGTGCAAAAGTGATAATGAAAGATAATCAAATTTCAAGATACTTGGGATTTACAGAAGATGAGAAAGAAAAATTTGAGAGAAGAGTTGCAGAATATTGTAACTCGATACAAGCAATTAATCGAATTGTTACTGAAGATGGTAAGCAAAAGGTAGGGGTATTTGTCGTATTAGATGACAAAGATAACATAAACCAGCAAACTGTCTTAGATGCACTAAGTAGAGTATCAGAATTGCATGAAAAAACATCTAGATTTTTGATGAAAACTTTCTAGTCGAATCATCTTTCAAGATGTCAAATAGATGATTTTTAGACAAATAATCTCATTTAGACTACAAAATTAAAAAATTACACAAATTCTTGAATTTATCAAAATTACGCCTACGCGTTAAACCCCCCTTGAAAAATAGTATGTTTAGTCATAACGTGATTTTATCAAAAATGGTCGTTTTAATGGGGGGGTTAACACTTGTGCCTAGCGGAGAAAAGCAACCACAAAACCACCTAGATGTCCCACCTAAACATGTGCCATCTTTTATTGTCGTGCGTAAAAGCTAAACCCCCAAAAATTCATGCTAAAAACAGAAAAAAATGGTTGAAAAAAGGACCAATTCCTCAGAAATGAGAACAAAAAAATCCCAAGGTCTTGATCATTATACCTATCATAAAATGACAAATAATCATGTGTATGTAATCGATAAAAACACTCAATCATTGAATCGATACAGCAAAAATTAACGGGACTGCAATTATTCCAAAAATTACTGCAATTTTCACATAGTCCTTCTTTTCAAGGGGCTTGAACCTTCCCATAATATCCACTCCATTCTAGCATATTTTTAATTCATGTGGTAAATTCCAGAGAATATGCCAATCTTGATCTAATTAGGGGGGGTATTTTCGACATTTTACGCTGCAACTATATACTAAATTTTTATAGATTACATAATGGCCCGAATTGGCATCATTATCGTGATTGTGGGAATTATAATTTCGATGGGAGCTGCCATGTACATGTATACTCAATATCAGACCAATTTCATCATTGGAAAATCAGGTGAAGCAGTGACAGTAGGACCTGTCGAATATATTGTAACTTTTGATGGAACACATGAAGGAAACAAGGAAAGAATACCTGAAAATACATTTGTGAAGATCAAAATTATTGCAAAAAACATTAGCAATGAAGACACACGAATTTCAGGAGGTCAATTTTACATTGTTGATGAAAAACAACAAAATCACCGAGCAGTATATGGAAAGTTTTCTGCAGATGATCTGCTAGATCACATATTAGAGCCAAACAAACCGGTAATGTTCACTACACAATTTGACATTCCATATGATGAACAAAACCAATACAGCATAACAATTCGTCCAACAAAAATACAATCAACAACAGATACAGCTGTGATTTGCATCACTAATTGCTGATCGCAAAAAAAATATTGTCAAATTTTACTAGCACTGAGGTAATAATGTGTGACTTTAACCATATAACATCTATGAAAAAAGAATCTAGTCATGGCCACATCCAAAGCCAAAAGAGCAGAAGCAGCTAAAAAAGCAGCACGAACAAGAAAAAGAAATGCCGCTAAAAAAGCAGCTGAAGTCGCAAAAATGGCAGCAAGAAGAAAACGAAGCAGAGCTGCCAAAAGAGCAGCCGCATCTCGTAAGAGAGCAGCTCCAAAAAGAAGAACTGCCGCTAAGAGAGCAGCTCCAAAAAGAAAAGCAGCTCCACGTAGAAAGGCAGCTTCAAGACGTAAAGCTCCAAAAAGAAAAGCAGCTAAACGAAGAGCAGCTCCAAAAAGAAAAGCAGCTAAACGAAGACGATAGTCTGCTTTCTTACCTTTTTTCCATTTTATTTTGATGTCAAAACAAAATGTTTCTAAATTCGAATTTAGAAATATATAATTTGTTACTCGTCATTCATTTTTAATTCAGGCAAGACAAAAACACGTTCTGGTTTTATTTTAAGAATAATTCTTTTTTCATCTTCTCTTTTGAATGGATAGTGAGTTTTCCCCATGTATTGCTGAGTTAATTTGTCTGCATGTACATAATCATAATCAGGAATTATTTTTTCAACTTTTCCGCGAATTGTTGTCATGTCAAGTGGATTGTTACTTCCTACAACAGATACTGCAACTCGAGGATCACGCAAAACATTTTTGTGTTTTACTCTTCCCTCAGCAGTATTAACATAAACATAATCAGAATCGCAGTTAGCCCACACAGGGGAGAGTTGAGGGGAACCATCTTTCATCAAAGTTGCAATAAACACGATATTTTTTTGCTGAAATAATTTTACAACTTTTTCTTCCAATTTCATCTCAATTTCACTGATTTATGTTGATCCTTATCATAGTTTTTTGATCGACTCTTCAAATTACCGCAAATAGTTGGAAAGTCATTGTACTATTCATGATCCTTGCTAGAATTCTCCATGATGTTAGTCATCGCACGATTCATGATTTCCATTACCAGGTACTGTGAATAGTCAGCAGAATTTCCACCCTTGGCTTTTTTTGTTTTTGCGGTCTTTGGAGTAATAGATCTGAGAATTTTTTCAATCTTAACAGATGTGTTGTCAATAACCTTTGAATATTTTGAATCAAAATCATCAGGGGCTGCATATCCCAATAATTTTGTAGAAGTGCTGTAAAATTTTGTGATAGCACCACGTGATTCCTCAATCTTGGCAATTTCAATTAATCCGGCTTCTTTTAGAATATCAAGATGATGACGAACAGTTGTCAGGGCTTTTTTGTATCCTGTCTTTTTTAGCTCACTTGAAATCTGGTCTGCAGATAATGCACGATGGTACAGAATTTCAATGATTTTCGAGCGTGCAGGGTCTTCAATTGCACGTGCGTGTTGGACGCTTGTTGTAAGAATTCGATTTACTTTGATTTCCTTCTCTAGTAGTGTAGACATGCTGTTTACTCCTAATACTTTGATCTAAAAGATCCACGTATCATATTTTTTTGTCTAATCGCATCAATTTTTTTTTGTTATCACAATAGTGATACTCCTACCATAAGACAATGACCGCTATCAGATTTACTGTAGCATATACAAAAATATTGTTAGCACTACAACATTTATCATTACCACTACTATCTAGATGATATCGGTATCATAATTATAACACCACTACAAATATTTTAAAAAAATAGCAAAAATAAAAAATTTGAAAAAGATATGTCAGAAACATGTAGAGATATGACAAAAATGAATATCTGTAAAATCAATCAAGTAGTGAATTCGAGTTGGGAGTTAGGACATAATCAATATCCAGTCACAATAAAAAAATTATTTGTGTTATAGAGAATGGCCAGTTAATTTTTCATATGCCATGACGTATCTGTTTGTCATCTTTTGAATAATCTCAATTGGTATTGTAGGAGGCGTTGGTTCTTTACCTGCATCTCTTGCATTGTCGAATTGTTTTTGGTATCCATTTTCAGTTAACCAGTCTCGCAGTATCTGCTTGTCAAATGATTCTTGGGTTTTACCAACATGGTATGTCTCCTTTGGCCATAAACGGTATTCATCAGGACCAATAGAATCACCCAATGTTATTTTTCCATCCAAAATTCCAAACTCTAGTTTTAGATCAGCCAAAATAAATCCAGACTTGTCTGCTATCTCAGACATTTTTTTGTAAATCTCAATTGATGTTTTTTCAAGCCAAGAGTATTGTTCTTCATTTACTAGATTCATTTGCAATGCTTTTTGCTTATCAATTGGAATATCATGTTCTGATTTTGTGGTAGGATCAAAAATAGGCTCCAAGAGTTTAGCAGCAAGTGTAGTATCAGTGCCATTAGGTAATTTCACCTCGCCTTTTTTCCATCTGTTTATCAGACTGCCATAAAAATAGCCTCGAACAACACACTCTATTGGAAGCATCGTCATTTTTTTTACAAGAATCTCAGTGTCTGATTGTTTTTTTATAAAATGATTAGAAACAGGAAGTGCATTAAACCAAAATTCTGCAAATTTGCATAAAACCTCACCCTTTTTAGGAATATTTTCTTTAAACTTTACATCATATGCTGAAACCCTATCTGAGAACTTGAAGAGAAGGGTGCTTTCATCGACATCATACAGATCCTTTACCTTTCCAGATGTCAGAAATTTCACAGCCAGACTATATTTCGATTGGATTTAACTGCTCTGAATTAAGAGCCCATCATACCTACCATTTTTGGTAGTTCTCTATACGCCTTGCTTACAAAAATGTCATTATCTGCGTTTATCATTACAAACTGCATCGAGTTATCAGACGGAGGAGAAAGTATGATCTTTTCGCCAGGTTTGAGAGATTTGATATCAAGTGTATCACCATCTCCAAAATTCACATGAAGGTTAGTTAGTTGTTTTGAGCCAGTATTTTGAATAGTTATTCTGCCAGTTACAAAGAGACTTTGTTTGTCAATAATTGGATCCACATAGAGACTATACTCTTGCGTTGATATTGACAGTTTTCCAATATCTAATCCAAAAATTATTGCCATGATTCCAATCGAGCCGCCAATTATGGCAATCAAAACAGTGTATGATTTCACTGAAGATGTATTGGTTTTCTAATAATTAAGATTATTTTATCTCAACACCGTTCCAAAATGCTACCATTCCTTTGATCTTTTTGGCAGCGTCATTTGGATTTTCATAATACCATGCACAGTCTTTGTTAGTTTTTCCATTGATTGTTACAGAGTAATAATTTGCCATTCCTTTCCATCCACAAAAAGTAGTCAATTCTGTTTTTTTGAAATATTCTGATTTTATCGAACTTGATGGAAAATAGTGATTTCCCTCAACTATTACAGTATCATCACTTTCAGCAATTACAACATTATTCCATATTGCTTTCATGATATAATTTCATTAAAAACAATATTTAAAGAAAGACCAAAATTATTTTTTGTCTTGTTCTGGGATTACTGACAAAGTAGTAGTAGAAATTACGTGTTTTACTTTTCTAATATTTTTTGTAATTGTGTCTTCTAGTTCTTTTGATGTCTTTGCCTCTACTTTGACAAAAATATCATAAACACCAAATGTTCCTCTTGCCTCTTTTACATTATCAATTTTTAGCAACTCACCCATTACGTCCATCTCATGGGCTACCTGACTTTTTACTAGAACATATGCGGTTTCCAACTTATTCACCCTTCATCTCAAGACGTGTTTTAAACTCTGGCGTAATTCCTAGCGAGTCATAGTTTCCAGACGAGCATGTAAAACACATTGAATCTTTAGGGATTCCAACTGCCGCTGCTAAATTTTCAGCATCATTATACCCCAAAAAGTCAGCACCGATACTTTTTCGCACCATTTCAGTCAATTCAACATCATCCATCTCCTTTCCGTCAGAAAATGTAGCCAACTCATCTTGAGAGGGAAAGTCAATTCCAGCATAACATGGAAATTTGATTGGAGGGTATGTAATCACCATACTGATTTTTTTTGCACCAGCTCGTCTTAGTGCTTGAATAATTGCCTTTGAGCTAGTTCCCCGGACTAGACTATCATCGATTACTACTACATGTTTTCCTGCAATGATTTCTTTAATTGGAATAATCCATCTGTTAATTTCAATTCTATCGCTTTGGTGTGGTTCAATAAAACTACGAAGTGGTCCTTTCTTGCTGTATCTGTCTTTGAGTAATCCTTCATCAAAAGTAATTCCCAACTCTTGAGCATATCCCAAAGCTGCAGGTCGTGCAGAATCTGGAACTGGGATTACAAGGTCTGCATCTCTTATTGGAAATTTCTTTGCCAAAAATCGTCCAATATTTTTTCTAGATATGTAGATGTTTGCACCTTCCATGTTACTTGAGGGATGTGCAAAATATGTAAATTCAAAAGAGCAGTGAGCCCTTGACGTGTCTTCTGAGAACCTCTCAGTCTCTAATCCGTTTTTGCTAAGTTTGATAAGCTCACCTGGAATTACATCGCGTTGCATTTTTGCACCAACTGCAGAAACCGCAGATGATTCAGATGCTACAATGTATGTGTCATCTGATTCTTTGTACCCCAAAACCATTGGTCTGAATCCTTTAGGATCCCTTGCTGCAAATACTGAATTATCATCAGAGATAAATGTAAAACAATAAGAGCCAACCATCTCATTTTTTAGAATCGATAATGCTTTTCCCATCTGGCCATTCTCAGAAATTAATGATACTAGTCTTTGTGCTGCAACCAAAGTATCACTGGCATTTTGTGGAGTAAATGAACAGCCGCCTACCAAATTTGATAGTTCTTGTACATTTGCAATTGTTCCATTATGAGCTATGCATAGATCCTTTACTTTGAGTGGTTGTGCATTTTCAAGAGTACTTCGTCCCATTGTAGAATAACGCACATGACCAATAACTGCAGGAGAAGCATATTCCTCGCAGATTTTTTTAAACTCTGAAGATGCTCCAGAAACAAGCCCCAATCTTTTTAGCGGTTCTTTGTTTGGAATTGCGATACCCCAAGCCTCTTGACCTCTATGCTGTAAAGCCCTTAGTGCATCAATTGCCATCGGAACAACATTAGTTCCACTAAGACTAAAAATTCCAACTACGCCACAATTCTCCTTAACCATGAACTACCAACTCCCTTAACGAATTAAACCAAGTTTTTTGAGCCTTATCAACTCTTAGATCTATGATCGGTTTGTTTGCTTTGTTTAGTTTGATGTTTTCACCGCCAAATGTTCCAATCATTTTGTAAGATACTTTGCTTTTTTTGAGAATATCATCTAGTTTTTTGAGATTTTTCTTGTCTACAACTAGGAGATATCTTGAATGAGTTTCAGAAAACAATACTCTGTCAACTTCAAGTTTTGGGCCAGGTATCTTTTCAAGTGATACGTTGCATCCAATTTGATAGGTCATGCAAAGTTCTGAAACGGCAACTGCAAGGCCGCCTTTGGAGCAATCATGTGTTGCCTTTAGCAGTCCTTTACCAATCACATTCAACACCACATCCATGTGAGATTTTGATTCTGCAAAATTTACAACTGGACATTTTCCGCCAACAAACTTGTGGACATACTCAAAATATTCAGAGCCACCCATCTCATCTTTAGTATCTCCAATTATCACAAGAGTATCACCAGCATCTATCTTATGAGAGAACAGTGGTGCCTTGTCAATCAAGCCCAAGATTCCAATTATAGGGGTAGGCTTTATCGGACCAGTTGGAGTCTCATTGTACAGACTGACCTTTCCGCCAACACATGGAATTTCAAAGTATTTTGCAAAATCAGTAATTCCTTTTAATGATTCTAAAAATGTCCAAAAGATTTCAGGATCTTCTGGATTTCCAAACTGCAAATGATCAAGCATTCCAATTGGTTTTGCACCAGTACAGACAACATTTCTGCATGCTTCTTCAAAGCACCCGATGGCACCCTCCCTTGGATTGATGTAGCAATGCTTTGGATTTCCATCAATTTTTGCAGACAAAAATTTACCATTATCTAATCTAAGAACAGAAGCATCCTTGCCAGGTTTTACAACAGTTCTAATTCCTACCTCATGATCATATTGGCCATACACCCAAATTTTGCTAGCAATGTTTGGAGATGCAAGAAATTTCATCATCATTTTTGAATAATCAGAAATTGGTTTGAGTTTCTTTTCTTGTTCTATCTTTTCTAGATATGCGGGTTTTTTTGATGGTCTGTCTAAAAGCTTGGCATTTGCAACAACGTCAGTTGGAAGGTTTGCACATGTCTTGCTGCCTTGCTTTACATGCATCATATTATCAAAAGTTACATGACCAATTACAGAACAAGATATGCGAAATTTCTTGCAGATTTCTTGCAGTTTTTTTAGTTTCTCTTTATTTGTAACAATTAGCATTCTCTCCTGAGATTCAGATACCATTATCTCATCGGGGTTCATGTCAGACTCTCTGGTGTGAACCTTGTTTACATCCATCTCAATTCCAATAGATAGGGCATCGGCAGTTTCAGAAACTGCACATGACAGTCCACCGCCACCAAGGTCCTTCATTGCATGAATTAGTTTCTGATTTCTTGCCTCAAGAATTGCCTCAATGATTAATTTTTCAATAAATGGATCTGGGATTTGTACTGCTGATCTGTTTTCAGACTCTAAAGAATCAGATGCAAACTGAGAGCCGCCTATTCCGTCTCGTCCAGTAGAGCCGCCAAGTAATACGACAATGTCGCCTTTTTTGGCATGATTTTTTATCAGATTTGATTTCTTGCCAAACCCAATTGCTGCAACATCAACTAGGGCGTAATTTGTATAGCATTGATCAAATTCAACCTCACCACCAATTGTTGGAATTCCAAGACAGTTTCCATAATCTGCAATTCCGGTAACTGCATTTTTAAAAAGCCATCTTGCTTGCAAGTCTTTTTCAATGTCTCCAAACCTCAGACCATCAAAGATTGCAATGGGTCTGGTTCCAGCAGACAAGATATCTCGGATAACACCACCAACACCAGTTGCAGCACCACCATAAGGCTCAACTGCAGATGGATGGTTGTGACTTTCAATGTGAGCTGTAATTACATAGCCATCTCCAACATCAAGAACTCCTGAATCATATCCCTTTTCAGAAATTACTAAAGGTCCTTTCATTGGTAACATTTTGAGATGTTTCTTTGATGACTTGTATGAGCAGTGCTCTGACCATTCAGCAGCTACAATTTGTAATTCTGTGGATGTCGGCTTTCGTCCAATCTTAGATGTAAGGTCATCTAGTTCTTGGGGTTCTAGACTCAACTTTTAACACCAATTGTTTTAATCAGTGATTCAAAAATTAGAGAAGACGGTTTATTGTCAATTGGATTAATTGCAGATTCTGCTGCTCTTTCTGGATGAGGCATCATGCCAACAACATTTCCATCCTCGTTGCAAACGCCGGCTATTCTATCAGTTGAGCCGTTTATCACTTGCTCGTATCTAAAAACAATTTGATTATTTTTCTTTAATTTTTTTAGCGTATCATCATCGACGTAATATCTGCCCTCGCCATTTGCAATTGGGATGGGAATCTTTTGATTTAGTTTCAATTTGTTTGTAAATGGAGTCTTGTTGTTTTCAACTATCAAATTAGTCCAGCCACACATAAAATTCAGCGAAGTGTTTTTGAGCAATGCACCTGGAAGCAAGCCTGCCTCAACTAGAATTTGGAATCCGTTGCATACGCCCAAAATAGGGATTCCTTTGTCAGCCATCTTTCTCACATCATTAATTATAGGACTATGAGCTGCAATTGCCCCAGACCTTAACCTGTCACCATAAGAAAATCCACCTGGAAGAATTACAGCATCAATGTTTTTTGGCAATCCTTTTTCATGCCAAAAATACTGGGCATCCAGATTAAAAACATCAGTTAACACATGATACATGTCACGATCGCAATTACTTCCTGGAAAAACTATTACCCCTACCTTCACACTTTGATTTATCGACAGAGATATTTAATTTGAGTCTAGTCAAAAAACCCAAAAATCAACAATTAGTAGATCGCTGTTTGCAATTTAGGATGCATCAAAGACATCAATTGTGACTTTGCTTACCATTGGATTGTAGATTCTTAGTTCGTCACATATTTTCTGAACCTTTGATTGTGCAGATTTTTTGTCTTTTTCTTTAATTGTAAATTTTAGCATCTTTGCAGTCTTTATTTTAGATATTGAAGAGTCCCCGCCTTTTAGTACCAAGTCATTTAGAATTGTCTCACCCTCAGGATCGCTGATGCCGGGTTTGTTTTCAATTGTTACATGAACATTAAAGACAGCCAACACGTTGGAAAATCAAAAAGAGGTTAATCTATCTTCCTACAAGATTTCAAGGAATCGTTTTTTCAGCTTCTACAGCTGTCTTGTTTTCTATTACCGGTTTTGGGGTTGGCTTTTCTTTGGCATCAGATAATTTTTGTTTTGACTCAAAATCCTCAAATGCGATTTCAGCTTGATATGTCACAATTTGATGCAGTCCTGCCAATACTCCCAAAATAGCGAGTGCCCCAAGAACATACACGATAACTGTGGCTGATTTCAATAATTTTTTAAAAAAGTGTATGAACTTAAGGGTTTATGAATAATGATCGCATGCAAAAAAATCCCAATTACGGGAATTTCTAAAATCGTCTGTGACTATAGAAAATGACATCTAGTTAAATGCCGATACTCACCATACTAAAGTATGAGCTATTCGTTTGAAAACGATTCATTAAGAAACGAGGAACTATCAAGATCACTTGATTCCATTGTAAAGTGTTACAAATGTTTATCAAATGAGAATCTTTGCTGGTTTCATTCAGAATCTGTAAAGACAGTTCTGATTGGAGAAACTAAAGCAACAATATTCAAATTAAAAAATAACAGATAGATTATATCATAAAGACAACAATACTATGGTATTGCAAACTTACATTTTGCTTACTTGCAACCCAGGACATGAAAAGGAGGTAATCACTCACCTAAGAAGCATAAAGGGAGTAATTGAAGTAAATGGCATTTGGGGCAAATACGATATTTTTCTCAAAGTAGAACATGATGCAGAATTTGGACTAGATAGATTTGTAGAGATTCTAAGAAAGATGGAAAATATTACAAGCACGTACACCATGCCAGTCTTGTTCGGACAGGGCGGAAGCATAGACGATTAAAAAAAGAAAAAAAGTTAGTTGCTTCCAATTAGGAAGACAACGTTTACACTTGTATTGACATCTTGGTCAGATGAAAATATTGGTGTAGGGGCTGAGGATTTTGCAATTCCCTCACCATATGCCATGTCGTACATTGGCATTGGGTATGGTATTGAAAATTCAGATAAAGAGACTGCCTTTACTCCAATTATCTTGTAATTTAGTGGAGCGAGTGCCATTTCAGCTTTTGACTTTGCATTGAGAACTGCTTCTTCTAAAAGTTCATCTTTGAGATTTGATGCAAGTTCTGGAGATAGTGAAAAGTATACGCTATCTACTCTGTTCACACCTGCCTCAACTGCGCTGTCAATTATAGCAGCTAAACTGTTAAGCTTCTGAGTTTCAACATGAACGATGTTGCTTACTCTATATCCAATTAGTTCTTGGGTATATCTTCCAGTCTCCTTGTCCTGATAATTATCATATACAGGATAGATGTTAAACTGGGATGTACTGATCTCCGAATCAGTGATTCCTACTTGTTTTATTGCAGCAATCACTTTGTTCATCAATTCAGAATTTGAAGCCAGTGCATCTTTGGCAGTTTTTTCTTGAATTTCAACACCAAAACTAATGTTTGCAAGGTTTGGCTTTACGCTTGAGATTGCATTACCGGTAACTGAGATCACTTTTTCCCTTGATGGAAAAGGAGTGACTTCTTCTTGAGCTACTGCATTTGGGGTAACAGAGATTGCACCCACAGTAACAGAGACTACCAGTACAGCAATCATGGCTGTAAAGATTCGTTTTGAATGTTTCATGATTATACAATGAATAATTTTGTAGATAAGGTTTGATTAAATTTCAATTTAACGACAAGCATTATTAAGAGATTCAAAATTTTATTGGTTCAATGAAAGACGAAACTGGAGATGCTCTAAAAGATACTGAGGGAGATACAATAGGTATTGCAGACAGAGTCGAAATTTTATCCACCGAGGATTCAAAGCTAAAATCAATTGGCGAGATACTCAGCTCAGATTCTAGCAGGGCAATTTTAAAAATTTTATTTAATGATTCCTTAACTGCAAATCAAATATCACAAAAGACAGAAATCTCATTGCCACTTGTAATTTATCATTTAAAAAAGATGCAGGATGCAGGAGTAGTAAAGATTACCAACATTGGAAAAAACACAAAGTCTCATGACATGAAATTTTACACCGTGGACAAGCTTGCAATAGTCATCTTGCCTGCAATGATGTCAGAGCCTGCAAAAAAGAGCAAATCACTGTTTAATTCATTTACTAGAATTCACAGACTGGCAACACTTGGTGGCGCATCAATTGCTGCATGGTTTTCATCTCAACTAATTCAAAAAGGAAACGTGATGCCAGATGGAGATATGTCGGCAAATACATCAATGCCGCCAGATGTTCCAGAGATGGCATTCAAGTCAATTCCAGAAGAGTCTGCAGACGTAGCAATGGAATCAGTACCAGTAGACGAGATGGCAAGAATGACAGGAGAATCTGCAGATACAATGATGAAATCATCACCAATGATGGACACTACACCTATGACACAAGCATTTGATCCTATTGTCCAGATACTTTGGTCTGCAGTTACAGTTCTGATTGTAGTGGTTGCAGGACTAGTCATCGAAGTTATAATTACTAAACGACGCAAAAACATCGCCAAACATTGAAATTTATATCAGATTAGAAAAGCATACCACAGATTGTCAAGATCAAGATATTGGAAGATTACTCCAGACGAGATGGAGAAATTTGTATACAATGAAGAGAAACTGCTAAACTGGGAGATAAAGTGTGTAAGAGAGCCAGAGGTACAGGCAATCTTCATCGGTCTTTTCATGTATAGAAACGGTACGCCATACGATTATGAGTCAGTCAAGGGAATCACCTACTATCACAACAATATTCCAAGAAAGGAATTGCCATCAATTACCAGTTTTCTTCACGAAAAATTTGGAGGAAAAGAGATGGAAAAAGGTGAGAGAATATTTCTTAAAGATTCAAAGGAAATCTATTCTAGCAAAGACATTGCAGCTTTGGCAAAAAGCATGGAGCAGAAATTCAAGACAAAGGCAATCATATCCTTAGAGTTCCAAGACTTGAGTCTAGAGGAGCTCAAAAACGCAGGATTGCCTGAAGCAAAACTACTTCCAATTCCAGGCAAATAGATACATGTCAGTCTAGACGAAGACAGGTATGTCAGACATTCAAGAGATTAATGAACATCTAAAACAACTAAGAAAGATAGTTTTACGAATTGCAATATCAGTAGGTGTGATCACAATGTTTCTGATATCATTTCATGCAGAGCCAATTCAAATTAACGGAATTCAATTGTATTATCCAACTCCAGATCCGCTAAACAACATTGCAGCTCAGATAACAAATCACATGAGAGAAACTTTGGTTCCAGCAGATGTGCAGTTAATTCAGACAGCGCCAGGCCAAGCGTTCTTTGCTCAGATATACGTTGCAGCACTTACAGGAATTGTATTAAGCATGCCAGTTATCATTAGAGAGTTTGTTGCATTTATCACACCGGCACTAAAAGAAAAAGAGATCAAGATAGCAAGAAACATCTCGCTGCCTGCTTTGTTGTTATTTGTTGCAGGATGTATTTTTTCATATATTTTTGTAATCCCATACATCTTGGACTTTCTTTACACATACGGAGAGTCTGCAGGACTAGTTACGTTTCTAAATGTGATTGATTTTGTAACATTTGTTTTACAGTTTTTGTTGGCATTTGGCGTATCATTTCAGCTTCCACTTGTAATGTATGCCGTATCACGCATTGGAATAGTTGATTCAAAATTTTGGCGAAGTAACATAAGATATGCAATTGTTGCAATTGTCATATTTGGAGCTATTATCACTCCAGACGGAAGCGGTGTTACGATGTGGTTTATTGCAGGACCAATGATCGCATTGTACCTCATAGGCATGGCAGTAATTGAGCGCAGTGAGCGCAAAATGTCGAACATTTAAATCCAAAATCAACAATCAAGAATCAGAATGCTTGAAGGAGTTTCTAATTTCATCCAAGGTCAAGAATGGATATTTATCATAATTATTGCAGTAGTGTTTATTTTCGGTGCCAAAAAAATTCCCGAGCTTGCAAAGACTTTTGGAAAAGCAAAAGGGGAATACGAGAAAGGAAAGATTGAGGGTGAAAAAGAACTAAAAGACCTCAAAGATAAAGAAAAACTAGACTAGTTCTCAGCAATAATTGCAAGTTCATCAATCATTT
This sequence comes from Nitrosarchaeum sp., assembly GCF_025699065.1. NCBI lineage: Archaea > Thermoproteati > Nitrososphaerota > Nitrososphaeria > Nitrosopumilales > Nitrosopumilaceae > Nitrosarchaeum > Nitrosarchaeum sp. The sequence continues at coordinate 48,579 of NZ_JAILWF010000001.1, read as the reverse complement.
TAGAATATTCTTTTGGAATCTTGTCTTTACCAAAACCAAGTTTTTTTATTCCTTTAAACTTCCAATCAATCTCCAAAATTAATTTTGTTCCGTTTGGAAGCTGGTCGTATCTTGTTGTGATATGAGTGCCCTTTGCATCCCCGCCAACAATGAATAGTTCGTGCAAAATTGGTTCGTCAGTTACATGCTTTGCCATGATTACAAATTCTTGCCCTCCAAGCATCAAGTGCTCTTCTACAAGGGAATTATTTCCCCTAACCGAAATGGTTCTAGTTGATGGATAGTATTGTGGAAGAATTTTTTGGAAATTTTCATAGTTTGTTGTAATGTCAAAAACTTTTTTTCTGTCAGCCTTTATGATCTTTTCAAAAACAACTCTTGCCAATTATAATTTGAAAGTACCCCAACGAGGGTATAAACCGTGCTCCAGATCAAACTGGTCCAAACACTTTCCAACTCCGTGATTTACGATATCGTCGATTGTTTTTGGTTTTGTATAAAATTCTGTCACTGGTGGCAGTATTACAACTCCAAGTCTTGACAACTTTAACATGTTTTCAAGATGGATTGCAGAAAGCGGGGTTTCCCTAACCATCAAAATTAATTTTCTAGATTCCTTAATTGTCACACCTGCTGCTCGTGCCACCAATGTGTCATCGTATCCATTTGCAATTGCAGACAATGTTTTCATGCTGCATGGTGCAACAATCATTCCGTCAACCTTGTGAGTTCCACTGGAAACGCTTGCTGCCATGTTTGATTCATCAGAAATCGTGGTTGCAAGTGACTTTACATAGCCAATCTGAAATTCTGTCTCCATTGCAAGACACTTGATTGCCCACTCTGACATTATCAGGTGAGTCTCGACTCCCAATTTTTTTAAGACTTCTAACAGGCGAACACCATAGATTACACCAGTACTGCCAGTAATGCCAACTATCAGCTTCATCGTAAACTATCTAATCGTTCATGGTATTTTATCTATTAGATAATACGATGATTTTAGCACTAGTTAGTCGGTGCCTCATCTGTAGTATCTAGTTTTTGCTGCTCTCGTCTTCTTTTTATCCACAAGGAGATTCCTCCAACTGCCATGGCAGTAAGCAAGATAACTCCAGCCATTTGCAATTCAACGGAATAAAACATACCAGTATTGTAATTGGTATCAAGAAAAATCTTGTGATTGGATAATTTAGGTAATAATTTAAAAATTAGCTATATTAGTTCCCGTATTCTAGTTATCTTATGATTAGTTCTTCTGAGATTAAAAAAATTGTAAACGGATATTCTGATGTAAAGATTGGCGTTATGGGAAGCCACTCTGCACTTGAAGTGATGGATGGGGCAAAAGATGAAAACTTTCAGACTCTAGTGTACTGTCAAAAAGGCAGAGAGGGACCATATCAGAGATTTGGAAGGATAGCAGATGAGATTGTTGTGCTAAATAAATTCAAGGACATGGCATCTGCTAAAAATCAAAAAGCAATGCGTGACTCTAATGTAATAATAGTTCCCCACAGATCACTGACGGTATATCTTGGATACAAAACCTTAGAGAACTCGTTTAAAGTTCCAATATTTGGAAATAGAAAATTATTCCAAGCAGAAGAGAGAACCGTAAAAAGAAACCAGTACTTTCTTTTAGAGAAGGCAAGAATAAAATTTCCAAAGTTATTCAAAGACCCAAAAAACATCAACAAACCATGTATCGTAAAGGTACAGGAATTAAAAAGGCCATTAGAGCGGGCATTTTTCACAGTATCATCTTACAAAGACTATAAAGAAAAATCAGAAGCAAAAATAAAACAGGGACTAATCTCAAGAAAGGGCCTAGAAAAAGCCAGCATTGAGGAACTTGCAATTGGAACATACATGAATTTTAATTTCTTTCACACTCCAATATCAAAGCAAGTTGATTTTATTGGAATTGAGCGAAGACTGCAGACAAATGTTCATGATTTTAATGCACTTCCCGCAAAGCAACAACTGGACATCAACATTGACTTGCAAAACATCGAGGTAGGTCACACTCCAGCTAGCATCAGAGAGTCATTGCTTGAAAAAGTAATCAAGATGGGCGACAAGTTTGTAGCTGCAGTCAAAAAGGAGTATGCACCTGGAATTATCGGACCATTTTCGTTGCAGAGTGTAATTACTAAAGATTTGGAATTGGTAGTGTATGATGTGTCACTGCGAGTCCCCGGAAATCCGATTGTTGCAACTACTAGCCCGTACACAAAATATCAGTATGGCAAGACATTTGGAATTGGAAAAAGAATAGCCATGGAGATAAGACAGGCCCAAGAAGAAGGCCGTCTAGATGAAATAGTTACCTAAGCAATTACTGTAATTTCTGGAATTGATGAACCGCCATAACCGGGATCGATTCTCTGTTTTGGATTCAATGATGTATCATGATGACATGCCTTGTTGCAAACCGGGCAAAACTTTCTGTCAAGTACAATGCACTGACAGATGTGGTTTTTTACATATGCTTGTGCTGCCTGATTCCATTCCCCAGTCCCATTACAATAAACACAATCATGTGAAGATATTGAGCCTAACCCTTTGCAAAAATCACAAATATCTTCAGTCATATCTATATCTAATAGATAAACTAATTTTTAAATCAATATAATTGAAATGCCCAAAGACATATTTCAACGAGGATATAAAAATTATTGTTGATTGGCTAGATTGAGAAATATATCGAATACTCAACGGTTTTGGTTCAAATAATTTTAGAACGGTTTTATTTGGACCAGAATTGCTGGATGCCAATTGACATAATCCAAACTCTTTTCTGTCAGAGAGATATGAAATGACGTGTGTCAAGAATCATCTACATCAAAGAGATAATCACAATTCTAAAAGAGCCAAAGCTTTGTCCTAGGTGTCAAAAAGACGACAGACTAGAAAAAAATATTGTCTTTGAGCGAAGATCAGACGGTCAGACAATACTTTGTTCAAGATGCGAGGCGCTAACTGTAATTACAAATCACAATCTAAAGGAAGTTGAATTGTCAGCTGCCAAAGACTATCAAGTAATGCTGAAAGAGCCGCACTTGATTCGTAAAGTAACATACTAAATTATTCTAGCAATTGTTGAATGACATAGGTTCTGACATGTGCAAACTCCCATTCTTTTAGGTCTGCGTTTTTGCATTCTTCTTTTATTATTAATCCGGCAAGCCCCTTACTCCAGATGTGTCTGTTTACATCATATACTTCAATTATTTTTCCATGTTTTGTTATTTTGATACTGCCATGGCATCTTTGAATTATTTTTGCTGCAACGCTTCTGTACAGCTTGTCCATGTTAGCCATGAAGAAAAGATAGTTTTTGGGATATCAAAAGTTATGGTTTTAGTAATAATACCAATATATCACTGAAGAGGAATTATCAATTGCTGATGATTAAGAAAGCTATGTCTGAATGGTGAAGAGTTTGCCGAATTATGAAGCGTTTATAATTTTTAAAAAATACCATTTATTACCATTTAATTGAGCCTAAAAAATATGACATAAAAGAATTAAAATTTAAAAAATAAAGTCTCGTTGAAACATTCCCCGTTGCAACGAGTCATACGAATTAGGACAATTTACTTGCGTAAATTAGAAACTTAAGAACAGTGGAATTTTTTGAGAAATACCATATCCGTTTTGGAAAAATCAGTACAATCTGTCTAGTTTTTTATCCAATAGTTCGACTTGTCTTTTCATATCATCTACTAACGAATAAAGAGCGTTAGTAGAATTGTCAGTTGATTTTTTTCCGCCATTTGACCAGTCAATCATTGCCTCAAGCATACTCATTACCTGCAAGGAATAATCAGTAAGATCCTTTATGCTAAAATGTTTTTTCAGATTCTCATCATTTGGGTAAATTACAAGATCGTCATTTTGATAGATTCTGTACTGCTGAGAAAGTATTGCGTTTCTAAATCCAAGCAAAAACATTCCACGTATCGAGTTTTTTAGCTTTTCAGAATACTGCATCTTGTTGCAAATCTTTGTAATCATCTGATAAAGCGAAGTGTGTTCATCAAATCCGCCCTTTAGTTTGGCAGGATTTACAATAATTTTTAGAAACTTGTTTATCACATCAAGATGCGACATGATAAAAGACATCTCTGAATAAATTGCAAAGACCATTGTCTCTTGGTTTTGAGAACCAAGGTTGCGTGCAACACTATGAAACGAATTTGAAAAATCTTTTTCAAATTCGAGAAAATTTTTAAAAAATTCCTCATCACAATAATCAGGATTAAACTGAACCAGTCCGTGTGACTCGATATCGTTTAGGATTACCAAAGTGGCTCGATAGTTTGCGTCACTCACAGTCAATAGGCACAAATATCAAACTTAAGCATATCTTCAAAGTTAAACCTCTACATACCGGGAATAAATCAAAACCGCATGGAAGACAGTGCAGACATTATACTAAAGGCAAAAAAACTTGCACATGAGAAACACAAAAATCAAAAACGAAAAGACGGAGTCACGCCATACTCTGATCACTTGGAGGGAGTTGTAAACAGACTCAAAAATTTAGGAGTCACTGACAAAAATATTCTTGCAGCTGCATGGATGCACGACATCATAGAATATACTGATGTGACATTTGATCAGATAAATGAAAAGTTTGGACGGGAAATCGCAGTAATTATTTTATCTTTGACAAAAGACAAAAACGTTGCAAAAAAAGAGATCGAGCAGCAGTATGTCACGCAATTAAAAAATGCATCAATGGATGCAAAATTAATCAAGCTGTGCGATATATCTGCAAACCTAAAGGATTTATCAAATGCGCCAATATCAAAGAATCAGAAAAATAAGCAAGTAAAAAAAATCATCCATTACATGAGAATTATCAAAAATGACATTTCAGAAAAGCAGTCAGAGTATCCAAAGATTGCAGAAATAATAGATGGTATCAACACCATCTGCATTAAATTTCATCAAAAGCCGTTTACAGTTTGATCATGTCTTTGGATCAACGACGTTTACTGTCATAAGCAAAGGAGCAGACAGTGCTTCGGGATTATCAATGCTCTTCCAGACAAAGACCTCAATTGTATACATGCCGGTTTCAGTTGATGTCCATGATTGTGCAGGTGAAAACGACTGACGGGGTGAAAGAGAACCAGTAAGCCAAGACAAAGACACTACAGTGTTATCTGAATTTTTCACCTGAGTAATGTACACAAATGGCTGCTGAGTGTTGAGGCTGTTTGTAACGTCGGCAGTAATCATGATTTGGTTTCCAACTATCAAAGTGCGAACGTCACTTTCTGCAAAGGCAAGCCCTGTAAATGAAAACATTATCATAAAGAATATCAAAAATTTCATAAATATTACCGGCATTCATCATTATTTAATCCATTTAAAATGACAGAACTTCCAGAAAAATTTCCCGAGTACATAATGATGTACAAAACGCTCACAAAGAAGATTGAGGAACTAGACTCAGAAACAGACAAGGACAAAATAAAAAGATACGAAAACGAGAGGACAAAAATTAGAAACATGTTTCCAGAGAACTTTTTTGATAATTCAGAGGAATCATTATAATAAGTGAGAAATTTCAATTACTCTTGACTGGAGAGTGTTCGAAAGAACAGCTATTGTATAGTCCAAGCAGTGATTATTCAGTAGAGGATCACTCCAGTCATTTTAAAAAATAAGAATTAGAGATTCACAGTTATTCGTGTTGATGACCACAACCGCATTCATGATCATCGCCTTTTAATGACATTAATTTTTCAACCATATCATCACGAAGTTTGAGCAAATCGCCAACTTGTTGTTTCAGACTACCTGAATCCCAGTTAGATTCCTGAAGTGCCCGTACACAGTCAATTATCTCAAGATCTACGTTTAGTAGATTATCCATAATTTTTTCTTGTTCACTCATGTATAAGATACGAAAAGATGCCGTTTAATACTTTATCAACAGTTGCAACTTGGTTTTTTCTTTGTATGAGCTTTTATCATATGACGCAGCATTCTTTCTGGTTCTGAGAACTCCATGTCACATTCTCTGCACTTTGTGTCAAGTATGACTTTTTCTTTTCTGAAAAATCCCATGTTTTGCAATTTTTGATTTGACATTAAATATGTTTAGCAAAAATAAAACTGACAGTATTATTCTATTCTACTAAATCCTTAAGTTTTTAGAAAATCAACAAAAACATTGAAAATCATAATCATACTGTTTGCAATAGGCTTTCTTTTGAGCATAAATCTTGTACATGACTCGTTTGGATATAATATCGAATACAAAATATTTGGCAGACAGTTCTTTGACACACCACTTGTCTGCACGTATCAACCAACACTAGAACAGGATCCATATCTAAAACAGTGGGGTGTTGACAGACTAGAAGAGTCTGCAAGGCTTGCAGTCCAGGACTGGCAATCTGCATTACAAGTGCAAGAAGGAAAAAACACTAAAGATAACTGGAAGATAAACTACAAACTACTAACAGAAAAAGATGCACAAAACAATCTGCAAAAAGATTGCAATATCATAATTGAATTTCATCCAATGCCAACAGAGAAAAACGAGATGTATCGTGTACTTGGAGTAACATATTCAAATGATTCTAGTTTTAAATTAATTAAAATCTATTACAGAGACATACAAATCTGCAAGACAAGTGATGAGAAATACATCTACTATAGCGCATGTTATGGAGAGGACATGTTAATGTCAGAAAAACTTCGAACCACAATAACTCATGAGATTGGACATGCACTTGGATTGGGTCACTATCAAGCAGATGATCCAGAAGTAAATTCAGTCTGGGCAAAAGGACTAGTTGATGCAGAGTCAATCATGGCAGTATTTTCACATGAGAACTCGAAGCTAATGAAGATAAAACCAATCGATGTACAAAAAATAAAATCGATTTACACGCCAAATGGATTCAAACCAATCAATACTACAGTTGCAGAGACACCTCAACCAATCTTTGAACCGATATCAGAAAAGCCAGCAGAGCAAGGCATACCTGAATGGATAAAACAAAATGCAAAGTGGTGGTCAAGTGGAACAATTACTGACAGAGATTTTGTAGTTGGAATCCAGTATTTGGTGCAAAAAGACATCATCAAGGTTAGTCAAGTCAGAGAATCTACGGGTATCTTTACACAAGAGATACCATCGTGGGTAAGAAACAATGCAAAATGGTGGTCAGAAGACAAGATTACAGAGGCTGACTTTATCAGTGGAATAGAACATCTAGTAAAGATTGGAATCATCAAGATAAACTAGTTATTCATCAGACTCTAGTTTGCGAATTATCTCCTCAATTGCGTAGATTCTGCTTATCTCCATGTCCATAAACACTTCATATGTTCTTTTGATCTCACCATCTTCTTTATTCGCTATTTGCTTTTCAAGCTCAGTTATTGTAGAACGGATTGTATCTGCAAAAATGTTTAGCATATCTAATGCATCATCTATTTTAGTCTCAGTCACTTGATTTGGATAGTTTGCACTTGTAGATTAATTTTATTTCAGAGTGATCAGATGTCACTTATGCTTCCATGTGTTCTTTTAGCAGATTTTTGCGTACTAGAATTGGAATGTTATACAGAGCTCCTAATGCCATGGCATCAGATGCACGATAATTTCGCAGCACAAGATCCTTTTTTCCAGTAAAGTATAGATTTGCGCGCAACACTTCACCGCTTTCATAAATTTTTACCTTGACTAGTATCAGTTCATTTTCTTCGCAAATCTCCTCTATCATTTTGTAAACTGACGGAACTGATTCAGCAGAGCTGTCAACAAAACTGGATATGTGTCTTGCAACCTCGCCAGAAAATGCTCTCATGTGAAACTCTTTGTCATCATCGCCTTTGAGGACAAGCATTCCTTCAACTGCATAAGGATCTACAAATCCAACATAGTCGATTTTTACTGATTCATAATCTGGTTCTTGTGCTTGATCAATTTCCATTGTTATGCAATTTACATTTCGATTCACTGCTTATAAAGATACTAATGATAATCATTTTAACTTGTGATAGTTTTCCACGACTTTATAAAAAATATTTGAAAATAATTTTTCTCAGATCCAGATCACATACAATCAAAATGATATATCAAAACAGATGACAATTAAAATTTCAGATACAAATTCATGCGTAAATTACAGCCAAGATCAATGCAAGCAAGAGAATAGAATTAATTCATAAACAAATTACAAAAAAAATGTTGGAAGAGAAGTATCCCAGTAGTGGAAAAAAGCTAATTGTTTTAGGATTTGCAGTAATGACGTTCATATTTGTAATTTATTCAAGATACCAAAACCCCGAAGTGTTCACACCAGATGCGATGGATACGATTCAAAGAATAGCATATGGGTTTTACATCATACTGCTTGCAGCGTTTGGAGCAATAGCATACGGGCTGTACATGTATCATAAAGAAAAAGTGCGAAAAAATGGAACTGACATTTTGTCAATAATTGCAATTACCACGTGGAATTCCAAATCAAGAAAAATTTTTCTAGTTACATTTATCGTGTATGGAATTTTCTTTTCTTTGATATCAGGAACTCTTGTGTATCAGCCAGAAGTAAATTTCATCACACATTATGGTGCAACCATACCTTCAGGGTTTGTTGCTCCTTGCTGTGATCAATTAGGATACATGCCCAAAGTCATAATATATCTAACAGAGCATGTCGGATTGCAAATTCTACCAATCAACTTGGTGCTTCAACTAGTAGTGTCATACTTGGTTGGGCTGAACATGTCAATTGCAGTTAGCGCGTACACCATATCAAAAAAAGGAAGAGGCGCAAGTACAGTTGGAGCAGCTGCAGGATTGTTCATTGCATGTCCAACATGTGCAGGTACGTTTCTATCAGTATTTGTCGGAACTGCTAGTGGCATTGCACTATCCATTGCATTGTCACAGCTGCAAACATTTTTCATTGCAGTATCCATCCCAGTGTTGTTTGTAACGCCGATAATAATGGCAAGAAAACTCAGAAATCCAGACGGCAGCTGCAAGATAAATTCTACGAAATAAATTTTTTCACTTCAGGAATTTTATGATTCCCAATGTCGTATCCGTCTCGTCGGAGATACTTTAATGTCAGTTTGTAAATTAGTTCGTCATGATCAACTTTTTCCAAAATTTCAGTCCACAGAACTTTTCCATTTTTTTCAATATGTTCTTTAAATGATGGATTCATCGACTCGGCGATTTCTCTGCATTCTGCAAAAGTTTTTCCATTTTTGTATGCACGAGTGCGAACATCGCATGTGTCCATAATACATTACAGGTGAAATTGTAAATAAACCTGTCATATTGTTGCAATTAGGCGTATGAAAAATAAAAAAGAAGACATGACTAGTCGGCAATTTTTTCATTTAGATAATTTAGTCGCTCATTAAGATGACCTATGTACATGTGCAAATCTTCTATTCTCTTTTCTAGTCGTTCAATTTTTCTGTCAGTTGATTCCCTTAGGGAATTTACAACGTCATATTCCAATTCAGACATAACAATAGGAAATATTTCACAAAGATAAGATTCTGTGTGTTTTTCATAGTACACATAGATGTATCATTAACCTCAGAATTTAGAACAATAAATCAAATAGTAGAAAAAATCACCAAAAACATGGGCATAAAGACCACAAGCGATTATGTAAAATTTTACGTTAACTTGGATATACAGGGCAAAGTTAGCCTTTTGAGTTTCATACACAATGAAAAGATGGTACTAAAGCAAAAGCTAGAAAACAAAAAACTAGACAAAGAGCCAATCATAAACGGGATTAAAATTTTAGAAGATCTGATTGAAGAGTTAAAAAAAGACGGCGAGTTCAAGGTTTTAGAAAAGTACAACAGATGATCATAACCAGATAGCCACAAAATTCACTTGTACGTTTAAGTGAATGAGTTTGATACAAGAAAAATATGGATTCTGACATTATTAGAACTGAAATTTTACGTGTGCTAAACGAGAGTGGAAAGATTCGCGGAAATGAGCTTACAAGCAGAGTGATAAAAAGAGTTGGAAATGAAAAGATGGTTCACCGTGAAATTAGTTTGCTTGTAGAATCAGGAGAGGTGGAAAAAAAGATGTACAGCAAATCCCATATTGAATATCAAATAATCAACATATCAGAGACTGTAAACAATCAGCTCAAAGGCGTGCATAAAGAGATCGAGATAATCTTTGAGGACATAAAAGAGTTCAAACAAATAATTGAGCAAAACAAATTAGAGTTTCAAGAAAGACTGCGAACAATAATCCATCTTATCCACATTGTACAATCAATTGACGGAGTGATGAAACTATTGTCACACTATCCCACATTTAAAAAAGACAGAATGTTCTCACAGATTACAAGAAAGATAAGCGATTGTTGGGAAGGAATGATGGAGATAATTGTGCATCAGCCAGAAGAAGAGTTTCTAAATGAGGTAATAGGAAATCTAAGGATATCTCAGATAGGAACAGAGAGCGTAAACTGATCAAATATTTTTTAATTTCTCAACTACTATCTTGAAAATCTCTTCATTGTCAAGTAGTATGAACGGCAAATCATTTTCTTCACATGCTTGACCGCTTTCAGTATCGCGTGTAATTAGGATCATGCCGTTTTCTTTTGCATAATTTATCACAGAATAATCGGTACGCAGTTTTAGGCCGTCACTGCGAAGCTTCTTTACGCTGTACGCGTCATAGCCCAACTTGCGCAGCTTGTCGTCCCAACCGTCATCCATCTCGTCAATTAAAATCTTAATTGGTTTTGACATGAGTTGCTCTTACCAAATTTCAATATTAGTGTAAATAATCTATCCGTGATAATTCTGAGATATGTCGTATAGTTTTTCACAAAATAAAACCAACCTGTCAGGCAGGACGCCATCAAACCAAGACAGTTCTTTATTGATGCTGCTTCCACTAAACGAATTTTTTGGATATGACTGCAAAAACAAAACCTCGTCATCAAATAATTTCTTTAGCTGCTTTTCCCCGTCAGCTGTAAACTCGTAATCACATGGCATCATGTCGATTTGGACATGGTAATTTCCGTTTATTGGATTTATTTTGGCCTTGATAAACGGCTGGTTGCTCTGCTGACATTCCCGGTAATGGCGGTCATATTCAAACATCTTTGAATCTATGATGTATTTTTTGAGAGTCATTTAGCAAAATGCAAACGTACTAAAATTAAAGATGAGCTGTGATTTTTTTGATTTTTGTGATGATTCGGATTTTAGTGTTAGTTGGCATTTCAGGCTCCATTGTAAAATATACGATATTTCTTCTGGTGTAAGTTACCATCTGTGTTACTTTTTCTCTTTCAACGTGAACGTATCGAACCTTTCCCAAAGTTCGATTAAATTCCTGCCTCATCTTTCTTCTTTGAGCAACCTGTTTGCAAAAATGCTCCTCTTCTTTTTGGGTTTTTAGTGAGGTCTTTCCACTCTTCATTATTGCTTCTCTGATGTTTCCCTTTTGATCAATGATTGCAGCAAATCGCATTTTTGGATCCAAGTTAATCATTGATTCAACGATTTTTAGCAGATTTTGTTTTTTAGCAACCATTATGATGCCAAGTTAGTTTGGCAAATATAAGCTATTGAAGTGTTTTAGATTTTGATAATACCTGAGGTCACTAGAAATGCAATGCTCTTTGCAAATTCTTGATCTGTGATTTCACCATTTACCCAGAATTTTGCATTATTTTTGATCCATCCTGGAATTTCAGTCACAGGCGAATCAGAATTAGGCAAAACAGGAATTACAATAATATTTTCTCTTATCATGTATTGTAAGGCATTTTTAAAATCATAATCGGTAATTTGGTTTTTAGACCACCAGTCAGCATTGTTTCTGACCCATTGAGGAATTGCAACTGTGTCTTCAATGTTTTTAGATTTGTACATTGGTTTTTCTAGTGTTTCTGCAAGTACGTCAAAAGTTTTTGTTGCAATGTTTGGGCCATACACAAACTTGGCAGTAAAAGTTCCAATCTCAGTAGTTACATCTTCATATTTTATTCGATTTAATGGAGCAACTGGAGAAATAGTTGTGGTGTTTGTCTTTCCAGACGGATATGTTATTGTCAAAACTCCAGAATTTAGTGAAATCTCAGGCACGACTATGTTGATTTCAACTGGGTCACCAGGATCATAGAGGTTTTTGTCGCTGCCCATGAAGATGTTGGTCTCTGCGTTTACACTTGAAGCAACAAATGGTACATCAACTTCTACTGAATAATATTTTGCAACTATGTGATAAGTTCCAGAAGGATTGTGTTTTAGCAAATTATCCATTGAAAAGTACTCTATGATACTTGCTTGCGATACTTTGGTGTTATATTCCTCAACTAGTTTTGCAGGAGAACCATTATCATCTAGAATTTTTACATGTAAGGTTTCAGCTTTTGATGCACTTGACTCGTAATAGTTTGTAGAAAATGCTACAATTGCTTTATCAAATTTACTATAGATATCTTTGTCAGTAGTGATTTTTACTTCCAAGGGTTCGACAAAAACGCCAACTGTTTTTTGAGTGTCTTTGTAATTGTACTGAATTGTCCAATTACCAAACTGATTATCAAATGCTGTTCGAATAATGTTGTGTGTTGCCTTTGATGCTTGCAAGCTTGGAAGAGAGCCAGCAATTACTTTGCCATCTGGTTGAGTTGCAGTCCATTCAACAGAACCGCCAGCATATCCGTCAACAACTACAAAAACAGTAATCCAGTCATTAGGACCAAACACTTCCATTTTAGGAGTGCCAGTAATTTCAGAACCGTATGCAACAGGAATTATGCTAAACGACAAAAATACCAATGCGGCAAGTAACTTCATTTTACAAAAACAATTCAAAATTAGTTTAATTCAAAGAAGTGATTAACAATGAGCGACATGATTGTGAATCTTCTGGACTAGATGCAGACAGTCTAGGCAGAATCCATATTTTCAGCTTTTGCTATTTTAGGCTCAGAATTGGCAGATTTTGCCTTTGATTTTTTACTAGATGCTCTTGTTTTTGATTTTTTGATCTTTTCTTCAACTTTTTTGCGTTCTTGTTTTATTTTTTCCAGCTTCTTTTTTTCAGACGCTAGCTGTTTTGCAAGGACGCTTTGCTGCTTTAGTTTTGCCTGTTCCTCTTTTGTTTTTTTGGCAATGGTTTCTTTTTCTTTTGATATTATCTGGTTTATCTTTAGTCGTTCTTTTTGTGCTTTTATCAGATCTTTTTCCTGAGTGGCAATTAGTTTTTTTAGTTTTTCACATTCAACTAGTTTGCTTTTTTCAAGGTTTACCTGAGATACGATTTCTTCATATTCTTTTTTGGTTTTTTCCAAATATCCTTGCTTTTCATTTATTTCACGTGCTATTTTGGATTGTTTGAGCAGGTTTGATTTTTGTTCTTCAGCCATTTTAGCAAGCTGAATCTGCTCATCTTTTATCTGCTTTTCAATCTCTTCTTGCTCTAGTTTTGTCTGGAGGAGTTGTTTCTTTTGAAACTCTAAATCTTTTGCTATCTTTTCTTTATCAACTGAGATTTTCTTCATCAATTCATTTCTTTCAGATTTTACTTTTTCTAGTTCTGCTTTCTGTGAAAGAATTTGCTCAGATAGTTTTGTCTGATTTTGAATGCTGAGATGTTCTTCTTTTATTTGAGATTCAAGCAGAGTTTTTTCAAGTAAGACCTGTTTTTCATAATCTTTTCTGTTTAAGATAATCTGAGATAGTTTTGAGCGTTGCAATTGGAGTTGATCGTGTTCTTTTTTCTTTTCTGCAAGCAATTCTTCTTCTGTTTTTATTTTCTCATATATTCCAGTCAACTCGTTTGAATTTTTTTCTGGAGGAGACCAGTCCTTTGGCATTGAGCCTCGAAGTTTTTGAACTTGAGGCTTTGCAGGAGGCTTTGTCTCAAAAACTGTCTCTTTTTTTGCAGAATGACGGTTTTTAGAATATTCAAATTTTGTAACTAGATTATTCTCAGGGGGATTCTGTACGTTGAGTTTGTTTTCAAGGTATACTTGGTCAGAATGATAAAGTGGTTTGTTTTGATATATCATGTCATAGATGTGCTGCAATCTTCCAGGGTCGCCTGTTTCAGCGTTTATCAGCAATTGAATCTTTGAGAGGACAGGATTGTCGGTTGGTTTTTTCTCATCAATTATTTCAAAAGATACATTAAGCTTGCTTTCCAAATAATTTTTGTCAGATTGGTAAAGGGGTTTGTTTTGTTTGAAATGTTCTAAAATGTGATAGAGCCTTCCCACATCACCTTTATTGGTGTCTATAAAATATTGAATTTTTTCAATGATTTGGGAATTTGTGAATTGTTGGATATTGCCAGTGCTTTCCAATCACTTTTGAGATAGTTTGCTAAAGTATAAAAAAACAGGTAAACAAATTTCACATTTTCATAAATTTAAAATGATTCCGATCAGAGTTTTATTTTAAATCCAGATTTTTGGCTTGCAAACATGATAATCGTGGTAGCAACTGCAAGTATTACAATTGACATGACTCCAAATTCAGGTACAACAGACGTTCCTATTATTGTGAGCAATTTTGCATCATTTGGCAGCACAACAGTTACCGTGGAGATGTCATCTTCATTTGTATCATCAAAGTCGGTGATCTTTTTTCCGTCAATAAAAATTACAAACGGACCATCAATTAGATCAGAATGTAATTTAATTTTCAATGTTCCATCGTCGGATTTAGCGTTTCCAATTATCTCAAACGTGATTGATTTTTGGTCCTCGTCAATTGCACTCACAGTAAGAAGTCTGTCAGAAAGATACTCCACGTTAAATGTCGTAGAGCCATCACCTACTGTCTTTCCGACTTGGTTAATTATTTTGGTCCCATCTGTGACAAAGACTGTTCCAGTCATCCAAGGATGAATCAGACAATAGTACGGGAATTGACCGGTTTGTGTAAAAGTAAATTTGTATGATTGCCCAGGCGAGATAAAATTTGAGCCACCAAAGATGCCATCAGGCCCGTCCTCGACAGTTCCAGATGTAATGGTATGTTTTGCAGTATCTGCGTTTTGCCATACAACAGTATCTCCAACAGAGATATCAATGTCACCAGTAGCTAATCCAGATTTTTCATTTTGCCAAAAAAATGGGGCGTCAGGACTTGCAGAGCCAGTCGGCATGTTGATGTCATAACTTGCCGCAAATGCTGCACTACTAAAAGACACAGAAGATATCGTCAGAATAAAGATCAAAAACAAGACATTCATACAAGACAAAAGTTGTTTTGAGTTAAAGGGATTACGGTGTATAAAATCAACCACATTTTTTTGGAAAAATTTGAAATAAAAAATATCGATATTTATTAGATGGAACAAGGTTTAGAATTTAATGAAAAGCGGGACTGTAATCGTTATTGCAGGTGGAGTTATGATTTTGTTTGGTTTGATATTGTTTTATGGAATGCAAGGTGTAACAACTACAGATCCTGATGAGAAAAAATTCTTTTCTGCAATAAAACACACAGGGACATTTACCGGGTTGCTTGGGATAGGCGTATCCATAGCAGGATTTTTGCTGTATCTTATGAATAGAAAGCCGGCTCCAATCATTGAAGACTATGACGAACATCCCAACTTACAAGATTAGAATTATTTTCTAGTTTTAGCAGCTAGCCAATATATTTTTGAATTCCTCTACGGGAACAATAAACTTGCACTGTTTGCAAAATAATACTTCCTTGTTTGCCATTTCTTTTATTGCAGTTGGTATCTTTCCACAGTAAAGAGCAGAGCCATTGCAGTTAGGACAGCATGCAAGCAGTTGGATCATACCAAATTCATTTTTGATATTCATAGTTCAATTACGTGATTCTGATATATTAATAGAAAGAAGAAATCATACTAGTGCCAATCATCCAAAAATAGTCAGTTCAAAAATTATAATAGGACTGCGATTTAACTTTAAAAATTGTCAGACAAGATTTGGCTTGGTGCAATTTATCTCAAAGACGAGGGAGGATACGAAATTATTCTAAGATCATTGAATCATTATAAAAAAAGACTAAAAACTCTTGGGAGCAGCCCTGAGTTAAAGGACTCATCAGCAATGTTTGGCTCACTGCTTCAGCAAGAAGCCATGAAGACAATTCCAAAGATAGATGAGATGACAAAAAAGATCAAAGATGCGCTGTCAGATGATATGGTTCTAAACTCGCTAAGTGAGGACAGATCATTTCTTGTAAAGGCGCTCTCATGTTACGAGTCAGATATCAACAAGGCGCAAAATACCGGACACGAGTATTTTTTAAAACTGGTCGGAGATTTGCCGTTTGTAAAAAAAGACCTAGACTTAGTAAAAAACGCACTAGATAAAATCAACCAATTTTCAGATTAGGTATTTCCTTGAACATACCAATCAAGGTAAGGCATCAGGGTCTTGCAGAACTTTTTCTTTTCAGCCTCATCAGTCATGCCTAAAATACCATTAATCTTCCCTTTTAGGTAGTCTTGGGTAATTTCACTTTTAAGATGGGGTTGAATCTGGTTTAGAATATCTATGATTTTATCAGATGAGACATTATCAAAATTATTTAGAATCTCTTTGACTTGATCTTGCAGCGACATTATTCAAACTAGAACAAATCCCATTATTACTTTATTGCTTGTTTTCCAAAATGAGATCGTTGTCATCCCAAGTTAGACGGAATTTTCCAACTACTCGAAATATCTGTATTCTACCGCCTTTTCTGAATTTTAGTTTGTATGAATTTTGAGACGTGTCATAAATCTCCAGAGAAACACCGTCTGCAATAGTTTCAAAAATTACGGGATTGCTTGATAATTCTTTCCACTCTGTTGGTTCAAAATCAATATAGAATTTAGTGTAAAGAAGTCCCATTTTCACAGATGGTTAAACACTCCAGAATAAAAACGAGTCTCAAGTTATTCTACTTCCTGATAGCTTTTAGGCATACTTGAATAAAGATAGCTCATCACTGTTGGAAAAATTGTATCGTGATCTTTATCATTTTGAATTATGTCAAAGACATGATGGATTAGTTGCTGGATTTCTAGATGCTCATCACGGTATAGAGTTTTTTTTGGATTTTTGTTTGAATCCAAAAGTGTGAATCCGTTGTCAGTTTGCAGCAGGTTTTTCAGTACAGAATTTGTAATTTTGATCTTTTCGTTTACGTCTTTGTGGCGGTAATCTTCGTCTAGTTTTTTTATGTAGTTTTTAAGATTGTGAAATGCAGTGTTTGTAATCCTTTCAACATGTTGCTGAAATTTTGTAGAATAGTTTGATGTTGGAACATAAAATTTCATGTTTGCCTTTTTCTCTACAAAGATAATCTCTTTGTCAATTAGCGAATCCCTGGTCTTCTCAAAGGTTGTTTTTGCCATATACTCTGGCACAATCTTCTTTAACAGAGCATTATGGTGCATTTCAGGGTTGTTTTTTATGCATTCAAAAATTATCCTTTCACGCTCGTATAATTCCAATGTAGGCTCAACATGAGTTATCATCACTAGGTCGACCTAGTATATACAGGTCATATATTTATCATTATCTAAAAACCAATCATCCATCATAAAATGGCGTGATCAAACAAGAGAATCTTGAATCTTCTTTGTGTCAGTGAATTGTCTGAATTGAGTAATTTTGTTGTCTTTTATCTGGTAAACGTGTGAAAAGGGAACATCAAACTTGTTGCCTTTTTTTGAGATGCCTTGATACCTTCCAATGACTATAACGTTATCAACAGCATCCAAAAACTGTTCAGCAACTGCATGAAATTCTGAAAAATTTTTCAGCATACCAGGAAAATAATCTCCAAAGATTGCTTCTAATCCGACATATTTTCCGCCGTTTGGCATCCCATCCATTGTTATCCATTCTATTTTTTCATTACAAAACAGAGGGTACTTTTCAGTGTCTTTATTTTTAAAAGCGTCATAGAATTTTTTTATCAGCTCAATGTGTGACATGTTGTTTTAGGTTTTCATATTTTCATAAACGTTACGAAAATATAAAATATCAAGTCATGTCTTTGTTTTTAGAGTCTCTTTCTGAAATTAAAAATTCCAGCTTGTAATGCAGATCATCCAAGTTACGTTCTAGTCTTCTTAGAGTTTCAACCAAGGAATCAGATCTAGATTCTTCAAGTTCTTTGGTTACAGATTCCTTATGTTTCTCAAGCTTTTTGATTCTTTGCTCTGTCTCAAGAATAGCAGTTTGTAATGCCTCTAAATCATTTTTAAAATCCAATTAAGTAATTTTTGGAAAATTCGAGACTTAAAGATTTTGCAATTATTGAAAATTATGTCAAACGATCAAATTCAGAAAACATTATCATGATAACTCCAATAACGATATCAATGATAAAATGAATAACGCCAACAATGAGACAGTTTTTTCCTAATTTTGGATCATCCTTTTTTACAATAAAGTACGAAACTAGACCTCCAATAATTCCAAAAACAATTGGCAAAACATACCATGCCTTTGATCTTCGTTGAGGCTCATTCAATGAGACGTAAAATAATGAAATGAACTTAAGGGTTTGGTTGCTCAGATCGAATTAGTTGGATAAGACGTTCGATGTTTTTGATGTCATTTAATTCATTATTTAGTAATGATTCGTATCTTCGCATCTCAACTAAAGAGGTGATGTTTCTTAGTGCTTCTTGAAGCTCGGTAATTTTTGTCCTGGTGACGTCAGCCCAAGTTGCAAGCATCTCTAGTGCCTCTTTGACATCGGCTTCTTTCATAACGATTATGTTATGAAGGATCTTTTAGATTAATTTTATCATCATACCCTAAAACAATTTTGTATCTGACTTTGTTTTTCATATTTAAACTGGGTGTTGTTTTTTTCAAAAAAATCTAGGATTTAATCAGTGTTACAAAGTAATTACTAGTTGCAAATAGAACATTTGCTTTTAACACTTGTACTTTCTCTAGCGTTAGCTCGAATACTAGGGGAATTATTCCGTCGGATGAAACAACCCTCCCTTGTTGGAGAATTGCTGGCAGGAGTAATTTTAGGACCATCTCTTTTGGCAATTCTTTCACCTGATGATTCCATGACAATTCTCGCAAATGTTGCCGTGTTTTTCTTGATATTCATGGCAGGTCTTGAATTGAATCTAAGTGAAATTCGAAAATCAACTAAACCTGCGTTTTTACTTGCCATTGTTGGATTTACCATCCCATTTGTGTCTGGATATTATACAAGTCTATTTTTTGGTCTAGGACAAATACAATCACTTTTTGTAGGTTTACTGTTATCAATTACAGCAATTCCAGTAAGCTCGATGATACTTATGGAATTTGGAATCTTGAAGAGTAAAATTGGAACAACGGTGATCACTGCAGCTCTAATCAACGACATCATGGCAATGATTGTGTTTTCTTTAATTCTCATTTATCCAACAGGCACACAGACTTCATTTGATTATTATGAAGTAGGGTTAATGGGTGCAAAAATTACTATCTTTTTTGCAGTGCTTGCAGCAGTAGTTTTTGTCATGAAAAAGACCAACATTACTTCTCAAAGAGTTGAGCCATTTATTGAAAAACTAAAAACAAAAGAAGCAAGTGTTGGAATTCTTTTATCGCTTGGAATTTCAATTGCATTGTTTGCGCATTACTTTAATCTTCATTTTATTATTGGTGCATTTTTTGCTGGATTAATTTTTGGCAGTAAATTTTGGGGAGAAAAGATACACCATCATAATTCTAAATTAATCTCTGGAATTACCTTTGGCTTTTTTGCGCCTCTTTTCTTTGTCTTCATAGGTTTAGAGTTTGATCTTATGTCACTAACAGATTCTGCGCCACTCTTTCTTGCGTTATTTTCTGTGGCAGTTGCATCAAAAATTGTCGGCGGATTTCTTGCAGCAAGAATTACAAGATTTTCAAATAACGAAAGCGTTGCCATAGGCTGTCTTATGAATGGAAGAGGAATGGTAGAGATGGCTATTGCGTCAATTGGGTATTCCTTAGGACTAATTGATACAGCGTTGTTTTCAGTTGTAATTGCAATAGGTTTTCTTACTACAATAATTACTCCGGTAATTGCTAAACCATTTATCTACAGAACATTATCTAAACATGGACAAGATTCAGAAATAAAACATCAGATATCTGAACCAAAGAAAAATTTCTCATCTCACAACATAACTTATCGTAAATTTCATAATCTTATAGATAAAATGTATTTTGAAAAATTTTTAGGTCATAAAACAAACTGAGATTAGCAAAAAGATTTACGAATAATATTTCTAAATTTTTAATCAGAATCTAACGGTTGAGTATAATCGTCTTCGGTATTTACACCTTCAGATTTTTTTCCATTTCTTCGTGAAATTTTTTGAAAATGAGGGATACGGGGAGTAAGCGCACATACCACAATTCCAATAATTGCAAGAAAGTAATATTCAAATCCAATAGCCATACCAATGGAGGCTGCAAACCATATGCTTGCAGCTGTTGTGAGATTGTAGATGTCTTTTCCTCCTTTTATTATCATGCCTGCCCCCAAAAATCCTATTCCGCCAACAACATATGCTGCAATTCTTGTTGTAGATGCAGGATCAACCTGTGAGGACAAAAATGTGAATACCATTGAACCGCATATTACAAGAGTGTGAGTGCTTATGCCAGCTGGTTTGCCACGACTCTCTCTTTCAATACCTATTATTACTCCTGCAAGCAATGAAAAACCAAAACCAATTAAAATTCGAATCTCAGTTTCGGTGATAAAATCTTGAATCAACTATCTCCGATTCGAATTGATTGAGGATAAAAAATTTACTGAATTTAAATTGTTACAGGATATATTAAAAAAGTAACTTGATAATTACTATAAATCATAAACTCTTTCCAACGAAACATAATTCATCATAATTTTAGTCAAGCGCATGTTTTTGCGAGTAAACAGTGGGTGTTCTATTTTTATTCTCTATCGATGTATTCTTCGATTCCAGGAGGATTTGGTGCAAGTCCTTTTCTCTTTCTGATTTCTGCAATTGCAGTTGCAGCAATGGATTTTGGTAATTCAGTCCATGCCTTAAAGGATGTATTCCATGTTGCACGTCCTGCTGTTTGTCCTCTCATTGCTTCAGATAAAGTAAAAGTCTCAGATGCTGGGATTTCGCCAACGATAATACTTGCAGCGCCTTTTTGTTGCATGTCAAGTACCTTTCCACGTTTGCCAGAAAGAACTGTTGCTACGTTTCCTACCAAGTCAGTTGGAACCCTTACCTCAATTGCAAGCATCGGCTCTAAAATCGTAGTTCCTGCAGTTAGTAAAGCTCCCATACATGCACGTCTAGATGCAGGTCCTAGTTGTGAGAGACCACGGTGTGCAGTATCTTCGTGAGGTACAAAGTGAGTAAAGATGAATTTGCAGTCCCTCATCTGCTCTTTGCAAAGCGGGCCTTCTTTCATTACTTCCTCAAATCCAGAGTTAATAGAATCAGTTGACTCTTGAATAAACTGGACACCTTTTGTTCCGTTAATCATTACGTTTCCACGTGGGTCTAGTTTCATAATTCTCTTAATTGTATCAGTATCCCATCCTGCACCCTTTAGAAGGTCAGCTACTACTTTCTTGTCTTTCATGTCGCTGATTTCACCAGTTCTAAGCATGTGTGCAATTGCTGGCTCCAATGGCTCTACTTTCATGAAAATCTTGTTGTGTCTGTTTGGAGATTTTGACATGATTGGCTCACATGTTCCTTTTACGGTTTCTCGGTAATTGATAAGTGGCTCAGATGTGATGATTTCTACTTTGGCGTCTTGAATTCTATGTGTTGCAACATCAAGATGTAACACACCCATTCCAGCTACAAGTGTTTCGCCAGACTCTTCATCAATTTTCACTACAAGGTTAGGATCCTCAATTGTTAGTTGTTTGAGGACCTCGACAAGTTTTGGCAAGTCCTTTGGATGTTTTGGTTCTATTGCAACTTGCACAACAGGTTCTGATACATACTTGACTCCTTCAAACATTGGAATTCCTTTGACAGACGAGATTGTATTTCCTGCTCTAGCTTCAGTTAATCCTAATAATGCCGGAATATTTCCTGCACCAAGCTCACCGACTTGTTCTCTTTGGTTTCCCATGAAAAAGTTTACAGATTGAACTCTTCCCTCTCTTTTTGCATCAATGATGTTTACTGTTTGTCCATCTTTTATTGTTCCAGAAAATAATCTACCAATTGCAACAGGACCTGCTGCAGGATCCAAGACCATGTTGACAACCATCATGATTGTTGGTCCGTCATCACTGCATGCCAAGAGGGCTTTACCAATATCAGAATCAAGATCACCTTTCCAAATTTGCGGAATTCTGTACTTTTGAGCAACGTGTGGTGGTGGAACGTGTTTTACTACCATTCCCAATACTGCATCAGCCAAGGGAGCTCGTGCTACCAAGTCTTCTACTTTTTCATTTTTGTAAGCATCAATGACATCTTTGAATGTAATTCCTTTCTCTTTCATAATATCTACGTTAAATGCCCATTTGTCTTTGGCAGAACCAAATGTAACGCTAGCATCCTGGATAGATACTTTCCATTTGTCTTTGTATTCAGGTTCAGCATAAGTATCAACTAGCTGATTAAAGCTAGACACTACACCTGCAAGTGTCTCTTGCATTTTTTCTGGTGTCAAACGTAATTCTTTGATTAATCTATCTACTTTGTTGATAAATAAAACAGGGCGTACTCTTTCTTCAAGGGCCATTCTTGTTACAGTCTCAGTCTGGGTCATGATTCCCTCGACTGCATCACAGACTACGGTTGCACCGTCGATTGCCCTAAGACTACGAATTACCCTTCCACTGAAATCCACGTGTCCAGGTGTATCGATCATGTTAATGACATATTCTTTGTCTTTTTGTGTAAAGTGTAAAGTTACGTTTGCTTGGTAAATTGTAATTCCTCTTTCTTGCTCTTCTTTATCAAAGTCCATTGCAAGTGCCTTTCCAGCTGCAGATGGGGCAATAATTCCAGAAGCTGCCAACAAGCTGTCACTCATCGTAGTCTTTCCGTGATCAACGTGAGCAATCACACTAAAGTTTCGAATCTGTTCTTTATTCTTGATGATTCTCAAGACTTCAGTCGTTGACTTGAATTTTGCCATATTCGCAAACCCAATTATTCAGCTAATAAATCTATACGAAACAAGATTATTCAGAATAGGAATCATAAGGCATATTCAGAGATGAAATATACATTAATGATCTAATTGAGATGTATTAGATCTTATTTTAGACAAGATTATGATTGATTATTGTCAGAATATTATTTTTCTTTAGATATTATCTGTTTTATCATTCTTTTAATGGCAATTCTATAAAAAATGTAGAGCCTTTTCCAATTCCATCAGATTCTGCCCATATCTTTCCTCCGTGAAGAGCAACAATCTCATTGCTTACTGCAAGTCCCAATCCAGATCCCCCATAGTGGCGTATCGTATTATTTTTGATCTGATAAAATTTTACAAATAACTTGTCTAATTGATCTTTTTCTATTCCCAAGCCATTGTCCCGTATTGTAATTTTTGCTGTATGATTATTTGATTCTAATGAGACAGAAATTTTACCTATTTTTTCTGAAACAAAATCCAGTGAGTTAAGCAACAGATTTGAGATTACTTGTTCTATGCGTATTTTATCACAAATACATGAAACATCATTTACAATATTTGTTTCTACAAGAATTTCTTTTTTGTCCATATCCATCTTAAATTTATTTAACGTATTTTGAAGAATTTCAGACAAATTGTTTTTTGATAGGTTTAGATGAAGTTTGCCAAGTTCTGCTTTTTGTGAATCTAGCAAATCCTGAATTAGATTCTGTAGCGACATGGCACTGGATTTTATCATTTTTATTCTGTCTACCTGTTTGGAGTTCAAGTCACCAAGCATGTTTGAAAGCAATATATCTGAAACAGACAAAATTGGAACAAGTGGATTTTTCAAGTCATGAATTATCATTGTGACAAACTCGTCTTTTGATTTTTTGATTTGTTCAAGCTCAGTATTTTTTTTACTCAAAACACTATTTGAGATATAAATCATAATTGGGATAATCCCTGAAGCGATAACCCCAATTATTAAAAATAAATTAGCGAATGTATTATTTGGTTCAAAAATTTCAGTCCAAATCAAATATTTTAAAACATATTCTTTCTTTATCGTATGACCATATAGTTCTGTTTTAACATTAACATCAATACTATTTTTCAATTCTTTTTCTGAGAATTCTACATTACTGGTGTTAATTACACCGTTATTGACAAATATTTCGTATAATCTTAGATCATTGTCAAGCGGACTGGATAAAATTAGCTTAAAGGTTTGGCTAGGAATAGTATCAGATGAGATAAAATAATCAAAAGGTACAGAGACTATTATTTTACGAAGATCACTCATATTGAATTCAAGATTCATTGTGTTTATGCCATTTATTTGAGTAGGATGAGATGGAAATAAGACATCAAAATTTTTTCCAATCATCTCAGAGTGAGGGGTTGAATAGAGTATCGTTTTATTGTCATCAAGTATACTAATATTCACTAATTCGGAATTGGCATCAAAAAGCCTAGTAGAAAAAACTTCAAATTCGTATGGAGTTACTTCTTTAGAACCTTCAAAAAAACCAATTATGCTATTACTAATTGTCTGTAAACGACCTTCTCTTCGGTCTATAATCTCTTCAAAAATTCTACTAATTTCATTTTTATATGATTGAGATAGTTGTTTTTCATATTCGTGTATTTGTAAGTATACAACAACAGTACCAAAGATAATACCTAATCCTATTAAGAGTGGGAATAAATATCGAGATTTAGAGGTAGTCATAAGTTTACTTATCAGCAAACACAATTAATTTTAAATTTAATTGATTCGTCAAGCATACATAATTTCATCCAGATATTAAATTTTATGAGCAAATAGTCAGTAGATCATTTGATTACTTGCGTTACGAAATTTTTTTGCTAAAATAAAATGACATTCTTTTTTTCTTTGTTTTTTAGCATCAAAAAGAGGAAGTAATTGAGACATATACACATAGTAAAGAAACTGAGAAATCTTGTCTTTTGATTCAAAAATGGGGTGAAGTACGTTTAATCCGACACTTTTCAAATTTTTTGTAAGCTGTTTGTTGTGAGAATTTTTTTCGTCAAAGATTATCACAGTGTCGCCTTTTTTTATACAAAACAATTCCATATGTGAAAACTGCTCTATTCTCTGAAAATGAACACCGTATCCTAAAATCTCATAAAACTTTGCAGCGCAATACATCGCAATGGGATATGTGTATTCTGAACCTAAAACAAAGATTCGCTTTCCAGTTTTTGATTTTTTTGCATCAGATAATGCTTTTTTAAAGATTTGAGGATTTTTCGGAATTGATAAGGACGTAACTAGAGAGATGCATGTCAAGGCAGTTTCCAAAAAGGTAATGCTTCCGGCAGTAAAGACATCAGAGGTAATAGATTTCATAATTATTGAACCATTGCAAGATTTTGCCAATCTACTTTGAGGTCTAGATGTGATAGCAATTGATTTTTTTGCAATTTTTGCAGCCTTGATATTTGATATAGTATTTCCAGATACTGAAACAAAATAGGCAGTTTTATTTTTTGCAATGGTTTTGTTTTTTAGCAAATCAAGCGGATCAAATGACCTTACCTGATAATTCGAAAAAATTTCGGCCAACATTGCAGATACAAAAGAATCACCAGTACCAGAAAATATGACATTTTTTTGCAACATTTTAGAAATGGGTTTTTGGGGGCAAAATGTCTCTAAAAACTTGATTTGATTAAAGACATCTTTTTCATACGCTTCTATTGTTTTCACGAAAATTGTAAAACAATTGCCACATATTAGAAAAACGATCTAGTTTTGATTTTTATAACGACTGTTAAGGAATAAAATGTGGAAATTTCTGTAGGACACACTCCGGATTCAGATGATGCATTCATGTTTTATGGAATGTTTACAGGCAAAGTTGCATCGCAGGACTTTACAGTAAAACATGTCATCGAAGATATCGAAAAGCTAAACAGAAAAGCAACCAACCCAGAGCTTGATGTTACTGCAGTTTCTGTGCATGCATGCGCTTACATTCCAGGGTATACTATTTTGAGAAGCGGTGGGAGTTTTGGAATAGGATATGGTCCAATAGTTACTGCAAAAAAGCAGATGACATTAGACGAAATTAAAAAATGCAAAATCGCAATACCGGGAAAAATGACATCGGCATTCTTGTTGCTTCAGCTGATGATAGGCAAGTTTGATTATGTTGAAATGAACTTTAGCGATATTCCAGAGGCAGTAAGAGATGGAAAGGTAGATGCGGGATTGGTAATTCACGAGACCCAATTATCATACCAACAAGAAGGAAATATCAAAATCGTAGACGTTGGAGAGTGGTGGGATAAAGAAACCGGAGGACTGCCAGTTCCATTAGGAATCAACGTTATGAAGACGAATTTGGGGATGGATACAATTCAGAAATTTGACAGATATCTGCAAGAATCGATTCAATACGGACTAGATAATCTTGATGTGGCATTAGATTATGCAATGCAGTACAGTAGAGGAAAACCAAGAGAGTTAATTGAAAAATTTGTAAAAATGTACGTAAACAAAGTCACTGTAAATATGGGAGATAAAGGAGAAGAGTCAATCAGAAGACTCTTTGAGATGGCAAAACAAAAAAACTTGGTACCAGAATTCAAACTTAGCATAGCCATCAAGTAATTATATTACAAAAAATTTCATAATACAATGGGAGATGGGATAGGCGGACCTGTTATCAGATGTCTGTCAAATAATACATTTGAGATGCTCATAACACATTTTCGTAAAGACAACAAAGACGAATATGCAAAGACGGAAAGAATAATCATTGCAAAGATTGACAATCCAGATGAGCCAGAATACAAGGAAACAACAAAGACAGATTTGGAAATGGCATTAACAGGAAAATTTGTCTCATGTAATGTACAATACAGAGATTCAAAGACAGATGCACTTGTGTGCAATGTGTTTGTTCAAAAACCTCCAGAAGGATTTGTCTAATTCCCTTTATACCCCCACTTCACGTTCCTTAATTCATGCGTAAAAATTCACAGAAAATAGAAGTTCATCCATTTGAAAAAAAGATTCAACAATCTTATGATTTAGCAAAAAAAATAATGTCTACTAAAAATTTTGATTTGTTTCAGAGATATGATATGGCGATGATTGGTGATACAATTGCAATAGCTACAAGGCATCATCAGTTATCAATGATAATACATCTCACAAAACAGATCAATAAAGACTGGGAATCAGTAACTAAAGATGAAATTGACAAGCTAGTATACAACATAATGAAAAAGAATTCTCCTGATGGAAAAGAGAACTGGACAACTTGGGATAACAAGAAGATACTACGTGTCTTTATGAGGTGGCTCAAGTTTGGAAATAGGAATATCAAAGAAGTGGGAGACCCCGATATAACATCTGGAGTTAAGATGAAAAAAGTCAAAAATAAACTAGTCAGAGAAGACTTGTTAACTGATGAAGATATTTCAAAAATAATTAGTGCCACAACCAATCCAAGAGATAGGGCATTACTAGCAGTTCAAGCAGAAGCTGGAACTAGACCTGGTGAAATCTTGTCATTACGAATTAAACATATCAAGATTGATCAGTATGGTGCAAAGATAGCAGTAGATGGAAAAACAGGGGCTAGAGCAGTAAGAATTGTAAAATCAGTCCCAGACTTGATGCATTGGATTGATATTCATCCATTCAAAGACGATGGAGAATCACCTTTATGGATTGTATTACAACAAGGTGAAAGATATGGTAAGGCACTTGATTGGTCTAGTGTCAAGTCGATATTAAATTACGCAGTGAAAAAATCAGGAATTAAAAAAAGAGTATATCTTAATTTGTTTAGACATTCATCAGCTACAAAGTCAGCTCAGTTCATGACAGAGAGTCAATTAAGAATGAGACAAGGATGGACTCCATCTAGCACAATGCCTGCCACATACGTTCACATGATTGGCTCTGATGCAGATAACGCATACCTTCAACACTTGGGAATCAAAACAGATGAGAAGAAAGAGCAACTGCAGAGACCAAAAATGTGCTATATCTGTAAATATCCAAATTCTATCGAATCAGAAATTTGTCATCAATGTGGCAAACCATTAGACCTCGAAATTGCTACAAAACTAGATGAAAGAAATCAAAGCGAATTAGGTGAAATGATTAAACAGGCCGTTGCACAAGAGATACAGAGAGAAAATCACTATCTAAGAAACAGAGTCAAAGAGTTGGAATCTAAGAATATCTAGTTTTTATAAACATGTTTGATATGTTCTGAAAACTTTGATTTTTATGATTGCTAATATCTTTGAGATTGTCTTGAATTATTTTACTGACTGTCTCATTTGAAGTAATTATTTTTAGAATTTCTTTATTTTTCTTAACTATCGCCTTCTGTAATTCCTCTACGTTTCTCTTTACTTCTGGATCTATTTTCACAGAAAGATTTTGCAACTCTATAATTCTTTTATCCATTTTCATTTTATCCAATACGATATCTAATGGAGTTATTTTTGAAAAAATCATTTGAAATGAAATGTCTGTTACTAGTTGGATCAAATTATAATAAAACAAAAATGTTATTCTATCAATTATGCTAATTTCTAATTCATCAAAATTTTTAGTATAATATGTCATATTTTTACTTAATTTTTTAAATTGAACTGGGTCAGCTACACTATACCAACGGCTAAGGGAAGTCTCCAAGTCTCCATCGTCTGCGGATAATTCTATTCTTTCTTTAACCAGTTTTGTATATTCTTGAAATACATCAGATTTTTCTAGATGAAAACTATCTAATGCGATTTTTAAAACTCCTGTTGAAAATTTGTTTGTGTATTTCATATATTGATGATCAATTTGTTCAAAAATCATATCTATTGAGGAAAGTTGAATATTAGGAAATAACTGGGTGATGATTTCAATATTATCAGAATCTGGAAAATATCTTAGCCATGCAATTTGACCAATAGTTGTGATTGTAAAAGGGATGCTAGGTCTCTTCCCTGTCATTTTTTCATTTAAACGCATGACAAATAGATTTTGTTCCAAATATTTGACAGCATCATTAAAGGTAGTTTTGGGTACTCTCAGTGGTTTAGGAATTTTTCCAACACAATCGTACTCTGTAGCACCTTTTTTCTTTGATTGATACTCTTGATATGCAATTGCACGAAGAACTTGTGCTCGTGCTTTGGTAATTTTCAATAGGTCGTCTTTCACAAAAAATGGACGCATTTGTTTTATTTAATTTATTATAAAAATTTCCGAAGATTTGGAATTTAATGGAATAAAAAAATGTTGCAAAAATGAGTCTCAATTTGTGATAACATATTTGTCTGACACTACTTGGATGGTCTGCGATAAATGCATTTCTGAGCAATATTTTGCACAAGGAATAAAAACAAAGAGGAGTTTGAATTGAGATATAAAAATTATGGAACCTCTTGTCAGGGATGCAGTAAAGAATGTGAGAGGAATAATGAATTTATCACCTACAAGCATCATGCTCCTTATCGATTAGGTTTCAAATATTGCAAAGTTTGCTCCATAGCAATCAAAACAAATGATCTAAGATGTTTTTGCTGTCATCAACTAATGAGAACTAGAAGAAGAGAAAATTACAAATATGTCAATTAAAGATTCAAACAAGACACCATTTTCTAGCCAATTAAATTCAAACTGTCATACTTTTGTCACGGATTTATGTCATACATACAACATTCAATTTACGCCAAGAGAATTAAAATTCATTGAAACAGCGTATGACAAACATCACTTAACAGGGGAATATTTTTCTAGTCACGACTTTCCACATCTAACTCCAAATAACTTTAGTCAAATAGTACACAGAATAAACAAAAAATATGATTTAATTTTAAAGCAGGTTGGTGGTAGGTCACCAATGTTTTCACTAAAGGGTTTTTACTTAGATCAACCTGTAAGAGAAAAGGGTACGGGGGTTAACACACCTTTTATCAACCAAAAGATAGCTCAATTATACAATTTAGCAAAGAAACAACCTCCACAGATGCATGATATCAAACTGTCATCAAGGACTTCACAGCTATACTCAAATCTGCTATTACAACCAGATCTTTCCATTCACACTAAAAATAAGCAATTCGTGATTCCAATTCTAGCTAATCCTAGATTTGATTCTAAAGCACAAATATCTCAAAATGGTAGGCTGGATTTACACATTGGTTGCTCTCAAAATCCTCTTTTTTGCTCTATTGAGGGTTTTACAGAATTAGCTGAATACATAGGTGAAGTCAAGCATTTTCTATCTATTCGTGCGGGCTCTAGGTTTATCTCTGAGCCATCTCACAAATGGATTTTTCAATATTATCATTTCAACAGAGATACTGAGCCGATAATAGATTCTACTTACAAATTTTCTATCGGTCAACACAATGCCTACGTGTATATCAAAAAATTTGATAACGATACAATCAAAGGAAGATATGAGGAAAAGAGGAATTCAAAGAGAACAGTATTAGAAGAACAAGAGAAAGTAATAGAATCATTATAATTAATGTTCGACAGTGTTAATGTAGCATCATATTCAATATTCCTCTTATACGCTTAGTTTTCCAAAATTAATATGCCTTACAAGTCAATTGCAGTAAAAGAAGAAGTGTATAATTTAATCAAAGAAAATGCAAAAAAAGAACTGCGTGGAATCTCAAATTATCTAGAACATAAACTAACAGTGAGAAAAATTGGATGATGACAAAAAGAGAAAAGAATTAGTTTGTAAAATTAGGGCTTTCTCTTACAGACAGCTGTACAGCCAGTTTGTGATAGAGATTGTTAAGATGGAGTGTGACATAAAGTATATCTTTGAGCTTTTCAAAGAAATAGAAAAATTTGATCTGCTGCCAATTTACAGCGATGGTATGGTAAAAAGCTCAAAGATTCGTTTTGCTCAATTGAAGCACTTGTTAAGAATATTTGAGGAAAAGAGAACAATTCCAGAGGAAGAAGTTGCATATCATAGAAAGCAGATACAAAAATTTGATGATGATTTTGCAGAAATCGACAAGATAAACAGGGAGAGACCAAAAAGTGACTTTATTTGAGAGCACATGAATTTTTGCAAAATCAGCGCAAAAATAGAGATATAAAGTTGCAGATATGAAAAAATCAGAGATTTTTAACAGAAGACAACAAGTATGGCATCTTCACACACAAGGGTATAGTCAAGACAAGATTGCTCAAAAACAAGGAGTTAGTCTAAGAACAATATCTTTGGACCTTGAATATCTAAAAAAAGAAGCAGTAGAGTGGTGTGATAGTCTCCCTGCAGGTCAGCTTCAGGTGTACTGTAAGAGTAACTTTGACACACTTGAGAAAGTAAAATACGAATTGTGGAACTTGTATGAGACTACAAACAGTGAAAAAACAAAGATAAAGATTCTATCCACAGTGGCATTATTAGCTAAATCATCTTCTGAGATGGTACCAACAAACTTTGTGATAAAAGAACTCGAATGGCTTCACAAATCAATTAAAGGAAAATCTGTTTCAGAATCTGTCAGAGAATTTTGGAGAATAAATGAGAGAATAAGTAATTTGGTAAGAAAAGATGAGGAGGAACAAGAAAATTATGAAGAAAATGAAGATGAATTAGAAAATGAAGATGAATTAGAAAATGAAGATGAAACAGCAGAAAACAAAGAAGGAGTATAAATGGGAGTTTTCTTTATTCCATTTTCAATTTCAAAGCAGCTAGAAACAGTACAGTTACTGCAAAAAATTTCATTTTTATCACAAGAGCAAAAGAATTTTCTTTATAATATTGGAAATAATCTAAGAATCAATGTTCCATTATCTGAAAAAGAAAAGCATAAACTGCAAGATGTTTTAATAAAGTTTGGATACATGATAGAATTAAGCAAATAATTTCATCTAAACTTGAGATAGACTCAAACACTTAGATATACACTACAAAAAATAATAGAGAATTATAAGAGAAAATCAAAAATATAATTAATAATTTTTAATTACTTAACATTTAAAATAATTTCCAATTTATTACTAGTTTCCAATCTAACTTTTGAAGAGATGAGAGAGATTGCCAACCAGACAAAATTGCTTCAGCATAATTTATTGCATCGGATTTGGATTTTTTTTTCATTTTTTTTCTAAGAGGG
Source organism: Nitrosarchaeum sp. (assembly GCF_025699065.1). Taxonomy (NCBI): domain Archaea; kingdom Thermoproteati; phylum Nitrososphaerota; class Nitrososphaeria; order Nitrosopumilales; family Nitrosopumilaceae; genus Nitrosarchaeum; species Nitrosarchaeum sp. The sequence goes on along the minus strand of NZ_JAILWF010000001.1, from coordinate 16,297 downwards.
GTATAAAATCTCATCCTGTATTCTTCATAGAATCTACTAAGACCATTTTTAAAACAAGAAAAAGATGGAATAATATATTGAAAAAGACGTAATTCATCTAATAAATTAGATTTTTCAAAACAATCAACATCAGTAATTAATATACCATCATTTTTGAGAAATTTTGAACATTTTTTAATTATATTGTATCTTATTTCTCCTGTTACAAAGATTATGGCTTTACTACAAATTACAACATCAGCTTTTTCATCACAATCGTCAACATGCAACACGTCTTTGTTAATGAATTCATTCAAATTTTTCTTGGCATCATTTACTATATTTTTTGAAACATCAATACCAATAGTAACGGATTTGATATTTTTTTGCTCAAGATAATTTTGTGCATATTTCATGGCAACTCCCTTTGAGCAACCAACATCGATTATGATAAGTTTTTTCTTTGAATTTGTTACATGTTCTAATATTAAATTAGTTATTCCTGTTACTACATATCGATCTGCAAAGGTATGATTTATTGGCCAGTATCCATTTACAGATCTAGTTGTTTTTATCATGAATAATCTAAACTGAAATTACATTTAACAAGATGAGACACTTATGTCCAATTTTCTTAAATAGTACTAGTAGAAAAATTCATGTCTATGGAGGATAACGATGTAGGATTTGAAGAAACAAAATCTACAATTTTAGATTATTTTTTAATGTTTAAAGAAACTAAATGGGTAGTAATTAGTACAATAGGAGTAAGTATCACTATTTTTTTGGTGGTGATTGGTTTATTTAACATACTTTTAGAAACTAGTCATATTTTTTCTCAAACAAATCAATTAGTATTATTATTATTTGGATTAGCTATACTTTTCACATTAGGCTTATGGTTACCCATTTCTAATGGAGGATTATTTTTAAAAATAATTACTAAAGGTAAAAAACAACAAAAAGAACTACTTAAAATTCAAAGTTATTTAATACGTAGATCATATCTAATGAATTTTGAATTAGTAGAACCAGAAATTATTATCAAAGAGGGAAATCCAAAATTAGAAAAAATAATGAATCATCTTAGCTTTGTTTTCCCAGAAATTGACAGAATTAACAAAAAACGAATTAAAAAAAATAAAAGTGTTGAAAAATATAAGAAAAAACAAAAAGGAAAAATACATTTTTTACGAAATTATGATTTAGGGATTAAGACTTCTACAGGATGGTATATAATTCAATTTTATGAAAATTCAGTAAAAATTAGAGATATTGAAGAAATCATTAAAAAATTTTCATTTGAAAAAAATATTGGATTGGAAATTCGAAGAATAATCATTATTGGTAAAATATTTGATAATGCATTTGAAAAGGAAAACATTAGAAGTACGATGGATTTGTTAAAAAGAAAAATTCATGTAGATTTAATATTAGAAAATAATTTTGGATATTCCACAGTATGGATTGATTAAAACTATTCAATCTTTTTAATACTAAGTAAACGCAAACTTACAGAATCTAAACACGAATCCATGATTTTTTTATAAGTATCTTTACCAAGTTGAGTTATTTGATAAGATTCTAAAGTGATACTTTTTACGCTTTCTAGTTTAGTTTTTTTTTGTATGTCTGGAGTTAAAACTGAAAATTTCTGGACTAGTTTTTGATTATCAAAATATTGTAAGGAGCGTTTGACTCGAGCGTAATTATTTGATGTTATTCCAGCCTTTCCTGTAATCTCATTTATATTCCAATAATCAACAGAATGTTTATTTAAGAAATCTAAAAGAAACATATTCAACGTTTGAGGACTAATTTCTTGATCTTTTTCTTGTTCAATCACTAAATGTATAATTTTCTTAGATGAAATAAAAACTATCTATTGATAAATTATTTTATTTATACCTAAAGAAGTTCAAATATGGAATGAATGTCAGATTCAGTTAATCTAGAATATAATCGCAAGGCGTAGCTATCAGTCATACCTGCAATATAATCACAAATCACTCGTTCTCTAGAAGTTTTTCCATCATTAAGAATTTCTCTAAAATCTGTGGGAAACATTTTGTTAGTCCAATTATCTTCTTCTAAGAATATATCAAAAAGTTCAGATACAATTAGTTGGCCTTTTTTTTCTAAAGTTGCAACACGTGGATCATCTAAAATCATACTCCAAACTAATTCTTTTAACATGTTACATTTTATCTTAATTTTTGGATCAATCTCTAAGGTATAATGATATCTAGAGGCAAAAGAAGAAGAATTTGGTCTAGGTATAACTTTTGTTTCAGCAATGAATTCATGTATTAACTGTGCAATTAATTCAATACGTTTAGCTTTTTTATGATGTGGTGTTTTTGGTAATGCAGTTAATGTTTTTATCACATTTTTGACATCGCTCCAAATATCTTCATTCCATTTATTTTCAGCAGATAGTTTTTTTCTGATTTCAGGTTCTAATTGATCTAATTTATCGGATGAAATCATGCCTGATTTTATTCCATCTTCTAAATCATGTGTAGAATATGCAATATCATCAGACCAATTCATAATCTGGCATTCAATAGATTTATCATCTTTACTAGGTGCACCTGATTTTGCCCAATCAACTAGAGGTTGATCATCATCATAAAAAAATTTCCATTGTGCAGGATTTTTTTCTTTTACAGAAGAATAATTATCAGAATATTTTAAGATAGAATCAATAGATGCACGAGTAAAATTTAGTCCACGACATTTTTCATATTTTGATTCGAGAAAATTAAGTATTCGTAAATTTTGCGCATTTCCTTCAAATCCCCCGCAATCCTTCATTAATTCTTGTAACTTATGTTCTCCAGCATGTCCAAATGCAGGATGTCCTATATCATGAGAAAGACAAGCTAATTCAACAAGATCTGGATCTGCAACTTTATGATTCAATGCTAATCCTTTTCCAATTTGAGCTGCTTCTAGACAATGTGTTAGCCTAGTTCGAAAAAAATCTGCATGTCCTGGTGAAAATACTTGTGTCTTACCTTGTAATCTTCTAAAAGCAGTAGAATGAATTATTTTTGAACGATCTTTTTCAAACATAGAACGTGAATCATTGGTTCTAATATTGGAAATATCATGATAGAAAAATTCAGTTTCGGTAGGATCATATGATGAACATGATTTTAATGACACGTAATGATAAGAAACTCATAATATACTTGAATGTTATGTTTGAATCATCTTGAGAAATTTTCCATAATATCCTTTTTCAGGAAATATATGCCTAATTCCACCCATGGGTGATTCTATGTCGTTTTTCCTACGTGGAATTAAATGAATGTGGCAGTGAGGAATGGTTTGTCCTGCATCAGTTCCATCATTAATTCCTAAATTAAATCCTGAAATGGTTTCATCAATGGTACATAATTGTGATTTAACGTGATTTGCAAGAGTAATACAATCTAATTGTTCTTTGACAGTTAGATTAAAGAAAGAAGGTACATGTCGTTTTGGAATAATTAGAATATGGTATTTGGTAACGGGGTATTTATCAAAAAAAGATATTGCTGAATCATTAAAATATTGAATTTGATCAGAATGTGAACAAAAAAGACATTTATCAGTCATTATAAATTTTAATACAAATTACATAATAATTTAATGTTATTATAAAATAACCAGCATGTGTAATTATTTCAGATATAACGAGCTATTATTTTGAAATTCTTCCATCCAAATCCATTCTTTATCAGGATTATCATGTTTCATATCGATGACTCTTTGAATTTGTGCATCTATATCATCAATTTTAGCAAAAGCAATAGCTTCTGGAAAACATGGTTTTACAGGAGAGCCTTTTGCCAATTCTCCATGATGACTTAAAATCATATGAATTATTTTTAATTTAATTGATTCAGGAAAATTTTCCAAACTACTGATTTTATCACTAACCATTTTTTGTCCAATTGAAATATGTCCTAACATTCTTCCTTCATCAGTTATGTCAATTAAAGTAGATACTTGATATTCTACAATCTTTCCAATATCATGTAAAACACATCCAGCAATAAGATAATCTTTATCTAACTCAGGATGTTTTTCAACAACTTTCAAAGAAAGGGCTAAAAGACTAATGACATGTTCTAACAAACCTCCAATTTTAGCATGATGTAATTTCTTTGCAGCAGGAGATGATGTGAATTTTTTCATAAATTGTTCATCTTCAACAAAAGCATTTAGCAAACGTTTGATGTCATGATTAGAAATAGTTTGGATAGTTGTTTTTAATTCATCTACCATGGAATCAATATCTTTATCAGTTTTAGAGACAAAATCAGTTGGATCATATTCGCCAATATTTTTTTTAGATATTCCACCAGGTCTAATTGAGATAGAAGGAGGGTTATTTTGATATGATTCTACTTTTCCAGAAATTTCTAAAACATCACCTATTTTTAATGAGGAACATAATTCAGCACAGTCAATAGAATTCATATCAGCACCCCAAAATTTTGCTTCAATATGTCCTGTTTTATCAGAAACTTTCAGAGAAAGCCAAGAACCAGATTTATTATTCTTATATGGAATTGGGGAACTAATTTCATTTAAAACATAGATTCCATGCACATCATTTCCTACTTTTAATCCAGTAATGTTTTGACTACTCAACAATTAGATTTAGAATTCATCATTTATGAATCATCTTCTTGTCTCTTTAATCGTCATGTGTAAAAAACCTAAAAACATACTTTTAGGATTTAGTAAATTAATCATTCCACTCAAAAATAGTAATATCTATTCCTTCAAGGTTTGGATCTTGTACAAATTTCTTGTATGAGTAAATCTCAGATACTTGATTATCATTTCTGATTATTCCTAATCCAAATTCACGATTTTCAGTTTTATTATCCATATAATCAGCAAGAACATCAAGTACAATTTTTAAAAGATTATCCAAGTCTTTACAAAATCTAGATGTGTCATTTTTCTCACCATTATACAAATTAAAACAAACTTCAACAGATACAGTTTTGATATCTTTACAAGAATTTTTAACATCAGATAGATTAGAGATATTATCTATGATAAAATCTCGTAAATCTTTTTTTCTTGTAACTTCTTCTTGCGACTTTGCAGTCATGGGTTGAAATGGTTTAACTATTAGAGTTCCAAGGTTTTTAGATTTCATATTTTTTATTTAGTTCCACAATAGTGATTTTGTTTGTCACTCGAACATACTCTGTTGGATACTCTGTATGAACTGGAAATAGCATTTTAGCATCAATCTCTTTTACCATACTCATCAAGTCCTCACCTTTTGCATGACCTGAGCAATGAATTTGATGATGTTCCATTTGGAACTTTTCAATCCAATTTTTGAGCCTCTTTGTGCTTAAAACTTGCTCTTCATTGTATGCCTCACTAGCTGAATGAATGTAAATTGCACCTGCTTTTGGTTTCATATCAATTAAAGCATTAAAACTAAAAAATCCCATGGCACATAGATATTTGTCAGGTCTTGATGCGATTTCAGCAGCAGTCAATGCGTTTGGTGCTGTAGCAAATGTTCTGTCTTCACCAACATAATCTGAATCCAAATATGTGCCAGTACGATATTTTGCTTTGTAAATTGCAATGTTTTCATCATTCCAATTTGGTAAATTCAAATTTGGATCAGAAGATAAATGTTTTAAAAAATATGCGTCTTTGATTTTGATTACTAGTTTTCTATTATTTTTCTTTGCTACATTGTAAAATGTTTGTACTCTATCGACATCTTTGAAATTAAAATCAGCAAAAATCAGATTGCCAGTATTTGCAACTAATTTATCTGATTGGTCATACACTAGTTGTTCATTTTCATTAGTTGGTACATCTTTGATTCTTGTTCCTTCAGCAATTAGAGCTATTGGTTTTACAGACTTTGCTTTTGCAATAAATTCTTCAGTCATTTGCGGCTTTGAGCCATGACGTCTCAAATCACCAGTGTATACAATTGGACCTTCACTTGTGTAAATTACAAAACCATAGGCCCCAGGAATGGAATGATCAACATGAATCGGCTCAATTTCTAATGAACCAATCTTAAATTTATCACCTGAACGAAATGTGTTAATTGTTCTTGCAATCTTTGGGTCACCTCTTTTTGCACCAACTAGTTTGAATTCTAGGATTTCTCTATCAATTGAACCACTAGAGCGTTCTTGAATTGCTTTTATCATATTTTGAGTGGTTTGGCCCATGTATAGTGGAATGTCTCTGTGCAAAAATGATGCATAATCTACATGATCTGCATGTGCATGAGATATCAAAACTGCATCAACCTCAGGCTCTTTTAGTTCTCTGCCTGCACGAAACATCAAGTCATCTCGATATATTCCTGGGATATCAGGCACTAATCCCATTGTAATAAAATCTAAAATTCCATTTGAGGAACGTGGTGCGAGATATTCTTCAAAGTAATTTGATAGTCCTGTGAATCCTTTTCCAAAGTCTAGAAATATTTTTGTATCTTTGTCTTGCAGCAGAATTTTATTTCCTCCAATTTCATTTACACCACCATAAAATGTAATTGAAGTCATGTTATTTCATCCAATTTGGAAATCGATCCTTACAATGTTTAAGAAAATCTTCATGTGAGAACTTTTCAGAACTTTTTTGTATTCTAACATATACTTCTTGCCCATTTGAAGTGTTAACAAAAATTGGTTCATTTGATTTTGGCACTTGAATTACTAAATATTGTTTATCTCCATTTGTAGCAAATTCAAATTTTAGTTTAGAAATAAATGCATTATTTTTTATAAATTTCTTTAAAGAATCAGTAAATGCTAATGTAAATTTATCAATACTATTTGAATATACTCTTAGATCACGTTCTAGTCCTAAAATGGTAGAATCATTATTTACTCCAACAAATAATCTGCCACCTTCTTGATTTGCAAAAGCAGAAATTGTTAATGATATTTCTTTTTGTAATGCATCTTTGATTTGTTTATAATTATTTTGTCGTGCATTAGCTTCAATTATCTTTCCAGATTTTCTTAAATTTTCTTCATCCATATCGTATTGAAATGTAGATTTGAATTCATTCCATGTGTCTTCATCTTTTGGAATATTGGTATTTTGCTTAATTACAACACTAGATTTGGATTGAGTTAAAGTAAGATTGTTTTTAGTTGCTTTAACATCAAAATTTTTTAATTTTTTATAAATTTTTGAGCGTATTTCTTTTGAACTTTGTACCTCTGAAATATTTTTTGATAGTAATTTTTTGACACGTCCAATATTACCATCTGCTAACTCAACCATGATTCCATGAGGATGAAAATTGTCAGATGTTAGAATGGTTTTTACAATTCCTTCAAAAAGTTTTCCTGTTCCCTGATCTTTTTTTAATTCAATTGCTACTTTACTACCCTTTTTGATTTGTTTTTTAGTAGGAAATTCAGGCATGTTTCATTAAACTTTTGTTAGTTTTAAAAGATAGTGGCATAAATTATGAAATTCACAATATGTCAAAACCCTATAGTTTTTATAATTTCAAAGAAAGTGATGTTAGATGGCATTAGAAGATGCAATACCACCATTTTCACCAAGATTATTACTTTCATTAAGAGAATCAGGTTACAAATTTGAAGATTCTCTGTGTGAAATCATTGACAATTCCATAGGTCACGGAAAAGCAAAAAATATTCAGATAAAATTATTCTGGGAAGAAAGTAGGAACAGAACAGATCCAGATAGACTCAGAGAAGTTTTTGTTGCAGATGATGGAATCGGAATGGACGAAAAGGATCTGTCAGGTTCTTTAACTCAAGGTCAATCAAAAACATATAACAACAGAGAATCAATTGGGCGTTTTGGTTGGGGGTTGATTGCAGGTACTGTTAATCAATGTAGAAATCTTGAAATTTATTCAAAAGAAAAAGATGGAGACTGGAGACATGTATCTTATAATGTTCTTGATGTGTCTGAAGGTAAACCAATAAAAAAACCGATTTTAAGATCACCTCCTGAAAAATATACAGCAATAATTAAAAAATCTGGGACGATTGTTATTTGGAAAGTTTTTGATGCCGCAGATGATTTTAAAGAAGATTGGGAAATATATAACACACAGGGAAGTAACAAGGGAGACCTAGGAGTTCTTTTTCGTAATTTAGGTAGAATTTATCGAAAATTTATCGGAGATGAAATAATTACAACTGGACCTGAAAATCGTTCACAAGCAGTACCGAATGAGAATATTTGTACAATTACGCTAAATGGAAAAAAAGTAACTCCTGTAGATCCACTATATATGACAAAAATTCCAGAATTTGAAAACGAGCCAAAATCTACACCATTCACAGAAAAAAAGATCAAAGTTAATCTTCATCCATTTGATCAAAAAGAACTTGGAAAAGAAAAAGATGACGTGGTAATTAGAATGTCATTACTAGATAAAAAATACAGACCACGACCAAAATATAAAAATGAAGAAAATTTCAATTTACATATTCATAAAAATGAAGGTCTTAGTATTTTAAGAAATGGTAGAGAAGTAAACTACTACATAGATAGAAGAATAATTACAGATGCAGATCATCCAGATCGTTACTGGGGTATGGAGATAGAATTTCCAGCTACATTAGATAAAAGATTTGAAATAAAAAATGTCAAAGTTGGAGCAATTCCAGATAATGCTCTTGCAGAACAAATATCAAAAGAAGTGTCACATACAATAAAACAAGCTCGTAGAAAAATTAAAGAAATTTGGGATACAGACGATGCTGTAGAAAAATCTCAAAAATCTGAGAGTTTAGATGTCAATGAAAGATCATCAGAAAGATTCGAAGAAACAGGAATTGGTCAAGATGAAATAACCACAGAAAAAACACAGGCAGAAATAGAAATTGCTGCAAATGAAATTGCAGAAAGATATAGGCAGTTTGGACAACAAATAGATCCAACCAAGCTATTAGAACTCCATGTTCAATTTAGAGACAATCCAAATTTACCAGAAGAAAGTCCATTTTTCTATATCAATTATGATTTAGGAACAAATTTCATAGAATATAATCAAAAACATCCATTCTTTGTTCTGTTAGATTCAGTGTATAAAAAAATACGAGATTTATCAGATGTTGGAGAAATTGAAAAACTTCTAGGACATCCGCTATCAGAGGAACTAATAGATAGAAAAAATGAATTTGAAAGAGAGATTTTAAAATCAAGATATCTGTTTAATTTAATGATTGGGTCTTTTGTATCAGCCAAGACTCAGACTGAAGTTTCATTTAAAGACACACCACAAGTACCAAGTACAACAATGAGATTAGTCATTGGAGACTGGACAAAATATCTATACATCTTATCAGATGATAAGAAATTTGACGATAGAGTAAATGTCTAGATTTAACTTATCTCCAATCATTTCTAGTAAAATATTTCTAAGTAAAGAAGAAAAAGATGAATTCAATGCTATCAGAAATTTATTAAAAAATGATACAGTAGATATTTTACTAGATCCAGAAATTTGTGAGGAACTTTATTTAAACTTAAATCCAAAAAAATTCAAAGATAAAAATTTCAGAATTAAATTACTAAGAGGAGCATTTGGAAATAAACAGTTTAGCAATTTTGTCTCAAAATCAAATTTAAAAATGATTTCTAAAACATCACCAACAAGTCAAAAAGAAAAATTTGTTAATAAAATAGCCATGTTTCAATGGGGCGATAATGATATAACAAAAGCCTTTGTAAATGCATTTGAATTAGATTTAGGATTAATTCCAGAAAATAATGAACAAAAAAAAGACTATGAATTTTTAGAAAAACCTATCACGAGTTATTCGCCGCTATTTAATTATCAATTTAAAATCTATGATGAAGCAAATGAGGAATTAAAATATGATTCAAGTCGATTTTTAATTCAAATTCCTACAGGTGGCGGAAAAACAAAGATCGCAATGGAGATTGTGACAAATTTTCTCAATACACATAATGATGCCATAGTGATTTGGTTAGCAGATAAAAAAGAGCTGTTGGAACAAGCAGATATTGAATTTAAAAAAATTTGGGCACATAGAGGTACAAAAGATCTTCATTTAAACAGAGTTTGGGGAGACAATTATAAATTTAAAGAAAATATTGAAGGTTCTAAAATAATAATTTTTGGAATAAGTAAACTAATGAATTTTTTGAAAAATAATAAAAAAGTAAAAGCTGATCTAATTATTTTTGATGAAGCGCATCATGCTGCAGCTAAAAAATACAATAAGGCATTAGAAGAAATTGGAAAATTTGAAGCAAAATACATCGGATTGACTGCAACACCAGGAAGAGGTCAAGAAGAGGAAAATAAAAAACTCGCTGCACTTTTTAACGATAAAAGACTAACAATCAATACAGATAACTATCAAAGCCCCATTTCATATCTACAAGAACTTGGTGTTTTATCAAAACTCTCATTCAAAAAACCCATCATAATACCAGAAATTGATTTTGAACTAACAATTTCAGAAATGAAAGCAGCAGGAAATGTACCAGAAGAATATGATGAAAAATTACTTAGAAAAATTGGTCATAGTCATATTAGAAATGTACGAATAATAAAAAAAATATTAGAATTAAACGAACAGAGAAAACAAATTCTGTATTTCGGACCTAGTGTAGAACAGTCACGATTAATGTATATTTTGTTAAAAGATCTTGGAAAAAATGCAGAGTTTGTCGATTCACACACACCTCCTGAGTTAAGAACGGAAATAATTACAAAGTTTAGAGAAAAGAAAATAAACATTCTTTTAAATTATAATGTCTTTACGACAGGTTTTGATGCGCCAGTAGTTGACACCGTGTTTATTTCTAGACCAACCAAATCACCTAATACGTTACTACAAATGATAGGTAGAGGTATGAGAGGTCCAAATGTAAAAGATGGGACTGAATTCTGCGATATTGTTTATGTACAAGATGAATTTTTAGCTCAATTCCAGAACTTTGAAGAATTATACAGAATTTATGATCAATATTATGAAAGAGAATAAACAAATAATCAGATCACCTTTATTTGAAAAGATTAGAGATTACATTATTCAAGCAAAAGAACATGAACAAATTTTTCTTTATGTTCCATATATCAAGACAAAAATATTATCGAACCTTTTAGAAAATGTAAATAATAAAATAATAATTATAACAACATGGGAACCAAATGATATTTTATCAGGTTCATCTGAATTGGAATTATATCAATATTGTAAAGAAAACAATATCACGTTATACATAAACAACAAGATTCATCTAAAGATTTATTCAATAAATTTTGATACAATAATTATTTCATCTGGAAATATTTCTCAAAGAGGATTAATGCCTGAAGGAAATTATGAGATAGGATGTTTATTAGAACAATTAACAAGCGAAGATAGATTATATTTTGAGAAGATTAGAAATGAAGCAATACTAGTCAATGATGAAATTTATCAACAATTAAAAAAATGGTATGATAAACAAATGAAGGAAATTCCAAAACAAATTAAATTTGAAGATATAGTAATTTCACAAAAAAATAATTTTTTAATATCATCTTTGCCTATGACAAAAGACATCGATAAGCTTGTCGAAGGTTATGAAAGAATCAGGTCCAACAGATCACCTTCAGATGATCCTGAAACAAATGCATGCATATTTCACGATTTAGCAAATTACGGTATAGAATTAGGGTTATCAAAGGAAGGATTTTTAAAAAAATTAAAGATTCAGTTTTTTGCTCATCCATTTATCCAAAAAATAGATGAATTTATCAATCCAGAAGCATATTTTGGTAGAATAAAAGAATGGATTCAAGACAATTGTACTGACGTTCCAGTTCCAAGTAGAAGAGAACTTACTGGAAATGTACAAGTGTTGTATGAATGGTTTGAGAAATTAAGTGATGGCAAATATGTTAGAGACAGACCTCAGCACTCAGAGCGTCTAAGAAAAATTAATTAAAATAAATTTCCAGTTGATCTAAATTAATTTGTTTTAATTCAACATTTGTGAATATTTCTACTCCGATATTATATTCATAAAGATATTCAGCTAATTCTTTTCCATTAATCAATCTGATCAGTGGTTCTTTTTCCATTTCTTCTATAGCATCTTTTGAAAAATCTGATGTGGTTACAAATATTCCTGAAACTTTATCACGGGAACATTTTCCAGAAAAAGAGTATATTTCATCAGATGGAATTGTTCCTTCATATTTTTTAGTTTGAACATAAATTTGTCTTAAACCTAACTTATCTTCAGTAATAATTCCATCAACACCACGATCACCTTTTCTACCAGTATGTTTGGATTTTCCATAACCCATTTCTTCAAATAATTTTAGACAGAGCATTTCAAATCCTTTAGCAGAACATTGATTTTTTATTTGTTCTAAGAGTTCTATTTGAACTCTTTTTGCAAGTTGTTCTCCAAGAACATCAAATTCTTCTTCCTCTGATTTTTCAGTATCACTTGTTATGTTTTCTGTTTGATTTTTTTCTAGTAAGGAATATTCACCAAATTGTTTTAGAATTTTATTAGTAATTTCATCATGATTTTCTTCAAGTAGTTTTAAACCAGAATTACTGATCTTAAAAGATGCCATTCCAGGTTTAATTTCATCGTCAATTAATTGTGCAATTCTAAAATCAGATACGACGTAAGTTACCATTTTTTTAAAAATTGGTCTTTTTTGATTTCCTTCATATCTTTGATTCAGTTCTTCATCAGTCAGAGAAAAATGATTTCCAAGATGAGTGACACATTCATCTAATGAGTGATATTGTCTATCTTTTCCAAGATATTTCAATAATGGTTTTCTAATCTTTGTAATTGATGGTAAAGCCAATGTTATACAATTTTTAAAGTAAATTGAAGTATTAAATATTAAGAATCAAACATGAATTTTTGCTAATGATTTCACACAAGAATAAATCTCATCAGCAGCAATTCCTATTTCCTCATCAGTGTTAAATCTACCACAGCCTATTCTAATTGATGAATGAGCCTGATCTTCTGTTAAACCTAATGCCAACAACACATGAGATGGTTCTACGAATTGAGTAGTACAAGCAGAACCAGCAGAGATTGCAAGTTTTTTTGATACTGAATTAATTATTGCTTTTCCATCAATTCCATCAAATCGTACATTGAGATTATGAGGGAGTCTTTTCTCAGGATGACCGTTTAGTTTTGCGCCAACTAGGGATAGTTTTTCCAACATGCTATCTGTCCATTTTTTAAATTTGATGTTTTCTTGCTCCAATTCTTGTTGAGAAATCTCTATTGCTTTTGCAAATCCAACAATCCCTGGAACATTTAAAGTTCCAGACCGAAGTGCACGTTCTTGTCCTCCTCCAAACACAAGTGGACTAATCTTTACTCTAGGAAATATACCTCTAACATATAGGGCACCAATTCCTTTTGGACCATAGATTTTATGAGATGAAAATGACATCAGATCAATATTTAATTTTTTAACATCGATTGGAATATGACCTACTGCTTGTGCTGCATCTGTGTGAAATAAAACATTATGTTCATGTGCAAGTTTTCCAATCTCTGATACATTTGCTATTGTTCCAATCTCATTGTTTGCAAACATGATAGAAATCAACACAGTTTCATTTGTAATAGAATTTTTTAATTTCTCAAGATCGATTAGACCGAATTCATCAACTTGTAAAAATGTAACTTTGTATCCAATACTTTCTAAATGTCTTGCAGTGTCAAGTATTGCTTTGTGTTCTGTAACACATGTGATTAGATGATTTCCTTTAGATTTGTTTTTCTCCATTACCCCAATCAACGCTAAATTATCAGACTCTGTTGCCCCTGATGTAAAGAAAATATCATCCATGTTTGCTCCAATTGTCCTTGCTATTACTTCACGAGATTGCTGTACAGCAATTGATGCATCATATCCATAGGAATGATCCAAACTTGATGCATTACCAAATTTCTCTATAAAATAGGGTTTCATCTCATCAAAAACGCGTGGGTCTACAGGTGTGGTAGCATGTGAATCAAGATAAATTGGAAATCTAGACATTTCGTTCCTCTTTGACTAGTTCATAAAAATCTGACAAATCCTTGATTCTTGGGCTTAAAGCAATTGCTCCTCTGTTTAAATGAGCTCGCATCATTTCATTTAGATAATTTTCAGGATCTAACTTATCTTGCTTTAAACGATTAAGAATTAATGCCATGTAGATTTCCTCATATTCACCAAACAAGACATTTGGTGCAATCTCTGATCCTTCTTCATTAAACTCATCTGGATTTGGAATTGATTTTTCCTTTAGAGATATGCATATTGCAAATCTTGCTAAAAGATTCGGGGTAAGACCAGTATGAGATTTTATTTCACCAAATGTACGTTGACTACGACTGCTAATCCTTATTCTACTAAACTTCAATTATTTTTTCTCCCTTTTCATTGAAAAAATATCCATCGTATTTTACAGTTTTTCCTTTAGATGATTCATACTTGATTACAAATGAATTTGCAATAAACGATTCTAGTTTTTTATAAAAATAAAAATTAATTTCAGAATTTGTAGAAAATATTATAGTTTGATGAGATGCCAGAGGATAGAAATTTTCTACTACGTTTTCTCGGTGTTCATCATCTAATCTTGCAAGAGGAGTATCTATCATAAATGGAAGTGGTCTGTCAGATGTTTTTGCCAGTCCCCATACAACAGCAGTTGCATACATTTGTAGTTCACCTTTAGATAACATCTCTTTTGTAATCTCATCTTCTCCTTTGTATAGAGTAATTTCAAATGATTCTCTATCAATTGATACTTTATCGATAAAATCTTTTTTGTGTAATAATATATCCAAACCTTTTAAGATATTTTCTTCAAGCAGTTCGAGTTTTTTGTTTCGAAGTAAATTAGAATATTCTTCAAGTACATCTTGTACGCTAGGCCCAAGCTCTAAACTTAAGAGTCTTCTTTTGTCTGCTTGTCTTTTTGTAAGTATATTTCTAATCTTTGCATTTAAGATAGTGATAAATGATTTTTCTTGAGATTCAAGGGTCTTCAAATGATTCATTTCATTTTCAAGCTCTCCTAATTCACGATTAGTTTGAGTTAATTTTGAAAATATAGTACCAATTTCATCATCTTTAGGAGTACTTTCGAGGCTAACATTAATCAAATTTAGCGAGTTTAGGATAACATTATGAGATTTAGCAAGTGATTCAATTTTTGCCTCAGATGATTTATCAACTTCATCAATTAATTGAATTATTTGATTCATATCATTTTGTGATAGATTAAATGTTGTTTTATGAATATTAGAAATAGATTCTAGTTTATTTTCTAAGAGTTGTATAAGTTGTTTGCTGA
This sequence comes from Nitrosarchaeum sp., assembly GCF_025699065.1. Classification (NCBI taxonomy): domain Archaea; kingdom Thermoproteati; phylum Nitrososphaerota; class Nitrososphaeria; order Nitrosopumilales; family Nitrosopumilaceae; genus Nitrosarchaeum; species Nitrosarchaeum sp. Next base: position 962 of record NZ_JAILWF010000001.1, on the reverse strand, counting down.
AATTTTCTTTAACTGTATCATCATACATGGGCAAAAATGATTTAGAGTTTATTTTTTCTAGTAAATCTTTAAAAGTATTTTCTAAAATATTTTTTTCAAAACTATCTTGTATTTTTTTCTGATCAGCTAAAAGTTCTGATTTTAATTGTTTCATTAAATTAGGTATTAAACTAAAAGGTAAAACACCAGAACATAGATCTCTAATTTCTTTTTCAACATTTTCTAATTTTGATTCCAATCTTGCTTTTTCAATTTTTAATGATTCTTTTTTATTTGCAAAACTACCACCTATTTTTTTGAATTGTTCTTCTTGCTCTGATGCCTTTAGCTGTAAAATTTTAATTTGTATTGCAAGATCACCTTGCTTATCTTGAAGTTTTCCTAATTTTTCTTCTGCTTCATTTTTATCATGTGTAAACTTATCAAGCTCCTCAAGAAGCTTTTTTGTTTCTCCATCAGAATTTCTCAATAAAGTAAGGCCAATATCATCACTTAGTTGTTTTACAAGATCAAGCCCAAGTAAAACATCAAAAGAAGACTTAATGTGTCTTGCTTCATCACCAGAATCGGCAATACTTTGAATTTTTTCTCCATCAAAAAAGAACAGTGATGTAATTCCTTTTGGGAGTAATTGATCGATGAAAGTTTGCCAATCAGATTCTTCCAAATCTAGTTTTGAAAAATTTTCTTCATCAATCTCTTTGTTTTGAATTAATAATTTCTCATCTACTTTACCATCATTGTTTTGCCACATTCGCAATACCTGGTATTCAGTAATTTTTCCCTCATGGGCAAACTGAAATTCTACTATTATTGATGCCTCATCTGCAGATTTTTTTGTGCCTAAATATCGATGAATGGACCTCAAAATTGATGCATGGTATTGTTTGAGAGTGATTTTTTGCTCAAAAGAGTTCTGACCATACAAACATAGCATGATGGATTCAAAGAGAGTCGTTTTT